>JBMTXX010000020.1:0-24460 GCA_049453935.1 Rubrivivax sp.
TGCTCTGCGCTGCCCGCATCCATCGCGGCGATGGGATCGAAAGCCTCCAGGTCCAGGCTTTGCGGCAGGCCGAGCGCGGTTTTCAGCTCTGCCTCTGTGAGTTCTGGGTTCAGTGCCAGCACCAGCGTCAGCGGCGAGACCACCTTCACCGTCGGGTCGCCCGAGGACATCAGCCGGCCGACCGGGTTGCCGGTCTCGATGTCGGTGCCGCCTTCCAGGACCACGATGCGGCCGTTCGCGCTTGGCGTGACACCGGTCAACTCGAAGTTCCCCTGGTCGTCGGTGACGGTGGAAACTTCGCCAGCGTCCAGCACGCCGTCGGCGTCGGCGTCGTAGAAGACGGTTGCGCCCTTGACATATCCGTCGATCACGCGGGCGTCGAAGGCCACCGTGGCCGGCCCGGAAGGCGCTGGCGGCGGGGGCGGGGCGGCTGGCGTAGGGGCGGTGGGTGCCTGTGCGGTCAGGCCCTTGCCTGCAAGACCCACCAGTGCGCTCACACCTGCAACGGCGCCCAGCAGCATCGACGTCGACAGCCCGCCGGCTGCCACAGCCGCCGGCGCAGCCGCCGCTTCCACCACGATCACATCGGCGCCCGCGCCAGATGCCGACCCGGACGACTCTGCCGGCGTGTCGGCAACCACGACGTGGTCCGGTGCGGTCTGGCCTGCTGATGACGCTGCAGCGTCCCCGACAACAGCCGTCTCCTGTTGACGAGTCGCCACGACGGGCGTATCGTGCCCCTGCGCGGAGGCTGTCTCTATCCGCAGGGTCGGGTCATCCACAGGCGGCACCAGTCCCAGCCCATCGGGCGCCGGCGCACGCGCCGGCGTGCGCGGACCTGCGGCTTCCGCTTCCAGACCGGCTACAAGTCGGCGCAGTTCCTGGCTCAGCGTGCTCACTTCAGCAGGCACCGTTGACGTGGTGCCGGCTTCCGAGTCCGATGTCAGCGGCGCCGCACGGTGCGACGACCGCAGGCCAGCCGCGAGATCCGCCGCGAGCTTGTCTTCGGTAGGCTCTGCGCCTCGATCGGCCTGCGCCGCCAGGGCCCACAGCGCGCCCAGGGTCAGGCTTCCCAGGACTGCATCTCGCTTGGTCGGGCGGCGTGGCTGTGCACTTTGCAGGCGTTGCTTGCGCGTCTGGCTCATGGCGTGGTCTTCCGATGCTGGGGTTGATCACCCGGAGAAAGAGGGAACAGAAATGAAAGCGCTTTCATCTCCGTCGATTCATGTGCTTGACTGCAGGTTCGTCCGATAGGCCGCGTGGCGTATCCGGGCGGGCGTCTAGGGCTGCTTGTCGCGCTGTGTGCGCAACTCGAAGGGCGCAACCTCCAGCACCGTGCCGTCGCTGAACCGCACCGTCAGCGGCGTGCGGGTGGCGTTGTAGGCCATGTAGGTGCGTCGACCCTCGGTGTTGCGCAGCACCGTGTAGAGCGTCGTGTCCGCGGTGACGCTGAAATCCGGTGTCCCCAGATGTTGCAGCGTCAGCATCCAATGCAGCGCGTGCGAGCGGGTGTCGCCGAGTTCGAACGAGCCCCACCGGTCCCACTGAGCAAGCGCGGCCGTCGGGTCCACCAGGGCGAGGTATTTCGCGAAGATGTCCTGCCAGATGTCCGCAGGTTTGGCCACCTTGCCGCGCGAGGCAAAGATCCTGCTCTCCTCTTCCAGAGTGCCCAGACTGCGGCGTACGAATGCCGGATCGCGCCCGAGATAGGTGGAAGCGGTGGTGATGGGCAGCAGGTTGATGCCCTTGATCTGTCGCGGCTCGTCGGTCCACCATGTGTTGTGGGCGATCTTGCCGCCGAACAGCATGCTGACTTCGGCGCTCTTGTACTCCTTGGGCAGCACCAGGCCGTGCACGTCGAACCAGTAGTGGCGGATGGCCTCGATTTCGGTGGTGTACATCCAGATGCCCAGGTCCCGAAGCGCCTTGTCGCCGCGCAGTTCGCCCCACAGGATCAGGCCGACCCAGGCGTTGACCGCCTCGGATGAACTTTCCTGGTTGTTGCCCCAGCCCCCCATGGCGTTGCCCGAAGCCCAGGAGTGCCCTTCGTATGCGTCGAAGTGGCGCAGGAAGGGGAAGTCGGCGGCGCCGCGGCGTGTGGTGGCGATGTCGGCGATCAGCAGGTCGACGATCGGGCCCCACCGGTCTGAGGCGGCCCACGCAGGGTCCCGCAGCGCCACTTCGGCAGCACTGCGGATCCAGTATCCGTAGTGGAAGTGGTGATCGTTCATCTGCTCGATGCTGAAGTACTCCTCCGGGTGCGCCAGCACCGTGCCGATGCGCTTGTCCAGTACGAAATAGGTCTTTCGATCTTCGCCCGAGAACCAGCTCTCCATCCGACCGCGGACAAGTTCGAGCAGCCGGTCACGGCCGCGGACGTCGCCTTGTGCCTCGAAGACGTCTGCCAGTTTCAGGATGCGCTGCAGGCCCTTGCCTTGCCAGTAGGAGCCTTTGCCGATCTCCAGCATCATGCGCCGGGCGTTGCGCAGATCGGTTTTCATCAGGTCCTGAAGCAGGTCCACCTGTGGCGCCACGTCTTTGGTGAGCCCGGGCCACCGCGGCACAAAGCCGTGATACCGCACGCTGGTGGTGAACTCACTTGAAGCCAGCAGGCGTATCTCTCCTCGCAACGTCCGGTAGCTGGGGCCGAGCCTGCCTTCCACGGTCGAGTTCTGGAACCAGTGGTGCGGGTACAGGCCGAGCAGTGGCGGTTGCGGCGCGCCCTCCATCATCTGGGTGGTGGCGACGAAGCGGGTGGTCACCTGACTGGCTGCGGCGTCGTACCTCCACTCGACCCGCGTGCTCTTGACGAAGGCATGGGCATGGCGTTGCAGAAGCTCGAACGAGGCCTCGCTCTGGTCGGGGAGGGCGGCAACGCTGAGGTAGGCCGCTGCACCGCCGGTATCCAGCTTCCAGATGCCAGGTGCCGATTCGGCCCAGGCGGACCCGGTGGGCGCGAAGGCGGCGTACCGGGCGTTGCGCGTCTGCACCCGCAGCACATGCGGCGACAGGACCGACGCCTGCGACTGCGGCGGCAGCGTCACGGTAAAGCCCCCGCTCGTGACGCTGAACTGCGCGTACGGGCTGCCATGTGCGACGGTGGCCAGCATTTCCTCGGCCTTGCCCGCCGATGCAGCGGGCGTGCTCGACGCAGCCGCGGGCGTCTGGGTCGACTTCTGCCATGACAACTGCACGGACCAGTCTCCCGTGTCCGCGAGCCGGGCAGCGTCTGAAGTGAACCCAGTGGGCGACACCAGGAGTGCGTCCTGATGGACGGCGCGTATTTCCGTGTCCTGTCGCTCGGTGGGGACGGCAGTGAGTTGCGGCAGCGCCACTTCCAGCCCTTGCGGCAGCGCCCGCACCGTCAGGGGATGGGCGAAGACGGGCTCGGCGGGCCCGGGGTACATCAGGTTCGAATACCACTGGTTGGTGGGTGCTGCCCGCGCCGCCATGGCAACCGTGCGCAGCGACGGGTCTGACGGTGCGTTCTCGGCCGAGGTCCGTGGCGCGGTCAGCACCTTGGCGGCACCGAGCACGACGGGAGTCGCTGCCTGACAAACGCCGGCCGCCATCGTCATGGCGATGCACGGCGCGACGAACAAGGATCTGGACAGCATGGCTTCAACCTCGGCAACGACAGCACGGATGTTAATGAAAGCGCTTTCAAACCTCAATGTCGGGACTTACCCTCGGTCGACATGGGTTGTGTCGATGCAGATCGGGGAAACACCGATGTGCTGCGTCTTGACCCGTCACGACGGCGTGAGCTATGCTTGAAAGCGCTTTCAGACTTTGGGTGTCTGCAGTCTGCGAGTCGTATTGCCGATCAATCGATCGCGTGGTGACGTTCGCCGCGCGCCCTTCATGCGGGGCTCCCTCATGATCCATTCTTCAGCGGTCGGGCACGTGCCGGCCGGGCCGCCACAAGCCGGACAACCACGATCATCGGTGTCCTGGGCTGCCGCTCTCGGCCGCAGCGCGAGGGTCGGATTCGTGGGTGCCAGCCTGGCGGTGCTGTCTGCTGCGGTCGGGGCGGTGGACTTCGGTCCGTTCACCTTGACCGGCTTCGTCAAGAGTGAATTCGTCCGTGCCAGCAAGCAGTGCCCCACCTGCCAGGTGGAGCCATTGGAGAACAAGCAGCGGGCCTGGGCCGATGCCTTGGTCTCGGGTGCGCCATTCGACACGCGGACCACTCAGGTTGTCCTGTTCCAGCCCTGGCTTGCGGCCAATTTCGATCTGGGGCAGGGTGTCAAGTTGTCCGGTCTGGTCAGCCAGCGTCGGCGGGACGGTGACGACGACATCCCCGGCTTTTTCTACGAGCGCAATGTGGCGTTGTCCCACGAAGACTTCGGGCGTCTGGCGATCGGCGCCATGCCTGCGCGCGCTTGGGCCGTGGCCGACTATCCCTACGGCAGCAACGTCGGACAGGCCGACCCCTGGGCTTCCAGCGGCGCAGGGTATGGATTGTTGACGCGAGCGGTTCGATACTCCTCCCGCTTGTTCGACGTGGCGGGCGGGGATCTCGCACTCGAGGCCTCCTATGACACCGGAGACACCGGGTTTCGCATCCACAAGCCTCGGCTGCTGGAACTGTACGGACAGTATGTCCACGGAGATCTGGTGATCGACACGATCGCCCAGGAAGCTCGCAACGGCACACCGCAGGCCTGGGGCCACGGCCCGTTCACGGGGCTGACGCCTTTCCCGGCCGATGACGCCAAGCTCAAGGACTCGAGCCAGTCCATCGTCATGTTGATGGCCCGCTACGCCGTCGATGCCCGCTGGGAGGTCTCGGGCGGCATCCGGCACAACCGTTGGAGTGGTGCCGACGCCATCATCACCACGCCCGCCACCGGCACCTCCGGGGCGCAGTGGAACACGATGTTCAACGTGGACTGGGGCGGCACGCGCAACGGGGTGGCCAACCCGGGCTATTCGGCCAGTTCGACCGACCTGATGCTCGGCGTTCGGCGCAAGGAAGGCCGTTGGACCGCCTCTGCGGGCATGACCTATCTGGGCAAGGCGAGCACCGCCAACCCTAGCGAGCGCGGGCAGAGCAATTCGGCGTGGATCGGGTCGCTGGGCCTCAACCATGACTTCGGCAACGGACTGCAGGTCTACGCGCTCGCCGGTGCGGTGTATTACGGCCGCCTGGGGCTGTCTCCCATGTCCATGCCCTCGAATTCGGCGTTCTCGGGGGTGGATTCGCGAGTCCATCGCACCGGCAACTGGTTCGGTCTGGGTGCCGTCTACACGTTCTGAGGGGCAGTGCCTTGAGCTCATCCCGGCAAGAATTCTTTCCGCCCGCCCGGCGCTTCGGGCGGTTCCTGGTGGGCGCCGTCCTGGGCGTTGTGGTTACCTTGCTGCTCGCGTCCTGCGGTGGCGGGAGCGGTAACCTGCCCGTCACGGGCGTCGAGCGGCGTGCGTTGTCTGCGGATTTCCTTCAGCGGCAAGCCGTCAACTACTCCCCTTATCGCAGCACGAACCGGGATACCGAGACGATTTCCAAGGCGATGCTCGAGCAGGATCTGCGTCTGGTGGTCCGTGCCGGCTTTGGTTTGATTCGACTGTTCAGCAGCGACGACATGGTCGCGCGTCAGACCCTGGAGGTCATCCGCGATCAGGCACTGGACCTCAAGGTGCAACTTGGTATTTGGATCGGGACCGACGAAACGGCCAACCAGGCCGACATTGCCAGGGGTATTGCGCTTGCAGGTCAGTTCCCCAGCATCGTCGCGAGCGTCAGCGTCGGCAACGAGGCCATGGTGTCGTGGAGCGGGCATCGCGTCACGGTGGACCGCATGCTCGGCTACATCCGTCAAGTTCGTTCGGCCGTGGCCCAACCCGTGACCACCGACGACAACTGGGCCTTCTTCGCCGGGACGGATGGTCCCGATCCGCGGCCCATCGTCGAGGCCATCGACTATGTGGCCATGCACACCTACCCCTTGATCGACACCAAGTACGCCCTTTGGGAGTGGCGTCGAAGCGAGGTGGGTGACAGCGTTCGGGCGTTGGCCATGATGGACAGCGCGTTGGCCAAGGCGCGCAAGGATCACGACGCGGTGCGCAACTACCTGCGCAAGATCGGGCACGGGGCGATACCTGTGGTGATCGGTGAAACGGGCTGGAAGGCCGAGGTCGCCGACGGCGAAGTCTTCCGCGCACACCCGGTCAACCAGAAGATGTACCTGGACTGCCTGCGCGCCTGGGCTGCCGAGGGTGGATCGACCGCGCCCGACAAGATCTTCTGGTTCCAGGCCTTCGACGAGCCGTGGAAGCAGGGTGATGACAAATGGGGCCTGTTCGACGTCAACCGTCGGGCGCGGTACGCCGTGCAAAGCCTGTTCCCGCAGGCAGAGTGGACTGCGGAAAGGTATGTCGATGCGGACGCGGTGTACCACTTGCCGTTCACGGTCGGCCCGACCGTGACTGCGAGCCGGTACACGATCCAGGCCGATGTGGCGGTGACGGGCGAGGCGAAGCCGTTGAACCCGTTGTCCACCCTTGCCTGGGCCGGAGGCACGGCTGCCGCGGTGCCGGCGGGCGATGCCGTCGAGGGCGCCGAAGTGCTCAGGATCACGCCTGGCCCGGCCGCCTGGGGCTGGGGCTTTGCCTTCGCGCTGTCGACCGACGGCCTCGTGGCCGAGGACTTGTCCGGATTCGAGCCGCAAGGCGCGCTGCACCTGTCGATCCGCACCACCTACCCGGGCAAGCTGGAGCTCGGCTTCATGACGGGCAGCAGCGGCGATGAGTCCGCGTTCCTGAAACTCCTGTCACTCGACCCGGCCAGCAATGCTTATGGGTATGCGAATGACGGGCAGTGGCACACCCTGCGCATCCCTTTGGCCGGTCTCGCCGGGGAAAAGGCCTTTGGCATGCAAGTCTCGACGCTGGACATGGCGCGAGTCACTCAGCCGCTGGTGGTGGCTGACCGGTATGAAACGACAGGCAAGTCGGCCGGCTTCGCAGGCAACAGCACCCCTATCGACATCGACCAGGTCTACTGGACGCGTGACTGACGGGCAGATCTTGACCGACATACGGTCGGGTGGTTCCATGACGCCACCCGGCTGGATGTATCCACCCGGCTGGATGTAGACGGGCTGGGTTGGGCGGTTTTGGGGTCGTCGCAGCCTTGTGCTTTGTCGTCGCGAGCACCCCGCCACGCGCCCTGATCGGGGCGCCGCGTCGCGCAGCTCAGCCCAGCCGCATCCCCGCCTGGTCGAAGCGCATGCGGGTCGACACTGTCGTGCTCAGCGCGACCTGCTGACCGGCGCGCAGCCCCGAGGCGTCACCTTCCAGCTTGGCGCGCAGCAGGTCATCCACCCCGTCCACACGCAGATGGGCGATCGTCGTGTCGCCCAGGTGTTCCGCAAGTTCCACCCGTGCGCTCACATCATCTGGCCCAGGGTCTGGGCGCAGACGCAGGTGCTCGGGGCGCAGGCCCAGACTCTGGACTTCTGGACCGTCGGTCGGGTCGAGCATCGCCCACAGCCGCCGGTGCGCCGGCGATGAATGCTCGTCCGGACGCTCGACGAGGTTGACACGGGGCGAGCCCATGAAGGTCGCGACGAAGCGGTTGGCCGGGCGCTCGTAGACGTCCATCGGCGCACCTACCTGCTCGATGAGGCCGTCGCGGAAGACGGCGATGCGGTCGGCCAGCGTCATCGCCTCGACCTGGTCGTGCGTCACGTAGACCATGGTCGTGCCGATCTCTTCATGCATGCGCTTGAGCTCGATGCGCATGTCCACGCGCAAAGCCGCGTCCAGGTTGGACAGCGGCTCGTCGAACAGGAAGACGCGCGGGTTGCGCACGATGGCGCGGCCGATGGCCACGCGCTGCCGCTGTCCACCGGAGAGTTCCTTGGGCAGGCGCTGCAGCAGGCTGTCGATGCGCAGCGTCTGCGCCGCCTGCAGCACCTGGCGGTCGCGCTCGGCCCGGCCCACGCCGGCCATGCGCAACGAGAAGCCCAGGTTCTCTGCCACCGTCATGTGCGGGTAGAGCGCGTAGCTCTGGAACACCATGGCCGCACCCCGCTGGGCGGGGTGGATGTCGTTGCAGCGGCGGTCGTCGATCAGGATGTCACCTTCGCTCGCGCTCTCCAGCCCGGCGATCAGGCGCAGCGTCGTCGTCTTGCCGCAGCCCGAGGGGCCGACGAAGACCATGAACTCGCCGTCGGCGATCTCGAGATCGACACCGCGGATGACGTCGGTGGCGCCGAAGCGCTTGCGCAGCCCGCGCAGCGTCACCTGGCCCATGTCAGCGCTCCGCGGCCGGCTTCGACGCACCCCGGGCCTGCGCGTGCACTTCGGCTTGCTGGCGCAGCAGCTCGCGCAGCCACAGTGCGCTGTCCTTGAGCGTGCGGCGCTGGGTCTCGTAGTCCACATGCACGATGCCGAAGCGCTTGGCGTAGCCCGAGGCCCATTCGAAGTTGTCGAGCAGGCTCCACACCATGTAGCCCGCCATCGGCACGCCCTGGCGCAGGGCCACGCCGACGGCGCCAATATGCTCGTTCAGGTACTGGATGCGGTCGGCGTCGTGAACCTGCCCGTTGACCAGGCGGTCGGGGAAGGCCCCGCCGTTCTCGGTGACGTAGGTGGGCGGCAGCGGGTAGTCGCGGTGCAGGCGCAGCAGCAACTCGGTCAAGCCCTGGGGGTAGATCTCCCAGTCCATGTCGGTCAGCGGCAGCACGCTCGCGCGCACGTCGTAGCTGCCCGCAGCGCTGACGACCGAGCGGGAGTAATAGTTGATGCCCAGGAAGCCCAGCGGCTGCGCGATGGTGTCGAGGTCGCCGGGCTCGATCCGCGGCGCCTGCGCGCCCAGATGGTTCAGGACGTCCTGCGGGTAGCCGCGCCCGAACAGCGGGTCGAGGTACCAGCGCAGCAGCAGGCCGTCCTCGAGCCGGGTCTTCTCCACGTCCGCGGCCGAAGGCGTGGCCGGCAGCAGCGGCGCGAGATTCAGCACGATGCCCATGGGCTTGTCGAAGCCGTCGTCCCGCAGGGCGCGCAGGGCCCGGCCGTGGCTGAGCAGCAGGTGGTGCGAGACCTGCATGGCGGTGGCGCGGTCCTTGATGCCCGGGGCGAAGATGCCGCTGTCGTGACCCAGCATCGACATCACCCAGGGCTCGTTGTGTGTGGTCAACGCCGTCAGGCCGTCGCCCAGGTGGCGCGCGATGCCGCGGGCGTAATCGACGAAGCAGTCGACCGTCTCGCGTGCGGCCCAGCCGCCTTGCTCCTGCAGGGCCTGGGGCAGGTCCCAGTGGTTCAACGTCACGTGGGCCTGCAGACCGCGCGCGCGCAGGCCGTCGACCAGGCGCCGGTAGAAGTCCAGGCCCTGCGGGTTCCAGGCGCCACGCCCCTGCGGCTGCACGCGTGGCCACGCCACGGAGAACCGGTACGCGTTCACGCCCAGCGAGGCGATGAGGTCGAGGTCTTCGTCCAGCCGGTGGTAGTGGTCGCAGGCGACGTCGATGTGGCTGCCGTCGGCGATCGCCCCGGGCTGCCGGCAGAAGCGGTCCCAGATGGACTCGCCGCGACCGTCCTCGAACGCCGCGCCCTCGATCTGCGCCGCGCTGGTGGCTACGCCCCAGACGAAGTCGGCAGGGAAGATCATCGCCGGATCGATGCTGCGGGAGATTGCGCGGGTTTCGGCCAGACTGTTCATGATGTTCAGGTTGTTCTTCGCAGGCTTGGATTCACTTGACGGCACCCGCCGTCAGACCGGAGATCAACTGTCGAGATGACAGCGCGAACAGCACCAGCAGCGGCAGCGTGGCAATGGCCGCGCCGGCCATCAGCGCGCCCCACTCGGTGTCCACAGGGCTCTGCAGCGTGCGCAGCGCCAGCGGCAGCGTGAACATCTCGGGGCTGCGCAGAACGATCAGCGCGCCGATGAAGTTGTTCCAGGAGGCGATGAAGGTCACCAGCCCCAGCGTGCCGAGCGCCGGCTTGATCAGCGGCAGCACGATGCGAAGGTAGATCGAGAACTCGCCGCAGCCGTCCATGCGCGCGGCTTCGATCAGCTCGCGCGGGACGGCCCCGACGATGAACTGACGCATCAGGAAGATGCCGAAGGCGCCCGCCGCCCCGGGGATGTACAGCGCACGCGGCTGGTCGATCCAGCCCAGGCGGTCCATGATCATGAAGGCCGGGATCATGTTCATGAAGCCCGGCAGCAGCATGGTGCCGAGCACCAGCAGGAACAGGGGTTTCTTGAAGCGGAAGTCGAAGCAGGCGAAGGCGTAGCCGCCCATCGAGCAGAACAGCAATGTCAGTGCCGTGGACAGCAGCGCGACGTACAGGCTCCAGCCGAGGTTCCGCCAGAAGGGCAGTCGCTCGGTCAGCACGCGCACGTTGTCCAGCAGCTCTGCGCCGAAGAACACCGGCGGTGGCAGGCTCATGATCTCCGTACGCGAGTGCGTGGCGAAGACGAACATGAACCAGAAAGGCGCCAGCATGACGACGGCGCCCCCGGCGACGAAGGCCAACGCCAACGCCCGGGACATGCCGGCGCGTTCGCCGGGCAAGGTGTCCGATGCTTGCAAGGTCGCGCTCACGGGACCGTCCTCCGCCCGGCGTGCATCGCGATGAGCACTCGGGATCGTCCTGTCGCGCTCATGACCCGCCTCCTTGGCGGCGCCTCGGGTCGAGTGCCCGGTTCGTCAGCCATGTCAACAGCGCGACGATGCCGAACAGCATCCAGGACATTGCGCTGCCCGCGCCGAAGTCGTTGAATTCGAAGGCCATGCGGTACAGGTACATGGCCGTGGTCATCGCCGCCTGGTCCGAGCCTCCGCGGCCGCCGGTGAGGATGAAGGGCTCTTCGAACAACTGCAGCCCGCCGATGACGGTGAGGGTGGTGGCGAAGACGATCATCGGTCGCAGGTTGGGCAGCGTGATGTGCCAGAACTGGCGCACGGGGCTGGCACCGTCGAGCGTGGCCGCTTCGTACAGGTCCTTCGGGATCGATTGCAGCGCGGCGAGGTAAAGCACGACATTGAAGCCGACGAAGCGCCAAAACACGATCAGCGCGATCGCGGGCTTGATGTTCTCCGGGCGCCCCAGCCAGTCGACGGGGTCTGCCGGGAACCATCCGCCGATCAGCGGCAACTGAGCCAACCACAGCAAGCCCTGGTTGATCAGCCCGAAGTCGGTGGAGAACATCGCGCTGAACATGATCGCGATGGCCACGGTGGAGGTGATGTAGGGCAGGAACCACGCGCCGAGCACGACGTCGCGCCAGCGCCGGATCGATCGATGGATGAACACCGCCAGCGGGATCGCCACCAAGTGCTGTGGCAGCCCCGAGGCCACGGCCAGCCAGCCCGTGTTGCCCAGTGACTTCCAGAACCACTCGTCGTCGATGGCGAACACGAAGTTCTCCAGCCCGACGAACTGCATCGACTCCAGCCCGCTGGCCGGCTCCCAGGTGTGGAAGGCCAGCACCAAGGAGAACAGCAGCGGGAAGACGCCGAACACCGCAAACAGCGCCAGAAAGGGGCTGATGAAGACGTAGGGCGCCCAGCGCGGGGACAGGGCGGGCAGGCGAAGCCGCGGCATGCTCGTACGCTTGGCGGTTGTTCAGACGTAATTCAATGCATGCCCGGGCGGCTGGCGCTGGTTCGATCAGCGGCGGGCGCGGCGTTCGACCTGACGCTTGGCATCGGCCAGCGCGGCGGCCACGGCCTTGCCCTGGTCCAGCACCTTGTCGAGCTCGGTGTTGACCACCTCTTCGGCGAAAGCGTCCTGCCGGTGCACCTGCACGGCCGTGATGCGACGTGCGGTGTCGCGCCACAGCGTGCGAGCGGGCTGGCCGCCCAGGAAGGGCAGCGGCTCGGCGAAGAAGGGGTCATCATGCGCAGCGAGCAACGCAGGGAAGGCGTCCTGCGACTTGAAGGCGGCCAGCTGCATCCCGCGGTCCAGCGTCAGCAGGCGGATCAGATCCCACGCGGCAGCCTTGCGTGAGGCATCGGCCCGTCGCGGAATCGCCAGGAAGCTGCCACCGTAGGCTGCTGCCACACCCCCGGGCAGCCCGGCGGCGCGCCACTTGCCCTTGGTGTCAGGGGCCAGCCAGTTGTTCAGGTGGCCCGCCAGCCAGGCGCCGGTCATCTGCGTGGCCAGCGTGCCGCGCCGGAAGGCCGTCGTCCACTCGTTGCTCCAGGCGCCGATGCGGGCGTCCAGGCCCGCTTGCCGCACCTGCCGGGCGAGCTCGAAGGCGCGCGTGAAGCGCGGCGTGTCGACGAGCACGCGAGACTCGCGGTCGAAGTACAGGCCCTCACCAGGGGCCACGCCGGTGCGGATCATGATGTCCTTGATCTCGCGGGCGTGCGCCACGAGGTAGGCATTGGTGCGCGCCTTGAGCTGCTTGCCGGCTTCGACGTAGCCTTCCCAGGACCCCGTCAGGTCGGCCTCCTTCAGCCCGGCCTGCGCGACGATGTCGCTGCGGTACAGCAACGTGCCCGGGCCGATGTCGCTGGGGATGGCCACGATGCGGCCTTCATGGCTGCCCTGGTCGACGGCGTAGGGCACCCAGGTCTGGCGGTGCTGCGCGGCGTCGTAGGGCTTGGCGCTGAGATCCTCGAGCCCGCCGCCTTGTGCGAAGCGGCCCACGTAGCCCACCTCCAGCGCCATCACGTCGGGCAACTGACTCGACGTCGAGAGTGCCGTGGTCATCGCGGAGTGGTGGTCGGTGAACTGGCGGCTCACCACCTTGACCGTGACGTGCGGGTGGGTCTTGGCGAAAGCGGGCAGCGCCGCCTTGACGATTTCATCCAGCGCCGGGAAGGCGGCCACCGTCAGGGTCACGGGCGTCGAGGCCCAGGCCGGCGAGACGCCGGGCAGGGCCACAGCCGCGGCTGTGGAGACGAGTAGAGCTCGACGGGTGCTGCGGTGAGCGGTTGACGTCATGTTCAGGCCTCTGTGATGACTGGGGACGCGGTGTTCTGGAGCGCACTTTTGCGGGCCACCCTGCGGTCTCGAAGGACCGTTGCTTCGGCGCGCTGATCAACGATCTGGTGCCGAGAGAGAGGCTTTATGAAAGCGCTTTCATATTCTCTTGCCCACGGTGTCGAGGTGTCAAGTCAGGGTTAGTCCTGAATCAGGTTCAGCCCTGGGACATCCCCGCCGTGCGCCATTGGCGCGACCGCGATCGCGCCCACCGCCCTGGGCGGCGGCCTCAGCCGGCGGCTGGTCGCCCTGTGGACTCGCGCACCACCACCCTCGGTGCCGGCACGTCCGGCTCGGGGGTTTCGCCGGCCAGCAGCCGCAGCATGGCTTGCGCGGCCAGGCGACCGATCTCGTAACTCGGGTGTTGCACGGTGCTCAACGGCGGGATGCAGTAGCGCGACATCGCCAAGTCGTCGAAGCCGATCACCGAGCAATCGACCGGCACGCGATGACCGCGCCGGTGCAGAGCCAGGCAGGCGCCGATGGCCATCTGGTCGTTGGCCGCGAACACAGCCGAGAACGACGCGCCACGATCAAGCAGCCGCTCCATCGCCATCACACCGCTTTCCTCGTGGAACAGGCCTGGCTCGACCAGCGCTTCGTCCGCGCTCAGCCCGGCCTCACGCAGGGCCGTGCGGTAGCCTTGCAGACGCTGGACCGCATCGGGGTGATGGGCGTTGCCGGTGATGAAGGCGATGCGTCGATGCCCTAGGTCCAGCAGGTGGCGGGTCGCCAGCCTCGCGCCTTCGGCGTTGTCGAAATCCAGCGCGACCAGGTTGGGCGCGCTCAGACGCCGGCCTGTGACGACCACCGGCAGCGCGCGCGCCACTTCCCGCAGCGCCGCGTCGGTCAGTCGGCCGGTCAGGACGATGATCCCGTCGACCCGACGTGCACGCAGCACCTCGATGCAACGCGCCTCTTCGACGGCGTCCCACTGGCCGCTGACGAACAGTGCGCTGTAGCCGTGTCGGTCCAGCGTGTCTTCGATGCCGCTGAGCGCGCTGCCATAGAAAGGGCTGTCCAGTGCCTGCGTGACCACGCCGATGCTCAGCGTGCGCCCGCCGGCCAGCCCGCGGGCCACGGGATTTGGCACGAAGCCCAGCCGCGCGATGGCGTCGTAGACGGCTTGCTTTTTCTCGTCGCTGACGGCTGCGGTGCCGTTGAGGATGCGCGAGACCGTGCTGGCGGACACGCCCGCTGCTTCGGCCACCATACCGAGCGTGGCGGGCGCACCGGCGGCCTCTCGGCTCGTCGTGTCGGTCGCGCGGGGCTGGGGCTTTCGGGTCATGGCAGCGGCAGCGGAAGTTTACGGCCCGAGTCGTCGGCACCTCCATACCGTCGGGATCACCGGGTTGTCACGATAAACCGCGAGGCCCTTGACTCCCATGCGCCAGGCGCGTGACAGCAGACGTGCCACGTCGGCCGCGCAGGTGGTCGGCGTCAGCGGGATCGTCTTGGAGATCGAGCCGTCGATCAGCCGCGTCAGCGCGCCCAGCATCGCCAGATGGCCGGCCGGGCGCAGGGCCTGCGCGGTCACGAAGGCCGGGGGTAGAGCGGCTGACGCGCCATGCCTTCGGCGGTGCAAGCGCCACGCGGGGTCGCTCAGGGCGTGGGGCTGGCTGTCGCCCGCGTGATCTCGGGTCGTCCGATGCAGACGCCACGCCACCACGGGTTCGATCCCGGTGCTGACCCCGCCGCAGATGGCCAGGCTGATGCTCCCTGCTGGCGCGATCGACAGCAGGTGCGAGTGGCGCAGCCCATGCCGGGCGATCCGGTCACGCAGCGCCTTTGGCAAACGCGAGGCATAGCCCGGCGGACGCAGGTGGTGCGGCGCGTCGAAGGCGGGGCAGGGTCCGCGCTCCCTCGCCATGGCGATGCTGGCGTCGAAGGCGGCGTCGCGCAGGGTGCGCACGACTGCGGCAGCGGCGTGCCGCGCGGCTGGGCTGCCGTAATGCAAGCCCAGCAGGATGAGCGCGTCAGCCAGCCCGGTCACCCCCAGGCCGATGCGCCGGGTGCGCTGCGCCTCGGCCTGCTGCTCGGGCAGCGGCCAGGGCGTCAGGTCGATCACGTTGTCGAGCATGCGCACGGCGTCAGGCACGACCCGGGCCAGTGCCGCATGGTCGAAGGCGGCGTCGGCTTCGAGGGGCCTGCGGACGAAGCGCGTCAGGTCGAACGATCCCAGGCAACAACTGCCGTACGCCGGCAAGGGCTGTTCGCCGCAAGGGTTCGTGGCCTGGATCGTCTCGCACCAGCCCAGGCTGTCGTCGCGCCGGATGGTGTCGATGAACAGCACGCCGGGTTCACCATGGTCGCACGCGCTGCGGGCCAGTCGCTTCCACACCGCGCGGGCCTGCGGGTTGCCGGCTTGCACCTGGTGCATGAAGGTGTCGTCGACCGCGACCGACAGGTTGAAGTGCGTCAGACCGCCAGCGTCCTTGGCGCCGATGAAGGCCTCGATCTGCGGGTGGTCGACCCGCAGCACCCCCATCATCGCCCCGGGTCGTGGCCCCTCGGGCAGTGCGCGAGCGCATGCGTCGTCGAAGGCGCGGAGTGTGGCGACCACCTCGTCGCAGGCCGAGAAGTCGCAGCCGACGCCGCCGCCGGCGCGCAGCGTGGCGATCGTCTGCGCCAGCGCCGCAGGCAGCGGCGGCCCGGTGGGCCCGCCGATCGGCTGCACGAAGCAGTTGACCCAGGTGGATGGGGTGTGCGTGCCGGCGGCGGCAAGGATGCGCCCGGCGGGCACGAAGCCTGCATGCATCGTGGCGGCGAATCGCCGAGCCCACACGTCGCGCATCGCAGGCAATTCGGCTTGCGCCAGCGCCTTTGCGACCCGTGAGATCACCGCGCGGCGGTTGTGCTCACCCGATGCTGCGTAGCGCGCGCGCAGCACTTCGCGACCGCACTTGGGCAGGGCCGGCAGGCGGGCAGGCCAAGAGGATCCGTCCAGACTGTGGGGCCGCACCGTGCGGATCATGCGCGCGGCGCCGCAGGCACGGTTGCGGACCGTCAGCCAGTGCCTTGCGAAGGCGCTGGGGCGCCGCGATGGGGTCACGGTGCATGCGCAGGTCATTGCTCGGTGCGCACGCGTGCAACGGCAGCGAGCCGCAGAATCGGCGATGCCGAACGGAAACGCCATGCCCATTCCACATCCCCCGCTGCCTGCCGCACTTGAAGACGCGGCCTTCCACCTGCTCGAAGGCGGGGCGGACAGGCTGGCCGTCTACCTGTCTGTTCCGCCCGGTGACCTGCCGCGGCGCTCCAGGCCTGTGCTGTTGGTGCACAGCGTCAATGCCGCTGCATCGGCCGCCGAGGTGCGTCCACTGTTCGACGCGATGAAGGACGATGGCTTGGTGTGCGCGCTTGACCTGCCGGGTTTCGGGCATTCGCTTGCCAGCTCGGTGCCTCTCGAGGGTTCCACAGGCCAGGGTGGCTCAGCCCAGTCGGGCGCAGCGGGCAGGCAGACCCCACCAGCCGCTGCACCCGCGCGCTTGGAACGGCGCTACACCGTGCGCCAGATGACCGATGCCGTCGCCACGGCTGCGCACTGGCTGAGCCAGCGCGAAGGCGGTGCCCCGGTCCGCGTCATCGGCGTCTCGCTGGGCTGCGAGTTCGTCGCCCGTGCGGCGGTCGAACACCCGGCGCTGTTCGCCGACCTCACCCTCGTCAGCCCGACCGGGCTGCGCGGAGGACAGCGCCTGCGCGGCCCAAGCGGCAGCACCCGCTACGTGGCGCTGGCCGACCGGGTGATCCGGGGCCCGGGGTGGGGGGCGTTCCTGTTCCGGCAACTGACGCGGCCTTCGGTGATCCGCTACTTCCTGCGCCGCACCTGGGGCTCGCGCGAGATCGACGAGGTGTTGTGGGCCTATGCCTGCCTGACCGCGCGACAGCCCGGGGCCGAGCATGCGCCGCTGAGCTTTCTGTCGGCGGCGCTGTTCAGTGCCGACATCCACGATGTCTACGAGGACGTGCGGGCACCGGTCCTGGTCGTGCACGGGACGCGCGGTGACTTCACCGACTATCGCGGCCTGCCGCTGCCGGGCGTGCAGCGGCCATGGCAGGTGCATGTGATGCAGGGCACGGGCGCCTTGCCTTACTTCGAACGGTTGCCAGAGTTCCTGTCGGTCTGGCGCGATTTCGTCCAGGCGGTGGACACGTCTTCCTGCGGTGCCGAGGCATCGGACCCACCGCTCGGGTCGACGGGTCACGCGGCGACGATCCATGAGTAAGATCTGCGTCCTGTTCCACACCACACGCATCGGAGACACGATCGCCATGACCCAACGACGCCAGTTCCTCGCCCTGCCCGCGGCCGCCGCACTCGGCCTTCCCGCCTTCTCGCTGCGTGCGCAGACCTGGCCCGCCCGGCCCGTGCGCGTCGTCGTACCCTTCCCGCCGGGTGGCACGACGGATTTCATCGCCAGGCTGGTCTCGACGCGCCTGGGCGCAGTGCTCGGCCAGAACTTCCTCATAGAGAACCGCGCCGGTGCGGGCGGCACGGTGGGTTCGGACGTGGTAGCCAAGAGCCCTGCAGACGGTTACACGCTGGTCGTCTCCAACATCGCAGCCCACGGTGTCGGCCCAAGTGTCTACAAGTCCATGCCCTACGACAGCGTGCGCGATTTCTCGCACATCGCGCTGATGGCCGAGATCCCCTCGGTGCTGGTCGTGCGTGTGGACAGCCCGATCCGCACACTGGCGGAGTTCATCGCCGCGGCCAAGGCCCGCCCCGGGCAGATGACGGTCGGATCGCCCGGCAACGGCACCTCCAGCCATACCAAACAGGAGATCCTGAAGCGCTCGGCCGGGATCGACACCATCCATGTTCCCTACCGTGGCAGTGGTCCCATGATGACCGACCTGGCCGGAGGGCAGGTCGATGCCATCATCACCACGCTGGTCGAAGCCGGGCGCAACCCGCGTTTCAGGTTGCTGGCCGTCACCGCCGCCAATCGTGTCCAGGGCTGGCCCGACCTGCCCACGTTCCGAGAGCTTGGTCACCCCGACCTGGTGGCGTCGACCTGGTTCGGCCTGTCGGGCCCCGCCGGCATGCCTGCGGCGGTCGTCGACAAGCTCAACGCCGAGGTGCTGGCCGCGCTGGCACACCCGGAGGTCGTGCCGCGCCTGATCGAGACGGGTTCGACCCCTCGGCGCATGAGCGCGGCCGAATACTCGGCCTTTGTCGCCAGCGAGGTGCAGCGCTGGGCGGCGGTGGTCAAGGCGGCCAACATCCGCCTGTGACGGCCGCGGGGCCCCGCGGGGGCCTCAGAGGCTGAGAGTTGTTCCGCCGTGCCCGAAAGGCGCGTCCAAACGCCCTGGATCGAGGCGCAAACCACAGCCATAGCCCGGGCTATGGCGAGGATTTGCAACGCTGAGCCAGGGTGTTTGGGCGTGCAAGGCGGGCATGGGGGAATGACTCTCAGCCTCTCAGCCCACGGTCGCCCCGCTGGCCTTGACCACGGGCTCGTACTTGGCGAGCTCGGCCTTGACGAAGGCGGCGAACTGCTCGGGTGTCGTGGGCGACGCTTCGGCCATCATGGTCGCCATGCGAGCCTGCACCGGCGTCGACTTCAACGCATCGGCAAAGGCTTGGTTCAATCGCCGGGTGACCTCGGGTGTCAGCCCGGCCGGGCCGAACAGCCCGAACCAAGTGCTGATGTCGAACCCCTCCAGCCCGGCCTGAGCGCCCGCTTCGGCCATGGTGGGCAGATCGGGCATGGCCGCCGAGCGGCGCGACGTGGTCACCGCCAGCGCCTTGAGCTTGCCGGCGCGGATGTTGGCCGAGGCGGTGGCCAGGTTGTCGATGTTGAAATCCACCTGACCCGACAGCAGCGCGAGCTGCGCTGGGGCGCCGCCGGCATAGGGCACATGCACGATGGACAGCCCGGCGCGCGACTTGAACATCTCGCCGGCCAGGTGCCCCGCACTGCCGTTGCCGCCCGAGCCGTAGTTCATGCGGCCCGGGTTGGCCTTGGCGTAGGCCACGAGGCCGGGCAGGGAGGCGATCCCCAGCCGCGTGGCCGTCTCGGCGTTCATCACCAGCACGTTGGGCACCTGGGCCACCAGCGTGATCGGCGTGAAGTCGCGGATCGGGTCGTAGGGCATGTTCCGGTACAGCCACGGGTTGATGGCGTGCGTGGCCACCGCGCCCATGACGATGGTGCGCCCGTCTGGTGCGGACTTGGCCACCATGTCCGCGCCGAGGTTGCCGCCGGCCCCAGGCTTGTTCTCCACCAGTACGTTGCCCAGGCTGCCCCGGGCCGCCTCCGCCAGCGTGCGCCCGAGGATGTCCAGCGGGCCGCCGGGCGCGTACGGGACGATCAGGCGGATCGGCGCCCCCTGGGCGAACACGCGCGGTGCTGCCAGCGTGGCGGCACAGGCGGCGGTGGCGAAGGTGATCTGGCGGCGATTGAGCATCGCGGGTTCTCCTGAGAAGCGAAAGTGATGTGTCGCGGGGACAAACGCAGCGGCAGAAAGGCACCCTGGGCGGTCCGGTACTGAAGGGCGGCTCCCCATGGGTTCCCCTCACCGCCACCGGATTATCCGCACGCCGCAACGGGCCGCGACCAGGCATCACCAGCGTATGCTGACCCGGCCATGGAGGTCTTCTGTCGGGCCGATGTCGTGCATGACAGTCTCGGCCTGCCACGCCATTTGCGTCAAAGCAGGTCGCGCAGCGCCTGGTGGGCCGTATGGGCCAGCACTCGCGTCTGTATCTCGGCTGGCGACAACGCGAAGACGCGTTCGACCACGCGTGCGTAGACCGCCCGCACGTCGATCGAGGCTGGCAGGTCTCTTCCTTCGAACAGCTGATCCTTGCCCAAGCCCTGCCAGGCGGACAGGACCCGAGGCGAGGTCACGAGGCCACCTGCGACGAAGCAGCAACTGCCCACGCCGTGGTCGGTGCCGCCAGTGCCGTTCTCGGCGGCCGTGCGGCCGAACTCGGTCACGGTGACGAGCACGCTGCGGGCCCAATGCGCGCCCATGCCCTCGCGCCAGGCTCGCACGATCCCGTCCAGGTCGGCCAGGCGTGTGGCGTGGGTGCCTGTGTCTGCGCCCTGGTTGGCGTGAGTGTCGAAGCCGGAGTCGACATCGATCAGGCCGACGCGCGGCCCGTCCGGCTCGCTCATGCGCTGGGCGGCCAGTCGCGCCAGCGCAGCCGGCGACCGTTGCTCGCGGAACTCGTCCCCACGCAGGTTGCGTTGGGGTCCCATGCGTTGCATGGCGTCCGCCAGCAGCCGCTCCGAATAGGGCGAGAGCGCCGGATCCGCCTGCCACATCGCATGCAGGTCGCGCGCGAGCACCGGGCTGACGGGCCGCATCCAGTTCGGATACTCGGTGCCTGCCGCCGGGCTGCCGCGGACGATGATCGGCATCGGAATGGACAGCGCCACGCCCTCCACCAGACCGGCCGTCTCCATCGCTCGGCCCACCCAGCCGCTGGGGCTGCTGTACGGCGTGGCCAGCCCAGTTTGCATGATGTCCTGGCCCTCGAAGTGCGACCGGCCGGCATAAGGGAAGCCGGTGGTGTGCACGATCTGCAACTGTCCTGCCTCCCAAAGTGCATGCAGCCCCGCAAGCGCCGGGTGCAGGCCGAAGCGGCCATCCAGGCGCAAGGGTCGCTCGATGCGGATGGAGGGCCGAAGACGGGCGTAATCGGCGTCGTCCACCGGCGGCACGGCGTGGAGTCCGTCCATGCCGCCGCGCAGCAGCACGACCAGCAGCCGCGGGGCTTGCGCACCGTCGGAGTCCGCGCGGTCCTGGGCGGTGGCGGGCATCAGGTGCAGCGCGGCAGCGCCGCCCAGGGCCTGCTGCAGGAAGCGGCGTCGTCCGGGATAGACCATGGGCATCGCTCAGCTCCAGAGGAATTCCGGCGCCAGCCACATCAGCGCCAGCGCACGGGCAGGGTCCTGACTGTCGAGCGCGGCCGAGACGGCTCGGTGATCGGCGCCGCCCGGGGCCAGCTGCCGGTCGATCAGATCCTTCAGCGATACGCCAGACTCGCGCAGCCGTCGCAGCGTCGGGGGAGACATCAACTGCGCCCAGCGCGCCCGCCGGTCCAGCATCTCGCGCGACAGCCAGTCCCGCGACAGGATGGGCCATCCGTTGGGCTGGGGGCAGCGCGGCAGCGCCTGACCCAGATCGGCCAGCACATAGAAGGTCTTGTGCCCTGCAGGCGCTGTGGGCAAGGGCGGTGACTGCGGCAACACCGCCCCGGTGACGCGATGCAGTTGCAGGAACCAGGCCTCGGGTGAGGTGAGTTTGCGCGTACCGTCCAGATGGTCGTGACAGGCCTGCAGCAGCGCCGCGTGCACGGTGGGCAGGTGGCCCTCGCTGTCGACAAAGGCTTGCTGCACCGCTTGCACGGCCTGCAGCGGCGGATCGTCGTCGATGAAGGCCACGCACAACTTGTGCGCCAGGTGCTGCGCGGTGTGTGGGTGCAGCGCCAGGTCGGTCACCAGGTCCTCGAGCTTGGAGGACGGGCGGAACAAGGCGCGGTAGGTCTTGCCCAGCACCGTCTGTCCACCGGGTTCGTGGCGGTCGTAATCGAAGTGGGTGCCCAGCGGCCCGCCGGGCTTGTGCCAGCGATCCGGACGCCGCACCGTCCATCCGGTCAGGATCAGCGTGGTCGCCTCGACGTCCTGCTGGGTGTAACCGGCTTTCGGGCTGAGCGTGAACAGCTCCAGCAACTCGCGCCCCAGGTTCTCGTTGATGCTGTCGCTTGTCCATCGCGACCGCGCGGCGCGCGAGTTCGGGCCCGTGTTGCGGTTGTTGTCCAGGTAGACCAGCATGCCCGGATGCGTCACCGCATGCCAGAGCAAGTCCCGGAACCGCCCCGTCATGTGCTCGCGCAACATGCGCTGGAAGGGCCCGACAAGCACGTCGTTGCGCTGGTTGCCCGGCGCCACCATGAAGTGATTGGCCCAGAAGTGCCACAGCCGCTCGAACACCGGCGCGCTGCCGTGGACGGCGGTGCTGGCACGGGCCTGCACCTCCTTCCAGTGTTCCATGCGCCAGTAAGGGATGGCCAGCCGTTCCTCGCGCAGCCGGTTGTAGGCCGCTGGCGACAGCGTCTTGCCGCGCGCGAAGACGTCGTCCTCGACGTCGAACGCCGTTTGGTAGGCCTGCATCAGCTCCGGCCCCGAGCCCAGCAGACGCGTGCCTTCGGGCAGATCGGTTCGCGGTCGGCCCTGCGGGTCGAGGACCGCGATCGGTGGCACGCTGCTCAGCTGGGCTTTCGCCCACGCCACAGGATCCTCGGGTGCAGGGGTGTTCGGTTCAAGCCCGAAGGCCACGCGTCGAAGGTAGCGTGCGGCAGGGGAGGTCTGTGTCACGGTGCATGATCATACGGGGGCTGATCGTGCACGGACGCTGTGCTCATGGCACTACAGACGCTGCGGTCACCCCTTGATCCTGGTCGTGTTCGAAAGCGCTCTGGGCTCGGTGTCAATCGCGTTTGCAGGCGCTAACCCCGCTTCATGTCCACCCGGACCACGGCGTCGATCTCGACCTTCACCTCGGGGAAGGCCAGCGCGCTCACGCCCATCAGCGTGGAGGCGGGGTAGGGCGGACGCAGCCGCTCGCGCCGGGCGCGGGCGACGGCATCCTTGTCGCCGATCTCGGTGAGGCAGACCGTCAGCTTCATCACGTGGTCCAGCGTCAGGCCGGCGGTGGCGCACAGGGCGTCGATCTTGCGCAGGCACTCCAGCGCCTGCGCGTAGGCGTCCATCGCCTGGTCGCGGCACGCCGGGTAGGCGGTCATGCCACTGATGACCAGTTCGTTGCCGCAGCGCAGGGCGTTTGACCACGTCGCGCCCGGCGGCTCGGGCACGGCCGGACAGGGCAGGTGGGTGGCGATGCCGTCGGCGCTCATGTGCGGGGGGTACTGGCCGTCTCGCGCCGGCCCCCGATCGTGTCGATCTGCTGCTGCGCGAGCTGACGCAGGTGGCGGCGCAGCCGCACGATGCCCATGTCGTGCTGGTAGAGCATCTCGCGCTGGTTGGCGTCGGGCTCCATGTCCTCCATCATCTCGCGGTCCTGCTCCAGCACGGCCCAGTGCCGCGCCTCCAGCCGGTTGCGGTACAGGAAGCGCCACGTGTCGCGCTGCCAGCCGCTGACCTTGCGGCAGCGCCAGTGGAAGACGGCCGCCAGCCGCGGGCTGATCGGCGTGTAGCTGCCGATGATGATGAAGTTGCCGCCGGGGCCGCCGGTCTTCGGGTAGGGGATCTCCAGCCGCATCCAGTGCACGCCGGTGTCGCCCCATTCGGTCCAGTCGAAGTTGACGTCGCGCTGGCCTTCCTTCTCGAACACGAAGCCGTGCTCGGTGTCGCGGATGCGGAATTTCGCCGTCGCATCGCCCTCGGCCATGGAGTGCGACTGCTTGTGCAGGAAGGTGCCGTGCATCGGGTCGATGACGTTGTCGAGCACGTAGCGGTAGTCGCCCTTCCATTCCGTGTAGCACAGGAAGTGCGCGTACTCGGGCGATTCCAGTTCCTGCGGCAGCACCAGCGGCGGGGCCTCGGCCACGTTCTCGTGCGCGTTGTAGAGCCAGATCGCGCCGTGGCGCTCCTGCACGTGGAAGCTGCGCACGCAGTTCAGCCCCTCCATGCGGCTGCCCGGGCTGCCCGGGACCTTGGTGACGGTGCCGCTGTGGTGCACCTGCACGCCGTGGTAGGGGCAGGCGATGCGGTCGCCCATGATCACGCCGCGCGACAGCGGCGCGCCGCGGTGCGGGCAGTGGTCTTCGAGTGCGTGCAGCGTGCCGTCGGCCTCGCGCCACAGCGCCAGCTTCAGCCCCAGGCGGCGCAGCGACACCGGCTGCTCGCGCACGAAGTGCGAGGGGCAGATCGGGTACCAGAGGTTGCGCAGCCCGATGGCGAGCAGGTCGTCGGGCGCGTTGGGCAGGGGGGATGGGGTCATGTCGGTCCTCCGCGCGGTCGATCAGCGGCCGAGTTCGGCCATCAGGGCCTGGAAGCTTTCGGCGGTCCATACCTGCCCGTTGGGCGCATTCGGCCCGCTGCGGTTCAGCGCCGCGACCACGCCGTCCAGGTCGTGGATGCCGGCACCGAAGGCACGCTCGATCGCGTCGCCGAGCAGGCTCTCATAGGCGGTGGGCGCGCGTTCACGCGCCTGGTGCGGGTTCAGGTAGCGGTCGGTGGGCAGGTCCATGGGCGGATGTCCTGGGGTGAAATCGAAGGGACGGCGGCGGGCGCGGTGGTCACTGCCCGCCGGCGCGCACGCGGGCGCGGATGCGCTCGCGCACCGGCACGAAGTCGTAGGTCGGGTAGCACTCGGTGCTGAACACGCCCCAGCCGCGGCGCTCGAGCTCGAGGTTGAGTGCGGGCAGCAACTGCGGGGGCAACTCCAGCGTGGCGATCTGTCCCAGGCCCATGGCCACGGTCCAGGACACGATGCGCACGCCCGGCGGCGGAAAGGCCTCCCACCAGTCGCTGGCCTTCAGGCGCGACTGCACATCGTCCAGCGTCAGGCCGGGGTGGTGCTTGAGCAGCAGCGT
>JBMTXX010000021.1:0-24154 GCA_049453935.1 Rubrivivax sp.
GCGCCAGCACCGGTGGCTCGCCCACCATCAGGTCATCGGCCAGCAGGACCGCGAACGGCTCCTGACCCACCAGTCGCTGCCCGCACAGCACCGCATGCCCCAGGCCGAGCGCCTGCGCCTGCCGCACATAGATGCACTCCATGTCGTCGGGCTTGACGGTGCGCACGATCTGCAGCAACTCTTCCTTGCCGGCCTGTTCCAGCGCCACCTCGAGCTCGAAGGTCATGTCGAAGTGGTCTTCGATCGGGCGCTTGTGGCGTCCGGTGACGAAGATCATCTCGCGCACCCCGGCAGCGTAGGCTTCCTCGACCGCATACTGGATCAGCGGCTTGTCGACCACCGGCAGCATCTCCTTGGGTTGCGCCTTGGTGGCCGGCAGGAAGCGCGTGCCGAGACCGGCGACGGGGAAGATGGCCTTTTTCACGGACATGGACGACGGCCGCGGTGCAGCGTAGGACGAGGACATCGACAGTTTCCTTCGGACTTCAGGCCAGCGCCTTGAGGCGCAACAACTGCGCCTGCAGGCGCTCCAGCGATGCCGCGAAGTCGGCCAGTCGGGCACGCTCCTGCTCGACCACCGCCGCGGGGGCGCGCGCCACGAAGCTCTCGTTGCACAGGCGCGCCTGGGCCTTGGTCACCTCGGCCTCCAGGCGTGCGATCTCTCGCGCCAGACGCTCGCTCTCCTGGGCCACGTCGATCTCCACACGCAGCGCCAGACGCGCCGGGCCAACCACGGTCACCGGTGCGACGGCGGTGGCCTGCGCGAAGGCGGCCTCGTCGGTGATCGTCTGCACCTCGCTCAAACGGGCCAGCGCCTGCAGCACCGGCGCGGCCTGCGCGGCGAAGCCGTCGCCGTGCACGAGCAGCGGCACGCGCTGCCCGGGCGGCAGGTTCATCTCGGCGCGCAGCGCGCGCACGGCGGCCACCGTCGACTTCAGTTGCGCCATCCAGGCATCTGCCTTCGCGTCGATGCGTTCGAGCTGCGCCTTGGGGTAGGGCGCAGCAGCGATGCCGACGCGGTCGTGTTCGGGCTTGCGCCCGGCCACTGGCGCCACGCGCTCCCAGAGCTCGGCCGTGATGAAAGGCGTCAGCGGGTGCAGCAGACGCAGCACGGTCTCGAGGGTGCGGATCAGCGTGCGCCGCGTGGCGCGCTGCTCGGGCTCGCCGCCCTGCGCAATCTGCACCTTCGCGATCTCGAGGTACCAGTCGCAGTATTCGTCCCAGACGAAACCGTAGATCGCCTGCGCCACCAGATCCAGGCGGTAGTCCGCAAAGCCTTGCGCGACCGCCGCTTCGACACGTTGCAGTTCGCTGCTGATCCATCGGTCGGCGGCGGAAAACCGCATGTAACCGTGGAAGGGGCCGGCCGGCTGGACAAGACGGCCCTCTGCGTCGTGCACCGGGGCGGCGCATTCGGCCTTGGTGTGCTCCTTCAGCCCGCAGTCCTGGCCCTGGCAGTTCATCAGCACGAAGCGCGTCGCATTCCAGAGCTTGTTGCAGAAGTTGCGGTAGCCCTCGCAGCGCTTGGAGTCGAAGTTGACGCTGCGACCGAGTGTGGCCATGGCGGCAAAGGTGAAGCGCAGCGCGTCGGCCCCATAGGCCGGGATACCGTCCGGGAACTCCTTCTCGGTGGCCTTGCGCACCTTGGGCGCCGTCTCGGGCTTGCGCAGACCGACGACCCGCTTGTCCAGCAGGGTCTTCAGGTCGATGCCGTCGATCAGGTCCACCGGGTCGAGCACATTGCCTTCGGACTTGCTCATCTTGCGGCCCTGCGCGTCCAGCACCAGACCGTGGATGTAGACGTCGCGGAACGGCACCTTGCCCGTGACGTGCTTGGTCATCATGAGCCTCCGGGCGACCCAGAAGAAGATGATGGCGTAGCCGGTGACCCGCACCGAACTCGGCAGGAACAGGTCCTGCTCGGTGGTGGCCTCGGGCCAGCCGAGGGTGGAGAAGGGCACCAGGGCCGAGCTGTACCAGGTGTCCAGCACGTCCTCGTCGCGCGTCAGCGGCCCGCTGCAACCGGCGGCCGCGGCCTTGGCGCGGGCCTCGTCCTCGCTGCGCGCCACAAAGACGCTGCCGTCCTCGGCGTACCAGGCCGGGATCTGGTGGCCCCACCACAGCTGGCGCGAGATGCACCAGTCCTGGATGTTGCGCATCCACTGGTTGTAGGTGTTGACCCAGTTCTCGGGCACGAAACGCACGGCGCCGGAGTCCACCGCCTCGATGGCCTCCTCGGCGATGCTGCGGCCGTTGGCGCCGGGCTTGGTCATCGCGACGAACCACTGGTCGGTCAGCATCGGCTCGATGACTTGACCGGTGCGGGCGCAGCGCGGCACCATCAGCCGGTGTGGCTTGACCTCGACCAGCAGGCCCTGCGCTTGCAGATCGGCCACGATCGCTGCGCGCGCGTCGAAGCGGTCCAGGCCGCGGTAGGCGACCGGGATGTCCTCGATGTCGTCGACGACCCGTGCGTCGAGGGTGAAGATCGACGGCATCGGCAAGCCGTGCCGCAGGCCGACCTGGTAATCGTTCTGGTCGTGGGCCGGCGTGACCTTGACCACGCCGGTGCCGAATTCGCGGTCGACGTAGGCGTCGGCGATCACCGGCACGCGCCGGCCCGTCAGCGGCAGGCGCACCTGCCGGCCGACGAGGTGCGCGTAACGCTCGTCCTCGGGGTGCACCATCACGGCGGTGTCGCCCAGCATGGTCTCGGGGCGCGTCGTGGCCACCACGAGGCTTTCGTCGGAGCCTTCGACGGGGTAGCGGATGTGCCAGAGCGATCCGGCCTCCTCCTCGCTTTCGACCTCCAGGTCGGAGACCGCCGACTTCAGCACCGGATCCCAGCTCACCAGTCGCTTGCCGCGGTAGATCAGTCCTTCCTCGTACAGGCGCACGAAAGTCTCGGTGACCACCGACGACAGCTTGTCGTCCATCGTGAAGTACTCGTGTGCCCAGCTGACCGAATCGCCCATGCGCCGCATCTGGCGCGTGATGGTCGAGCCGGACTGCGCCTTCCACGCCCAGACCCGCTCGACGAAGGCCTGGCGACCGAGCGCGTGCCGGTCCAGGCCCTGGTCCTGGAGTTGTCGCTCCACGACGATCTGCGTGGCGATGCCGGCGTGGTCGGTACCGGGCACCCACAGCGTGTTGTGGCCGCGCATCCGGTGATAGCGGGTCAGCGCGTCCATGATGGTCTGGTTGAACGCGTGCCCCATGTGCAGCGTGCCCGTGACGTTGGGCGGGGGCAACTGGACGCAGAAGGAAGGGCGTGCCGGGTCCAGCGTCGGCGCCCAGGCCCCGATCGCCTCCCAGTGCGGGCCCCAGTGCGCCTCGATTGCGGCGGGCTCGAAGGACTTGGCGAGTTCGTTCGCGGTGTCTGACATCTGGGGGCTCACATGAACAGGTGTTCGCCGGCGTTCTCGCCGCCGAGGATGACGTAGTTGACCTTCTTCAGGTCGGCCAGCACGCGCCCGCCGGCGTAGGAGATCGAGCTCTGCACATCCTCGCGCATTTCACGCAGCGTGTCGGCCAGGCGCCCCTTGATCGGCTCGAGGATGCGCTTGCCTTCCACGTGCTTGTACTCGCCCTTGTTGAAGTCGCTGGCCGAGCCGTAGTACTCCTTGAACAGCTTGCCGTCGACCTCGACGGTGGCGCCCGGAGACTCCTCGTGGCCGGCGAACAGTGAGCCGATCATCACCATGGCCGCGCCGAAGCGCACGCTCTTGGCGATGTCGCCGTGGTGGCGGATGCCGCCGTCGGCGATGATGGGCTTGGTGGCCACGCGTGCGCACCACTTCAGCGCGCTCAGCTGCCAGCCGCCGGTGCCGAAGCCGGTCTTCATCTTGGTGATGCAGACCTTGCCCGGCCCCACGCCGACCTTGGTCGCGTCCGCGCCCCAGTTCTCCAGGTCCATCACGGCTTCGGGCGTGGCGACGTTGCCGGCGATCACGAAGGTCTGCGGCAGGCGCTGCTTGATGTGCTCGATGGTGCGGCGCACGCTGTCGGCGTGGCCGTGGGCGATGTCGATGGTGATGTAGTCGGCGCCCACGCCCTCGGCAGCCAGGCGGTCGATCACCTCGAAGTCATGCGGCTTGACGCCGGACGACAGTGAGACGAACAAGCCCAGATCGCGCATGCGCCGCGCGAAGGCCACGTTGTCGAGGTCGAAGCGGTGCATCACGTAGAAGTGCCCGCTGCGCGCCAGAGACTGCGCGATCGGCTCGTCCAGCACTGTCTTCATGTTGGCCGGCACGACCGGCAGCGCAAACCGCCGCCCGCCAAATTCCACCGAGGTGTCGCATTCGCTGCGGCTGTCCACGCGGCATTTGCGCGGCAACAGCAGGATGTTGTCGTAGTCGAAGATTTCCATCGAAGTCCGCTCCAGCAAGGGTTGCGAGCGCTTGACCGGGAGCCGGTTTGCCGCGGCCGGTGCGGGCCGCACGGTGCCCCGCCTGCGCAGGCCGCGACACCGAAAAGAAAACCGGGCACCTGAATTTGGGCCCGGTGTCTGATTCTACGCACCGGCCCCTGCCAGAATGGGATGGATGGATGCGCATGAGACGGCCCTCGACAGCCCGCAAACCCCGCCCCCCCTGCCGCAGGGCCTGCTGCGGGGCCTGAATCCTGAGCAACTGGCCGCGGTCACGCTGCCCGCGCGTCCGGCCCTGATCCTTGCCGGTGCGGGGTCGGGCAAGACGCGGGTGTTGACCACCCGCATCGCCTGGCTGGTGCAGACCGGCCAGATCTCGCCGGGCGGGGTGATGGCGGTCACCTTCACCAACAAGGCCGCGCGCGAGATGCTCACGCGCCTGTCGGCCATGTTGCCCGTGAACGTGCGCGGCATGTGGATCGGCACCTTTCACGGCCTGTGCAACCGGCTGCTGCGGGCGCACTGGAAACTCGCCGGGCTGCCACAGACCTTCCAGATCCTGGACGCGCAGGACACGCTGGCCGCCGTCAAGCGCGTGATCAAGGGCTTGCAGCTCGACGAGGAGCGCTACGTGCCCAAACAGGTCTCGTGGTTCATCGCCGGCAGCAAGGAAGACGGGCTGCGACCGAACGACGTCGAGGCCAGAGACGAGCACACGCGTCGCCTGGTGCAGGTCTACCAGGCTTATGAAGACCAGTGCCAGCGCGAGGGCGTGGTCGATTTCGCCGAGCTGCTGCTGCGCAGCTACGAGCTGATGCGCGACCACGAGCCGGTGCGTGAGCACTACCGGCGCCGCTTCCGGCATCTGCTGGTCGATGAGTTCCAGGACACCAACCGCCTGCAGTACCGCTGGCTGCAGATGTTGGCGCCGCCCGGCACCGACCAGGGCGTGTTCGCGGTGGGCGATGACGACCAGAGCATCTACGCCTTCCGCGGCGCGCGCGTGGGCAACATGGCTGATTTCGAGCGCGAGTACCGGGTCTCGCAGGTCATCCGGCTGGAGCGCAACTACCGCTCGGCCGGCCACATCCTCGACGCCGCCAACGAACTGATCTCGCGAAATGAGCGCCGTCTGGGCAAGACGCTGCGTACCGACGCCGGACCGGGCGAGCCGGTGCGCGTCCACGAGGCCACCAGCGACTACGCTGAGGCGCAGTGGATGCTGGAGGAGGTGCAGCAATTGCACCGCGCCGGCACGCCGCGGCGCGAGATCGCGCTGCTGTACCGCAGCAACGCCCAGAGCCGCGTGCTGGAGAGCGCGCTGTTCAATGCCGGCGTGCCTTACCGGGTCTACGGTGGCCTGCGCTTTTTCGAGCGCGCCGAGGTCAAGCACGCGCTGGCCTACCTGCGTCTGCTCGAGAACCCGAACGACGACACCAGTTACGCACGCGTCGTCAATTTCCCGGCGCGTGGCATCGGCGGGCGCACGCTCGAGCAGTTGCAGGACGCGGCCCGTGCGAGCGGCCGCAGCCTGTGGCAGAGCGTGGGGGCCTTGGGCGGCAGGGGCGGGGCGAACCTGCAGGCCTTCAACGACCGGATCGACGCGATGCGGTCAGCCACGGCCGGACAGACGCTGCGCCAGACCATCGAGCACATGCTCGAGGCCAGCGGGCTGCGCGACTTCTACCGCACCGACCGCGAAGGTCAGGACCGCCTGGAAAACCTTGAGGAACTGGTCAATGCCGCCGAGGCCTTCGTCACCCAGGAAGGGTTTGGGCGCGAGGCGGTGGGGCAGGATGCGGCCCAGGGCCTTGCGGCGGGCAGTGCGCTCGATGCCGACAGCGGTGAGGTGATGTCGCCTCTGGCGGCCTTCCTGACGCATGCTGCGCTCGAGGCCGGGGACAACCAGGCCCAGGACGGTCAGGATGCGGTGCAGCTGATGACGGTGCACTCGGCCAAGGGGCTCGAGTTCGACGCGGTCTTCATCACCGGGCTGGAGGAAGGGCTGTTCCCGCACGAGAACGCCATGTCCGACGCCGATGGGCTCGAGGAGGAGCGGCGCCTGATGTACGTGGCCATCACCCGCGCACGCCAGCGCCTGTACCTCAGCCACAGCCAGACCCGCTTGTTGCACGGACAGACGCGCTACAACGTGCGCAGCCGCTTCTTCGACGAGCTGCCCGACGGTGCGCTGAAATGGCTGACCCCGCGACACGCGGGCTTCGGCTCAGGCTATGCCGCCCCCTACCAGGCGGCCTGGGCGCGCGGCAGCGGGCTGGGGTCCATTGTCGGTACCGGCCGGGTGCCGCCTGCTGCGCCCGTGCAGGCCACCGGTCCCGCCGGGGCGGGGCGTGGCGCCACGCACGGGCTGCGCCCCGGGCAGTCGGTGTTTCACACGAAGTTCGGCGAGGGCGTGATCGTCACCCTCGAAGGGCAGGGCGACGACGCGCGCGCGCAGGTCAACTTCGGCCGCCACGGCGTGAAGTGGCTGGCGCTGTCGATCGCCAAGCTGACACCGGTCGACTGACCCTGGATTCGGCAGTTGACCGCTTTCTTCCGCGAGCAAGCATTCGTCGGGTCGGGAGATGCCGGCCACGACCTGCCCCGCCAGTCGGGTGACGGCGCTGCACACCCGATCGAACGGCCCTCGACCACGCTGGCGGCGTTGCGAATCCTCGCCATGGCACAGGCCATGGCTGCGGTTCGCGCCTTGCCATCGCGGCCGATGACAGCCCGCTCGGGCGCGCCCATCTGCCGAATCCAGGGTGACCGGCGAGTGCGCGCTCACTCCTCGTCGTCGCTGAACACGCTGGCCGCGCCCTTCACGGCGCCGGCGACCGCACCGACGCCGGTGGAGACCACGGCGCCTGCCGTGGCCGCCGCCGTGCCGACGACGGCACCCGTGACGATCAGAGCGGTGCAACCGCTCAGCCCGATGCCGGCAAAGAGTGTCACCGCCAGACGCAGAAGCACGCCACTCGTCCCGCTGCGGCTGCGCGCTCGGCGCTCGAGCGCCACGATGTCTGCGACAGGGGTCTTGCGTGCGTTCATGAGGCCTGCCTCGGTGCGTCGTCGGCCGACGCCTCGTCACGGCGCGTGCCGAAACTGTCCTCGAAGGTGAACCACAGCGACACGTAGAACACGGTCGAGAAGATCAGCACCGACGGCAGCAGCAGCACAGCGGCCACCTCGCGCATCGACAGCGCCACGCTGAGCAGCGCGGTCAACACCGAGAACCCCGCCACCAGGGCCACCCAGGAAACACCGTAGGCGACGAAAGCGCCCTTGCTGCGCCAGACCGCCAGCGTGCTGGAGAACAGCGCCTGCGCCGGGCTCTGCCCCGTCCAGTAGACCAGTGCCGGCGCGTGCCAGAACGGCACCGACAGGGCGGCGATCAGGCCGAAGCGGAAGACCATGCCCCAGGTCAGCAGCGGGTCCTGCAGCAGCGACTCGAGTTCGGGGTTGCCGTCACCCTGGGCCAGCAACTGCTGCAGGCGCTCGAAGCGTCCGCCGTCGATCGTGTCGCTGAGCAGCATCACCAGCAGCGTCGCGGCGCCGTAGGCGACGCACAGCACGATCATGTGCTTGCGCCGCACGGCGGCACCCTTGAGCGGTTGGATGAACTGCCCTGGATGGATCGGCCCTGAGCGCAGAGCCGAGGCGCTGGCGATCATGAAACCCAGGGACAGCAGCGGCAGCGCCGCCAGCATCACCAGACCGCCCAGCAGGGGCACGATGGACACCACCAGTGCGGCAAAGAGGAAGCTCAGCAGCATCAGGCTGAAGGCCAGTGGGTGGCGGCCGAACAGTCGAAACCCTTCACGGGTCCAGTGCAGGCCCCGTGCAGGGGGAACGGTCTTGAGGAGCAGCGACATGGTGCCGGATGACGCGTTGGAGGGATGTCCCCCTCGGAGGATCGGTTTGCGGACTAACCCCGCCAGGGATGGTCGGTCCGATCGCGCAGGATGCGCTCGAAGTGCGTCGGGTCCTTGGGTTGCAGCATGGCAGCAGCGCGAGGCAGATGCCAATCCCAAAGACGCGACAGCCAGAATCGGAACGCGGCAGCGCGCAGCATGACGGGCATCAGGGCCTGCTCCGCATCGCACAGCGGGCGCAGGGCAGCATAAGCCTGCAGGAAGGCGCGTGCCAGATCGTCGGCCAGTTGCCCGCTGTCCTGATCGATGCACCAGTCATTCAGGCACACCGCCACGTCGAACAGCAAGGCGTCGGTGCCGGCAAAGTAGAAGTCGAAGAAGCCGCACAGGCGGTCTTCGCCGGCCGTCTCGTCGAACATCACGTTGTCGCGGAACAGGTCGGCGTGGATCGGCCCGCGCGGCAAGGCGCGACCTGCAGCGGACTCGAGGGTCTCGCGCTGGAAGGCCAGTTCACTGCTCAGCAGCTTCGCGGTGCCGGCATCGACATGCGGCAGCACCACGGGCACGGTATCGATCCACCACGACAGGCCCCGCAGGTGGGCCTGCGCCTGAGGAAAGTCCAGTCCCGCCAGGTGCGTGCGCGCGAGCATGGCGCCCACCTGTGTGACGTGCTCGCGCCGCGGCTGCAGGCGGTGACTGCCTGGCAGGCGCGTGACCACGGCTGCGGGCTTGCCGGCGACACGATGCAGCAGCGAGCCTTGCGCATCGGCTTGCGGCGCGGGCACCGGGATGCCTCGCTGCGCGAGGTGGCGCATCAGACCCAGGTAGTAGGGCAACTGCTCCGGCCCCAGCCGCTCGAACAGGGTGAGCACCCACTGCCCGTGGCTGGTCACCGCGTAGTAGTTGGTGTTCTCGATACCGGAGCGGATGCCGCGCAGGTCGGTCAGCAGGCCCAGACCGAGCCGTTGAAGCAGCTCCCGCGCCTCATCGAAGGCGACTTCGGTGTAGACCGCCATCGCGGCGCAGGCTCAGAACGAGAACATGCGCCAGCGGCGCTCGCCCGACCGCGACACCGCCGACTGCGACGGGTCCACCGCGCCGGTGGGCGGCGTGATCTCGTAGGTGGCCGCGCTACCCTTGGGCTGCACCACGATGCGCTGCAGGGCGCCGCGCACCCGCGTTTCTTCGATGCGCGCGTTGGCGTCCTCGGTCACAGTGCGTACGACCACAGGCTCGGGGGTTTCCGACGCGATCGCCGCAGACGTAGCCACCAAGGCCACCGCGAGCCAGACAGACGCCAGCATCGGGAGAACTCGACCGACGTCGGGCCGGGCGGCGACGAATGGATTCCCCGCAGGGCGCACAAACCTCATCGCTCGATTCTAGGGCCGGGTCCGTCCGTATCGGCGGTCCGGTGCGGATCGCAGGGCAAATAATGCGGGGACGAGCGCGCCCTCCGCAACAGACCTGGACACCACTCGATGCCCGAAGACACTCTCCTGCTGGTCGATGGCTCCAGCTATCTGTACCGCGCCTACCACGCGTTGCCGGACCTGCGTTCCCCGGACGGTTTTCCCACCGGCGCGATCCACGGAATGGTGGCGATGATGAAGCGACTGCGCGAGCAAGTGCCTGCCTCGCGCGCGGCTTGCGTCTTCGATGCCAAGGGCGACACTTTTCGCAACGCCTGGTACGCGGACTACAAGGCACACCGTGCGCCCATGCCAGAGCCGCTGACGCAGCAGATCGAGCCCATCCACGAGGTCGTCCGTCTGCTGGGCTGGCCCGTGCTCGAAGTCCCCGGGATCGAGGCCGACGACGTCATCGGCACGCTCGCGCGCCAGGCGGCGCATGCAGGCCTGCGCGTGGTCGTCTCCACCGGCGACAAGGATCTTGCACAACTCGTCACACCGGCCGTCACGCTCATCAACACCATGACCGGCGAGACCCTGGATGAAGCCGGCGTGCGCGAGAAGTTCGGCGTGCCGCCCGGGCTCATCGTCGACTATCTCAGCCTCGTGGGCGACGCCGTGGACAACGTGCCGGGTGTGGACAAGGTCGGGCCGAAGACCGCGGTGAAATGGCTGATGGAGCACGGATCCCTCGACGGCGTGATCGCGGCCGCCGCCGCCATCAAGGGCGCCACCGGCGAGAACCTGCGGCGTGCCCTGGATTGGCTGCCCCAGGCCCGCCGTCTGGTGACGGTGGTGACCGACTGCGACCTCTCGGCCCACCTGGCCGGTTGGCCGGCGCTCGAGGCTCTGGCTTTGCGTGACGTGGATGCGCAGGGCTTGCTCGACTTCTACGCCCGCTATGGGTTTCGCACCTGGCGGCGCGAACTCGAGGGCTCGGGTGGCCTGCAGGTGTCCACCGCCAACGCCGGTGTGCAGACGCCCGAGCCGGCCTCGGCGCTGGAGGCACACATCGCCGCCGTGCGCGCCGTGCCGCTGGCCCACGAATACGAGACCGTGCTCACGCACGAACGCCTGATGCACTGGCTCGACGTGCTGCGCCAGGCGCCGCTGGTGGCCTTCGACACCGAGACCGACTCGCTGGACGCGATGCGCGCGCGCATCGTGGGACTGAGCTTTGCGGTCGAGCCTGGGCGGGCGGCGTATGTGCCCGTTGCACACGACGGTCCCGGCGTCGCCGAGCAACTGTCACGCGAGACGGTGCTCGAAGTGCTCCGGCCCTGGCTGGAAGACGAAGGCGCGGCCAAGCTCGGCCAGCATCTGAAGTACGACACCCACGTGCTGGCCAACCACGGCATTCGGTTGGCGGGCGTGCAGCACGACACGATGCTGCAGAGCTATGTGCTCGAGGCGCACCGCCCACACAGCCTGGAAAGCCTGGCCGAACGCCATCTGGGCCGCAAGGGGCTCGCCTACGAGGACCTGTGCGGCCGCGGTGCCGCGCAAATCCCGTTCTCGCAGGTCGATCTGGCGCAGGCCACGCGCTATTCGGGCGAGGACAGCGAGATGGCGTTGCACGTCCATCAGGTGTTGTGGCCACGCATCGAGGACGCGCCCCGATTGCGCGACATCTACGAGCGCATCGAGATGCCTACCAGCCGCGTGCTCGGGCGCATCGAGCGCCACGGCGTGCTGGTGGACGTCGACCGGCTGGGTCGGCTCAGCCGGGAACTGGCCGAGCGCATGGTGGCGCTGGAGCAGCAGGCGCACGAGCTCGCGGGCCAGCCCTTCAACATCGGCTCTCCCAAGCAGATCGGTGAGGTGCTGTTCGGCAAGCTCGGCCTGCCGGTGAAGAAGCGCACCGCCAGTGGCGCGCCCAGCACCGACGAAGAGGTGCTGCAGGAACTGGCGGCCGACTATCCGCTGCCCGCGCGCATCCTCGAGCACCGCGGCCTCGCCAAGCTCAAGGGCACCTACACCGACAAGCTGCCGCAGATGGTCAACCCCGCCACCGGCCGCGTGCACACCAACTATGCCCAGGCCGTGGCCGTGACCGGCCGGCTGGCCAGCAACGAGCCCAACCTGCAGAACATCCCGATCCGCACGCCGGAGGGACGGCGCGTGCGCGAGGCCTTCATCGCCCCGCCAGGGCACCGCATCGTCAGCGCCGACTATTCCCAGATCGAACTGCGCATCATGGCGCACCTCAGCGGCGACGAGGGCATGCGTCGCGCCTTTGCACTGGGCCTGGACATCCACCGTGCCACCGCGGCCGAGGTCTTCGGCCTGGACCCGGGCGAGGTCACGAGCGAGCAGCGCCGCTACGCGAAGACCATCAACTTCGGTCTGATCTACGGCATGGGGGCCTATGGGCTGTCGCAGAGCCTGGGCATCGAGCAGAAGGCCGCGCGCGATTACATCGACCGCTACTTCTCGCGTTTTGCCGGCGTGCGCCGCTACATGGAGGAGACCAAGGCGCGCGCGGCCGAGCAGGGTTTCGTCGAGACCGTGTTCGGCCGGCGCCTGTACCTGCCGGAGATCCGCGGCGGCAGCGGACCGCGCCGCAGCGGCGCCGAGCGTCAGGCGATCAACGCGCCGATGCAGGGCACGGCGGCCGACCTGATCAAGCTGGCGATGATCTCGGTGCAGGACACGCTCGACCGAGAGCACCGTGCCACCCGCATGGTCATGCAGGTGCATGACGAACTGGTGTTCGAGGTGCCGCTCGAGGAGGTGGACTGGGTGCGTGAAGCGGTGCCCCGACTCATGGCCGGCGTGGCCGACCTGAGCGTGCCCTTGCTGGCCGAGGTGGGCGTCGGGAGCAACTGGGACGAGGCGCACTGAGGCCCTGACCTGCGCGTTCGAGACCGGCGCGACGGCCTTGTCCCCGCGGCCTGATCGGATGGGCATGTCTTCGTAGACTGCGGCGGTTTCAACTCGTCCGCCGACGGAGACACTTCATGCTGAAGGAAGATTTCGACACCCTCGTGCCGACCGGTGGCCTCAGCCGCCGAGGCTTCACTCGCACTGCGCTGGGCGCCGGCTTTGCCGCCGCGGCCCTGCCGGTCGTCGGCCAGACCACGATCAAGACCGACAGCCAGGGCCTGGTGGTCGGTGAGGTCGACATCGCCGTGGGCGATTTCAAGATGCCCGCCTACCGTGCGGCGCCGGCGGGCCGCGCGGGTGCGCCGGTGGTGCTCGTGATCAGCGAGATCTTCGGCGTGCACGAACACATCGCTGACATCGCACGGCGCTTCGCCAAGCTGGGCTATTTCGCCATCGCGCCGGAACTCTTCGCCCGCCAGGGTGACCCGCAGTCCTACGGCGAGATCGGCAAGCTGATCGCCGAGGTCGTTTCCAAGGTGCCCGATGCGCAAGTCATGGGCGACCTCGATGCCTGCGTCTCCTGGGCCGCCGGCCAGGGGGCCGACACGTCGCGCGTGGGCATCACGGGTTTCTGCTGGGGCGGCCGCATCGTGTGGCTGTACGCCGCGCACAGCCCCGCCGTGCGTGCAGGCGTGGCCTGGTACGGCCGGCTGGTGGGGCAGCCCAGCGCGCTGGCCCCGACCAATCCGGTGGATGTCGTGGGCGCGCTGAAGTCGCCGGTGCTCGGCCTGTACGGCGGCAAGGACACCGGCATCCCCCTCGACACGGTCGAGCGCATGAAGACGGCGCTGGCCGGCGGCAGCGAGGCGGCGCGTCGCAGCGCCTTCCACGTGTACCCCGACGCGCCGCACGCCTTCCACGCCGACTACCGCCCGAGCTATCGCAAGGAGGCGGCCGAAGACGGCTGGCGCCGTTGTCTGGAGTGGTTCAAGACCCAGGGCGTCTGAACGCCTCGTGCGGCCGGGGCGCGGCGCCCGCCCGCCCCAGTGCCTGCCAGACCGCGAGCCCGCAATACCGCGCTCAGCGAACGACGAGCACAGCCAGCGTGCTGTGCGTGAGGACCTTCTGCGTCTCGCTGCCCAGCAGCAGCGCGTTCAGACCACGTCGGCCGTGCGAGGCCATCACGATCAGGTCGCAAGCCTGATCCTTGGCGTGCGCGATGATCGCTTCCCAGGGGTGCAAGGATTCCACCGTGGCGCCTTCGGTCTGCACACCCGCAGCCTCGAGGGTCTGCTTGGCGGCATCCACGCGGCCGCGCGCGATCCGCTCCTGCGCGTCGTAGAACTCCTGCGGCGGCACCGGCTGCATCTCGGAAATCGCGCTGTACGGGAAAGGCTCCTTCACGCTGAGCACGCGGGCCTGCGCCCCCAGCAGGCGGGCGAGCGCGGCAGCTGACTCGACGGCCTTGGCAGAGATGTCAGAGCCGTCGGTCGGCACGAGGATACGTTTGTACATCTGGACTCCTTCCGGTTGCGTCGGGCCCACGGAAATCGTGAGGCCCGCCGGGGAGTCTGCGCAAGTTCGGCGACGGAGGGGTTGACCGCTGTCAAGCCCTTCCGCGCCCGTCGCGCTATTGCGGCTTGTGCTGCAGGCCGAACACGCCGACGTCGCGCCGCCGCGTTGTGATCTGGGCCTGGGTCAGGCGTCGCCGGGCGTCATCACGCCGCGGTACCACTCGTGGAAATGCTGCATGCCGTCTTCCATCGGGCTCTGGTAGGGCCCGGCGTCGTCCTCGCCACGGCGGACCAAGGCGAGTCGGCCCGCGTCCATGCGCTCGGCGATCTCGTCGTCTTCGACCATGGTCTCGGCATAGGCGGCCTGCTGTGCCTGGATGAACTCCGGCTCGAAGGCGACGACCTCCTCGGGGTAGAAGAACTCGACCAGGTTCAGCGTCTTGCGCGGGCCCTGCGGGAACAGCGAGGACACCACCAGCACCTGCGGGTAGGCCTCGACCATGACGGTCGGGTACAGCGTCAGCCACACCGCGCCGAAGGCCGGATCCTGTCCATCGTGCCGGTCGATGACGGCCCGGTGCCAGTGCTTGTAGACCTCTGATCCGGGCCGGTGCAGATGCTGGTGGATGCCGACGGTCTGCACCGAGAAGTGCTTGCCGAATTCCCATTGCAGATCGCCACACTCGACGAAGCCCCCCAATCCCGGATGGAAGGGCACCACGTGGTAATCCTCGAGGTAGACCTCGATGAAGGTCTTCCAGTTGTAGTTGCACTCGTGCAGCTGCGACGAATGGAACACGTAGCCCTCGAAGGACAGGGACAACGCTGACCGCAGCCCCGCCAGTTGCGAGGCCACACTGGGCCCGTCTGGCGGCGCTTCGAAGAGCAGCCCGTTCCAGTTCTCCACGGGCCACTGTCGCAGGTGCAGGCAAGGGTCCTGAGCGAAGTGCGGCGCGCCGACGAGCTGTCCGTCCAGGGCATACGTCCAGCGGTGCAGCGGGCAGACGATGTGTGAGCCCGCACGGCCTCTTCCCTGCAACATCACGGCCTGCCGGTGGCGGCAGACGTTCGACATCAGCCGCACCCCCTGGGCATCACGCACCAGCGCGCGTCCGTTGCTTTCCTGGGCGAGCGCGACGAAATCCCCCGGTTCCGGCACGCTCAGCGCGTGCCCCAGGTAGGACGGTGTCTGCCGGAAAATCTGCGCCAGTTCTCGACGGTGAACATCCTCGTCGAAGTAGGCGGCTGCCGGAAGTTGGGAGCGGCTGCGCTCCAGAGCTCGGAGACTGAGGCTCAGGTCGGACATGATCCAGGGGATCTCCATGAACAGGATGTCAAACCCCCACCCGGAGGCCCTGCGGGTGAGTTTGCGGAGGCGGCCCGATAACAGGCCGCGTCCCGCGCGGAAAAGCGCCGCATTCTAGCCGTCGGGCCTTTATGCGGTGCGCCCCGGTCGAACGCCTAGAATCGTTGCGGTTTTCACCTCGCTTTTCCTGCATCCGATGCCCGATCCTGCTTCCGTCGAGTCCCTTGCGCAGCCCGAGAGCTACGAATCGGCTGTGGCCGAACTGGACCGTCTGGTCGGCGCGATGGAATCAGGCCGGATGCCCCTGGACCAGTTGCTCGAGGGGTACCAGCGCGGCGCCATGCTGCTGAACTACTGCCGGCAGCGCCTGAAGGCCGTGGAGGACCAGGTTCGGGTGCTCGAAGACGGGCAATTGAACGCCCTGGAGTCGCCATGAGCGACGCCGCGGCGGACCTGTGGCTGCGCCAGGGCCTTGGCGAGATCGAGCGGGCACTGGACCGCTGGGTGCCGGCCGATGCGCCGGGCGGCCTCGGCGAAGCGATGCGTTACGGGGTCCTGGACGGCGGCAAACGACTGCGGGCGATGCTGGTGCTGGCGGCCTGCGAAGCGGTCGACGGGGACCGTGCGGCCGCCCTGCGGGCAGCGTCGGCGGTGGAGTTGATCCACGCCTACTCGCTGATCCACGACGACATGCCGTGCATGGACAACGACGTGCTGCGCCGGGGCAAGCCCACTGTGCACGTGCGCTTCGGCCAGGCGCAGGCCATGCTTGCGGGTGACGCGATGCAGGCTCTCGCCTTCGAGGTGCTCACGCCGGATCTCGGCGAGGTGAGCGCCGAGATCCAGGCCCGCCTCTGCGCGATCCTGTCTCGCGCGGCGGGGCACGCCGGCATGGCGGGCGGGCAGGCCATCGATCTGGCCAGCGTCGGGCAGCCTCTGCCCGAAGAAACACTGCGCGACATGCACCGCCGCAAGACCGGCGCCTTGCTCAGCGCCAGCGTGATGATGGGCGCGGCCTGCGGAAGGACCACCGCCGGTGCGCGTCAGGCGCTGTCGGTCTACGGCGATGCCCTGGGCCTGGCTTTCCAGGTGGTCGACGACATCCTCGACGTCACGCAGGCGTCCGAGGTGCTCGGCAAGACAGCGGGCAAGGACCAGGACCAGAACAAGCCCACCTATGTCTCGCTCATGGGACTCGACCAGGCCCGTGCGCTGGCCAGGCGGCTGCGCGAGCAGGCGCTCGGGGCGCTGGCCGACGCCGGTCTCGGCGCCACCATGGCCTTGCGTCTGCTCGCCGACCGCGTGGTGGACCGCTCGCACTGACTGACCTGCTGCCTCGACATGTCCTCAGCCCTCCCTCTGCTGTCCCAGATCGACGTCCCGGCGGACCTGCGCAGACTGCCTCGCAGCCAGTTGCGGCAAGTCGCCGACGAGGTGCGGCAGGCGGTCGTGGACACTGTGAGCCAGACGGGCGGGCACTTCGGCAGCAACCTGGGCAGCGTCGAATTGACGGTGGCGTTGCACTACGTGTTCGATACGCCGCACGACCGGCTCGTCTGGGATGTGGGCCACCAGACCTACCCCCACAAGATCCTCACGGGGCGGCGTTCGCGCATGCACACGCTGCGCCAGCTCGGCGGCGTCAGCGGCTTCCCGCGGCGCGAGGAGAGCGAGTACGACACCTTCGGCGTGGGTCACAGCTCGACGTCGATCTCGGCTGCGCTGGGCATGGCGCGCGCGGCGCAGCTGCTCGGCGACCGCCGTCACGTCGTGGCCGTCATCGGCGACGGCGCGATGACGGCGGGCATGGCCTTCGAGGCGATGAACAACGCCGGCGACCCGCACGAGGGCCGTCTGCCCGACATGCTGGTGGTGCTCAACGACAACGACATGTCGATCAGCCCGCCCGTGGGTGCGCTGAACAAGTACCTGGCCCGCCTGATGAGCGGCAAGTTCTACACCGCGGCGCGCGAAGGGGCGAAGAACGTGCTGCGCAACGCGCCGCCGCTGTTCGAACTGGCCCGGCGTTTCGAGGAGCACGCCAAGGGCATGGTGGTGCCCGGCACGATCTTCGAGGAGTTCGGCTTCAACTACGTCGGGCCGATCGACGGTCATGACCTCGACGCGCTGGTGCCCACGCTGGAGAACCTCCGGGACAAGCGCGGGCCGCAGTTCCTCCACGTGGTCACGAAGAAGGGCTTCGGCTACGGGTTGGCCGAGGCCGATCCGGTCAAGTACCACGCGGCCTCCGGCAAGTTCGATCCTGCCCAGGGTTTTCCCAAGAGTGCGCCTGGCAAGCCGACGTTCACGCAGATCTTCGGGCAATGGCTGTGCGACATGGCACAGGCCGACGATCGCCTGGTCGCGATCACGCCGGCGATGCGTGAAGGCTCCGGCATGGTCGAGTTCCATCGCCGCTTCCCGCGGCGCTACTTCGACGTCGGCATTGCCGAGCAGCACGCAGTGACCTTCGCCGCCGGTCTGGCTTGCGAGAAGCTCAAGCCGGTGGTGGCCATCTATTCCACCTTCCTGCAGCGCGGATACGACCAGCTGATCCACGACGTCGCGATCCAGAACCTGCCGGTGATGTTCGCGCTGGACCGCGCCGGCCTGGTCGGGGCCGACGGCGCGACCCACGCCGGCGCCTTCGACATTCCCTACATCCGCTGCGTCCCCAACATGGCGTTGATCGCGCCCTCGGATGAAGACCAGTGCCGCATGGCGTTGACCGCTGCTTTCCAGCACGACGGGCCGGTGGCGGTGCGCTACCCGCGCGGCGCGGGCGTCGGTGTCACCCCGCAGCCGGCCTTGACGCCGTTGCCCTGGGGGCGCGGTGAGATCCGCCGCCGGGGCCGCCGCATTGCCGTGCTGGCCTTCGGCACGCTGCTGCACCCCGCGCTGGCGGCGGCGCAGGCGCTGGACGCGACGGTGGCCGACATGAAGTTCGTCAAGCCGCTCGATGTCGAACTGGTACTGGAGATCGCCCGCACCCACGACGCCGTCGTCACGGTCGAGGAGGGCGTCGTCATGGGCGGCGCCGGCAGTGCTGTGGCCGAGGCCCTGGCCGAGGCGGGGCTGTCGCTGCCGGTGCTGCATCTGGGCTTGCCCGACCATTTCATCGAACACGGGGATCCGGGCAAGCTGCTCAGCGCCTGCGGGCTCGACGCCACGGGCATTGAGCGCTCCATCGTCGCCCGCTTCGGCGCCGGCTCTGGCGCAGTGGGCGACCCCGCTGTCTCGGCAGGCTGACCGATCTTCCCGGCCACGGGCCGATTGAACGCTGTCATCCACCCGTTCGAACGCTTCATGTCGCGCCCGGTGACAGGATCGACCCCATGACCAACCTCACAGACGCCCTCCACATTCCCGATACGCAGGGGTCTCCCGACCATCGTCGGATGGCCATCCAGCGTGTGGGCATCCGGGACGTGCGCTACCCGCTGCGACTGAGGGTGGCCGGTGACGTGCAGAGCACAGCGGCCATGTGGTCGCTGGATGTCGCCTTGCCTGCCGATCGCAAGGGCACACACATGTCGCGCTTCATTGCCTGGCTCGACGCCCTTGACGAGCCGCTGGACGCGGACGTGCTGGCGCAACGCCACGCCGAGATGCTGCAACGCCTGGAGGCGCAGGAGGGCCGCATCGAGGCTGCCTTCCACTTCTTCCTGCGCAAGCGGGCGCCGGTCTCTGGGCTTTCGAGCCTGCTGGACTACGAGGGCCGCTGGATCGTCGAGACTCGCGCGTCGCGCACGACGGTGTGGATGGAGGTGGGCGTGCCGGTGAAGACGCTGTGCCCGTGCTCCAAGGAGATCTCCGACTACGGCGCGCACAACCAACGCTCGCGCGTGACGCTGCGGGTCGAGCCGCAGCCATCGCTGCACTGGCACGAGCTGGTGCGCTTCGCCGAGGACAGTGCCTCCAGTGAGATCTGGCCCATGCTCAAGCGCGCCGACGAGAAATGGGTGACAGAGCGCGCCTACGAGAACCCGAAGTTCGTCGAGGACCTGGTGCGGGATGTCGCGTTGCGTCTGGAGGCCGATCCGCGGGTCGGCCGTTACCGCGTGGACGTCGAGAATTTCGAGTCCATCCACAACCACAGCGCCTACGCCCGGATCGAGCGGGCCTGAACCGGCCTGGCCGTCGTGGTCGTCGCAGGGGCGCGCGTGGCCGGTGCGCACAGCTTGAATCGGTGGAGCGCCGGATGAACGGTGCGCTGCGTGGCGCCCAGGTGCTCGACGATCCGGTCCTGGCCCGCCGTGCCGACGCGGAGCTCTTGTCGCTCGCGCTGATGGATGCCCGCAACCGTACGCTGCGCTGGTTGACGGTCTTCGAACAAGGGCGGGCTTGGGCGCCCGCGCCCGGGGCGCCCCATCGCGCGGTCCCGTGGCGTTGCATCGGGCAGGCGGGCTGGTTTCAGGAAAGATGGATCGCGCGCCACGTGCAGCGCCACCGGGGCGAGGCTGCCGATCCGGATCTGCCCCGTCTGCCATCGGTCCATCCGATGGCCGATCCGTGGTTCAGCCCCCTCGCGACCTCGGTCGAGTGCCCGGGCGGGTCTCGAGATCTCCACGACGGCGCTGCGGCGCCTGCCCCCGACGAGATCCGTCGCTTCCTGGCCGACACCCTCGAGACGACACTCGACCTGCTGGCGTCGACGCCCGACGACGATGCCGCACTGCATGGGTTCCGGCTGGCGCTGATGCACGAAGACCGGTTGTCGGAAAGGCTGGCCGAAGCCGCGCAATGGCTGGCGGTCCCGGTGATCGATCAGGATCCGGGCGGGCAGGGGGCGCCGGCCCGAGCGCTGCGCGAGCCGATCCTGGTCAGCGCTGGGCCGGTCACGCTCGGCGCGGTGTCTCGTGGCGGCCTGGTGCCACCGAACGAGCGCTGGTCCCACACGGTGACGGTGCCTGCCTTCGAGATCGATGCACAGCCGGTGTGCTGGGCGCACTACGCGGAGTTCATCGAGGATGGCGGCTACGACGATCCGCGGTGGTGGACTGCGCCGGGCTGGCAGTGGGTGCAGTCGCAGGGCCGGCGCGTGCCGCGGGGCATCGAGCAGGTTCGTGGGGCCGTCGTCGGCGCGCGGCGGGGGCAGATGCGTCGTCTGCCGGCCACACAGGCTGCCGTGCATCTGTCGCTGCACGAGGCTGAGGCATGGTGCCGCTGGGCGGGTCGGCGGTTGCCGACCGAGGCCGAGTGGGTACGGGGCCGAGACACCGCCGCGCAGCGTGGCTGGGTCTGGGGGGATGTCTGGGAGTGGATGCTGGATGCGCCGCGGCCCTACGCCAGTGGGCAGGGTGCCCGCGTGGCGGGCTTCTCGGTCACGCCCCCACCGAAAGGCTGGGGGTTGCTGCGTGGCGCGTCGGCCTGGACCGTGCCGCGCGCGGCGCACCCGGGGCTGCGGCGTGCCGCATCGCCCGATCGAGACGACCTGTTCTGCGGGTTTCGCAGCTGCGCCATGTGATGACCGTCCATCGTCCCGGACAATCCAGGCTGGTTGCAGCCCGATCGACAAGGAGATTTCTGCATGGTCCCGTTCGACTACCTGCGTCCTGCCAGCATCCCCGCGGCGTTGGCGGCCTTCGAGGGCGATGCCCGATTCCTCGCAGGTGGGCAGAGCTTGGTGCAGGCGATGAAGCTGCGGATGTCGGCGTCGGAGCGGCTGGTCGACCTTGGCGCCATCGCCGAACTGGCAGGGATCCGGGTGAACGAAGACCGGATCTTCATCGGGGCGATGACGCGGCATGCCGATGTGGCGTCGTCGGCGACGGTGCGCCAGCGCCTGCCAGGGCTGGCTGAATTGGCTGAGGGCATCGGCGACCCCGCAGTGCGCGCGATGGGCACGTTGGGCGGGGCGCTGGCCAATGCGGACCCGGCGGCCTGTTATCCGGCGGCCGTGGTGGCGCTCGACGCCACCGTCCATACCGATCGGCGCACGATTGCGGCGGCGGATTTCTTCACCGGCATCTACCAGACGGCGCTCGAGCCGGGTGAGCTGATCACCGAGGTGTCGTTCCCGGTCGCCGCGCGCAGCGCTTACGCCAAGCTGCGCCAGCCGGCATCCCGCTTTGCGATCGTGGGTGTGTTCGTCGCCCAGGGTGCTTTCGGTGTGCGGGTGGCCGTGACGGGCGCTGCCGCCTGCGTGCGCCGCGAGCCTTTGCTGGAGGCGGCCCTGGCGGCCTCGTTCACCCCGCAGGCGGTCAAGGGCGTCCGACTGAGCGCCGACGACCTGACGTCCGACCTGCACGCCAGCGCCAGCTATCGCGCGGCGATGATCGTGGCGATGACCGCCAAGGCGGTCGAGCAGGCGTTGTCACGCTGACGGCATCGAGGCGAGTGCAGCGGCCAGACTGCAGCGCTACGAACAGGGCCGTTCAGCCCATCATGCGTTGCGGCAGCGCAGTGACCAGCCCCGGGAACAGGTAGATCAGGCCCGCGGCGCTGATCATCAGGAAGAAGAACGGCATCGTGACCCGCGCGATCCAGGCGATGTCGCGCTTGGTCATGCCCTGCATCACGAAGAGATTGAAGCCCACAGGCGGCGTGATCTGCGCGGCCTCGACGACGATCACGATGAAGATGCCGAACCACACCGGGTCGATGCCTGCGCCGACGACGGTGGGCATGATCACCCCCATGGTCAGCACCACCATCGAGATGCCGTCGAGGAAACACCCCAGCAGGAGATAGAAGCCCATCAGGGCCAGCAGCAACTCGAACTGCGACAGCCCGAGCGATGCGATCCACTCCGCAAGGTGCCGGGGCAGCCCGATGTAGCCCATGCTGAGCGTGAGGAAAGCCGCGCCGGCCAGGATCAGCGCGATCATGCAGTACAGGCGCGTGCCGCCGAGCAGCGAATCCTTGAAGGTCTGCCAGGTCAGAGAGCCTTGCGCCGCGGAGATGATCAGCGCGCCGACCACGCCGACGGCGGCAGCCTCCGTCGCCGTGGCCAGACCGGTGTAGATGCTGCCCAGTACCGCACCGATCAGCAGGATCACCGGGATCAGGTGGCGGGACTGACGCAATTTCTCGCCGATCGTCATGCGTTCGTCGGCGGGTGGCACCTTGTCGGCATTGCGCCAGGCCCACAGCATCAGGTAGCCGGAGAACAGCGCGGCCAGCAGGATCCCGGGCAGGATGCCGGCGATGAACAGGCGGGCGATCGACACCTCGGCCGCCACGCCATAGACGATCATGATGATCGACGGCGGGATCAGCAGGCCCAGCGTGCCCGCGCCGGCGAGCGACCCGATGGCGATGCTGTCGGGATACCCGCGCTGCTTCAGCTCGGGCAGGCTCATCTTGCCGATCGTTGCGCAGGTGGCGGCGCTCGAACCCGACACGGCAGCGAAGATCGCGCATCCGGCGATGTTGACGTGCAGCAGCCGTCCGGGCAGCGACTGCATCCATGGCGCCAGGCCTCGGAACATGTCCTGGCTGAGCCGGGTGCGGAACAGGATCTCGCCCATCCAGACGAACAGCGGCAGCGCCGTCAGCGTCCAGCTCGAAGCCGACCCCCAGATCGTCACCGCCATCGCGTCGCCTGCCGGGCGCGAGCTGAACAGTTGCATGCCGATCCAGGCCACGCCGGACAACGTCAGGCCGATCCATACCCCGCTACCCAGGATCAGGAACAGCGACGCGACGAGCAGGGCGGTGATGGCGAGATCGGACATGCGCGACAGGACTACTCGTTGCGGGCGGCGCCGTCGGTCGCCGGCGCGCGACGGCGTCCCCGCAACTCCAGGACGAATTCATCGATGAAGGCCACCAGCAGGATCAGGTTGCCGACGGCCATCGACAGCTGCGGGATCCACAGCGGCGTGGCGTCGTTGCCGGTGGAGATGTCCTCGAAGAGATGAGACTGCCAGGACAGGCGCACCGAGTACCAGGCGCCCAGCGCTGCCAGGAACGTGGCGGCGCCCAAAGCCCAGACCTCCATGACCCGGCGCGCGCGCCCCCGCAGTGCGTTGATCAGCAGGGTCACGCGGATGTGCTCCTGGCGCTTGAGCGTGTGCGCAAGCGCCAGGAAGCCGGCTGCTGCCATCAGGTAGCCGGCATAGGCATCGGTGCCCGGGACGTGGAAGTGCGCCAGTCGGCTGACGATGGACAGCAGCACCATCACCAGCAGACCGATCATGCACAGCGCGGCCAGCCAGGCCGCGCCGTCGTACAGGGCATCCAGGGACTTGCGCAGCATCCGGGTTTCCGCAGCTCAGGCCGTCGAACGCTTACTTGCGATAAGCGTCGATGATGGCCTGGCCCTCGGCGCCGGCCTTGGCCAGCCACTCCTTGAGCATCACCTCACCGACCTGCTTCAGATCGGCTTTGAGCTGGGCAGACGGCTCGACGATGTTCATGCCGTTGGCACGCAGCTTGTCCAGGCTGTCCTTGTTGGTGAACTTGCTCGCCTCCATGCCACGTGCCTCGGCCGTGGCGGCTGCCTGCAGCACCGCGTCTTGCGTGGCCTTGTCCAGCGCCTCGAAGGCCCGCTTGTTGACGATGACGGCGTTCTTCGGCAACCAGGCCTGGGTGTCGTACCAGTACTTGATGTGCTCGTAGGTCTTGGTGTCGAAGCCGGTGGAGCCGGAGGACATGTAGGACTGCACCACACCGGTGGCCATGGCCTGGCTCAGCTCGGCCGCCTGCACCGTCACAGGCTGTGCGCCAACCAATTCGGCGATGCGGGCAGTCGCCGGGCTGTAGGCGCGCCACTTCACACCCTTGAGGTCGGCGGCGGCGCTGATCGGCTTGTTGACGTAGATGCCCTGTGGCGGCCACGGCACGGCGTACAGCAGCTTCATGCCCTGGCTGTCGAGCTTCTTGTCCAGGAAGGGACGCTGCGC
>JBMTXX010000022.1:0-24063 GCA_049453935.1 Rubrivivax sp.
CCACGTTGTCGGCGATCACCGCCGGGTTGCGGGGGTCGTCCTCGGGGATGCCCGCTTCCACCTTGCCCACCAGGTCCGCGCCGACGTCAGCACCCTTGGTGAAGATGCCACCACCCAACCGCGCGAAGATCGAGATCAGGCTGGAGCCGAATGCCAGGCCCAGCAGCGGCTTCAGCGTCGCTGAATCCGGCTTGTCCAGCCCGCCGATGGCCAGGAAGAACACGCCCACGCCGATCAATCCCAGGCCGACCACCAGCATGCCGGTGATGGCGCCGCCCTTGAAGGCCACATCCAGCGCCGGACCGATGCCCTTGGTGGCTGCCTGGGCTGTGCGCACGTTGGCGCGAACCGAGACATTCATCCCGATGAAGCCGCAGGCGCCCGAGAGCACCGCGCCCAGGACGAAGCCCGCTGCCGTGGTGCCGCCCAGGAAGATCCCGATCAGGACCGCCAGCACGACGCCGACGATGGCAATCGTCTTGTACTGCCTGGCCAGATAGGCCGCAGCGCCTTGCTGCACCGCCCCGGCAATCTCCTGCATTCGCGCGTTGCCCGCGTCCTGCTTCAGGATCCAGCTTCGTTGCACGAAGCCGTAGATGACAGCCACCAGGCCGCACACCAGCGCTGCATTCAGCGCCATCGAGGTCGACATTCGCAGACTCCTTCGTTCGTTTCTTGGCGTCGTTCAGTGATCGGTCGCCTCGGCCGGCGAACCGCATCTGCTGCGCTTTCCAGGCAGCGGCCGGATGCTACGGGATCCTAGACCCTTCGCATCATGGTGTTTTCCAGTGTCATCCCGGGGTTGACGGGTCGCACTGTCCAGCACGCTTGAGTGTTGATGTGTTGGCACGGTTTCGTCAGGGCATCGCAAGCGCACTGCCTAAAATCCGGGTTTTCCCTCAGGGGTGGCTTGGGCTGCCCCCAACGACAAGCCGACCATCATGAGCCTGCACAACGTGTCACCGGGCGCCAAGGCGCCCGACGAGTTCAACGTCATCATCGAGATCCCGATGAGCGGCGATCCGATCAAGTACGAGGTCGACGAGGAAACCGGCGCGCTGTTCGTCGACCGGTTCATGGGCACGTCGATGCACTACCCGTGCAACTACGGCTACATCCCGAAGACCTTGGCCGACGACGGCGATCCGGTGGACGTGCTGGTGATCACGCCCGTGCCGCTGATCCCTGGCGTGGTCGTCACCTGCCGACCCATCGGTGTGCTGAAGATGACGGACGAGGCTGGCGGGGACAACAAGCTGCTGGCCGTGCCGATCGACAAGATCCTGTCGATCTACACGCAGTGGAAGCAGCCGGAAGACCTGAACCCCATGCGGCTCAAGACGATCCAGCACTTCTTCGAGCACTACAAGGATCTGGAGCCCGGCAAGTGGGTGAAGGTCACGGGCTGGGAAGGTTCGGACAGCGCGCGCGAGGAAGTCAGGATCGGGATGGCGAACTGGGCGGCAAAGCACGCGGCCTGAACGGCGTGCGGTCGTTGAGTTCGTCGACGTAGGCCGAGACGCCTGCACCTTCCCGCGCCAGGAACTCGGCCACCGCGTCGGCAAAGCGTTCATCTGCCAGCCAGTGCGCTGATGCGGTCTGCACGGGCATCAGGCCGCGAGCCATCTTGTGCTCGCCCTGCGCGCCCCCTTCGAAGCGCAGATAGCCACGGGCGATGCACCACGCCAGTGGCTGGTAATAGCAGGCCTCGAAGTGCAGGCAGGGAACGGCCTCGGTGCAGCCCCAGTAGCGGCCCCAGGCGGCCCTGCGCCGACAGTCCACCGCGATCAGTGAGGCCGCGATCGGCGTGTCGTCGCGCCAGCCGACGAACATCACCCAGTGCTCCGGCATCGCGCGTGCCATCTCCGAGAAGAAGCCGCGGTTGAGGTAGGGGGTGGAATGGTGCGCCGCGTACGTCTGCGCGTAGCAGCGGTGGAAGTGGTCCCAAAGCCGTTCATCGATGTCGGCGCCCTCGTGCACCGTGAAACGCACGCCGGCCTCGGCGACGCGTCGGCGTTCCTGAAGAATGTTCTTGCGCTTGTGCCGCTGGAGACTGTGGACGAAGGTGTCGAAGTCGCCCCAGGGCGTGTGCGCATCCTGGTGCCAATGGAACTGCACCCCTTCACGCATCATCCAGCCTGCGGCTTGCAGCATCTGGCGATCGCTTGGGTCGACGAACAGCAGGTGGGCCGATGACAGGCCCGACCCGCGCGCCTGCAGCAGCAGTTGGTCGGCGAGTGCGCGGCGCGCCCGGTCATCCTCTGCCAGCAGTCGCGTGCCCGGCACCGGGGTGAAGGGCACCGCGCCCAGCCATTTCGGGTAGTAGCGCAGGCCGTGTCGCCGGTAGGCATCTGCCCAGGCCCAGTCGAACACGTATTCGCCGTAGGAGTGGCTCTTGAGGTACAGCGCGATTGCCGCAGCCAGGCGGCCATCCCGCCACAGCGTCAGGAAACGTGGCGCCCAGCCGGTGTCCGGCACGGCGCATCCGCAGCGGTGCAGCGCAGCCAGATAGGCGTGGCGCATGAAGGGCGTTGGATGCGCCTGATGCTCGAGCAGCGCATCCCATGCGGCAGGGTCCAGGTCTTCTGGGTCGGAAAAGACCCGGGTGAGATAATCAGCCACATCGAATTCTGATGCGCTTGGGCTGACCTGTGCTGCAAGGGGGTCGGCCGGCACGCGCCGCCGGCGCTTGCGGTGGGCGCCCGCGCTGACCCGGAGGCTTCCGAACATGCTGACCCTCGCGCTGGCGCAACTGAACGCGACCGTCGGCGACCTCGAAGGCAACGCCCGCGCGATCGAGCGCGCCGCGCGTGAGGCCCACGCACAAGGTGCGAGGGTGCTGCTGGCTCCTGAACTTGCATTGACGGGTTATCCCCCCGAGGATCTGCTCATGCGTCCGGCCTTCATGCAGGCCTGTGAGCAGGCGTTGCAGGCGCTGGCGACGTCGCTGGCGGACCTGCACGACATGCACGTCGTCGTCGGTCACCCGATGCGGCGTGCGGACGATGGCGATGTCCGCACGAAGTCTCTGGCCTTGCCCATGGCCTTGAACGCCGCATCGTTGCTCCAAGGTGGCCAGGTGCGCGCCGCCTACGCCAAGCGCGAGTTGCCCAACTACCAGGTCTTCGATGAGCGTCGCTACTTTGCGTCCGGTCGGGATGTCGGCATGGGTGCGATGGTGTTCGAGGTCGAAGGCTTGACGCTGGGCGTGCTGATCTGTGAGGACGCCTGGTTCGAAGAGCCTGCGGCGCTGGCCTGCAAGGCCGGCGCGCAGGTGCTGTGCGTGCTCAACGCGTCACCGTTCCATCTGGACAAGGCTTTCGAGCGCGAACAACGCATGGGCGAGCGCGCGCGGGCGACCGGTTGTCCCCTGATGTATGCCCATCTGGTCGGCGGCCAGGACGAGGTCGTGTTCGACGGTGCCTCGTTCGCCGTCGATGCGCAGGGGCGCGTGCAGGCGCGTGCCCCCATGTTCGAACCCGCGTTGACGTTGGTGGAGGTAGGGACGGACGGCCAGGTCAGAGGGCCGATCGCGCCGATCCCGGAAGTGCCTGCGCAAGCCTGGGCGGCGCTGGTCACGGGCGTGCGGGACTATGTCGGCAAGAACGGCTTTCCCGGCGCCATCATCGGCCTGTCGGGCGGCATCGATTCGGCGCTGGTGCTGGCGGTGGCGGTGGACGCGCTCGGGGCGGAGCGTGTGCGGACCGTCATGATGCCGTCCGCCTATACGGCCGAGATCTCATGGATCGATGCCCGCGACATGGCGGCGCGGCTGGGCGTGCGCTATGACGAGATCGGTATCGGCCCGATGTTCGACGCCTTCGGCCAGAGCCTGGCACCGCACTTCGCAGGCCTGCCCGAGGATGCGACCGAGGAGAACATCCAGGCCCGCATCCGCGGCACGCTGCTGATGGCGCTGTCCAACAAGACCGGCGCCATCGTGCTGACCACAGGCAACAAGAGCGAGATGGCCACCGGCTACTGCACCCTGTACGGCGACATGGCCGGGGGATTCGCCGTCATCAAGGACGTCGTCAAGACCCTGGTGTACCGTCTGGCCGAATGGAAGAACCTGCAACCCAACCGACGTGCCGACGGCAGCGTCGGACCTGTCATTCCCGAGCGCATCATCACCCGTGCACCGTCGGCAGAGCTGCGGCCGGACCAGACCGACCAGGACAGCCTGCCGCCCTACGAGGTCCTCGACGCCATTCTGCAGCGCTACATGGAAGAGGATGAGGGTATCGAAGCCATCGTCGCTGCCGGGTTCGACCGCGCCGATGTCGAGCGGGTGACGCGTCTGATCAAGGTCAACGAGTACAAGCGCCGTCAGGCACCCGTGGGCATCCGCATCACCCATCGTGCCTTCGGGCGCGACTGGCGCTATCCGATCACGTCCAGGTTCCGTGCCTGACGCCTGCCACCCGACCATGCCGAGGAGACATCCATGAAGCAGATCACCGCCATCATCAAGCCGTTCAAGCTCGAGGAGGTGCGCGAGGCACTCGCCGAGATGGGGGTCTCGGGCCTGACGGTCACGGAAGTCAAGGGGTTCGGCCGCCAGAAGGGCCACACCGAGCTCTATCGCGGCGCGGAATACGTCGTCGACTTCCTGCCCAAGGTCAAGGTCGAGGTGGTCGTGCGCGACGGCGACGTCGACCGTTGCATCGACGCCATCATCCGTGCGGCCAAGACGGGCAAGATCGGCGACGGCAAGATCTTCGTGACCGCGGTCGAGCAGGTGGTGCGCATCCGCACAGGGGAAACCGACGAGTCAGCGGTCTGACCCTGACAGCCGACGAGGGCGGGCACCCGCCGTCGTCGCGTGGCGGTTTCAGATCCGACCGTAGTCAGCGCGGGCCGTGGCCGGGGCAGCCATTTGGTGCAGCCGCTGGAGGAGTTCGCAAGGATCGGAGCCGACCTGCAGCACTTCCTTTTGCGGGGCGGCCAGAAAACCCTGATCGACGGAATGCTGCAGGAAGTTCAGCAGCGCGTCGTAATAGCCGCCCACGTTCAGAAGCCCGATCGGGCGCGTGTGATAGCCGATCTGGCGCCAGGTCCAGACCTCGAACAGTTCCTCCAGCGTCCCGATGCCCCCTGGCAGCGCGAGGAAGGCGTGCACGCGCTCGGCCATCATCTGCTTGCGTTGATGCATGGTGTCCACCACGTGCAGTTCCTGCAGGTCGGTATGGCCGACCTCGCGGTCCATCAGCATCCGCGGGATCACGCCGATCACGCGTCCACCATGGGCGAGGACGGCATCGGCGACGACGCCCATGAGGCCGACCTTGCCGCCACCGTAGACCAGTTGCCAGCCGCGCTCACCGATGGCGCGGCCCAAAGCCTGCGCGGCCTGCGCGTGGGCCGGGTCGATGCCGGTGCGCGAGCCGCAGTAGACGCAGACGGAAAAAGGGGGTGTGTTCATGAGAAAAATCGATCGATGAGGGCGGCCGCCCAGATGCTGCCACACAGCAGCAGCGACAGCATCACCGCTGCGCTGCCGTAGTCCTTGGCGATCTTGCTCAGTGGGTGCAGGTCCATCGAGATGCGGTCGATGGCCGCCTCCACGGCCGAGTTCAACAGCTCGACGATGAGCACCAGCATCACCGAGCCCGCAAGCAACGCGATGGCCACCCAGTCCTGACCGATCCAGAACGCGGCAGGCAACAGCAGCAGGGCGCCGACGCATTCCTGCCGGAAGGCGCTTTCCTGGCGCACCGCCACGCGCAGCCCGTCGAGAGAATGGGCCGTGGCGCGCCGAATGCGGTCCAAGCCGCGGTGGCCCTTGTGCGGGTTCGAAGGCATCAAAGCTGACGCAGGTGAAGATCGGTCGTCCGACACGGCCCGTCAAGGCCTCGCGGCAGGCGAGGCAGGCGCTTTGCCGGCAGGCTTGTCCGGCGTGCTTCGCGTAGCCTGCCGCGCCGAGGCGCGCGTGTCGACGAGGCGCGTGCCGCACAGCAGGTCATGCAGGAACTGCCGGCCCGGCAGGAAGCGGCTGAGGGCTGCGTAGACGGCCACGCCGCACAGCAGCGCCACCGACACCGTGCCGCCGCCCCGCACCCCCTGGGTCTCGACGTAGACCAGCGCCGGGAGGAACCAGATCCACGACAACGCATAGCGCGACAAGGCGCGCCAGGGCCCGACTTGACCGCCGTTGCGGTCGATGAGGCGGATGTGCCAGGTCTTCATCGCCAGGGTCTGCCCTTGACGCGACCAGAAACCCGCGAAGTAGGCGCCGAGCACCAGGAAGACGGCCCACTGCAGGCCACGCTGCCCCTGCAGCGCGTGGCGCTGGTCGGTCGCGACCCCGTAGACGAAGCCCGCCAGCATGACCACGCCGAACAGCAGCACGCCCTCGTAGACGAAGGCCGAAAGTCGGCGTCTCAGAGGCGGGGCAGGGACGGGAAGGTTCAACTCGAAGGTCCAGGTCAAGGTCGCGGTGGCCCGCCGCAGGCCGACGTCGGCATGTGGCAGGCCGGGCATGGCGGCGATGAAGTCGGGCGGAAGTATCCCGCAACCTGCAGTGGCCGGGCTCTGCATCGCGCTGATGCCATAATCATCGACCGCCGAAAGCGGATCTGGTCAGACACATGCCTTCGACTGCGAAGGTTTCCGTTTCCGACCGCGCAGGTGCCGAGGCCGCCTCACGAGGGTGCGCTGCAGGCGCACCAATGGTTTTTCGTCAGAGAAATTCACAGAGGTCTCACATGGACATGTCTGCCGCGGAAGTCAAGCGCGCCGCAACGGCGTCATCGAATTCCCCCTCCGCCGAGCCCAACGGTTCGGAAATCCTCGTCCGCTGCCTTCAGGCCGAAGGCGTCAAGTTCCTCTGGGGTTACCCCGGCGGCGCGGTCTTGTACATCTACGACGCGTTGTACAAGCAGGACACCATCGAGCACGTGCTGGTGCGTCACGAGCAGGCCGCCGTGCACGCCGCCGACGGCTACGCCCGCGCCACGGGTGAAGTGGGTGTGGCGCTCGTCACGTCGGGCCCGGGTGTGACCAATGCCATCACCGGCATCGCCACCGCATACATGGATTCGATCCCGATGGTGATCATCACCGGACAGGTGCCCACGGCCGCGATCGGCCTGGACGCCTTCCAGGAATGTGACACCGTGGGCATCACGCGTCCCATCGTCAAGCACAACTTCCTCGTCAAGGACGTGCGAGATCTGGCCGCGACCATGAAGAAGGCCTTCCATCTCGCGCGCACCGGACGCCCCGGGCCGGTGGTGGTCGATGTCCCGAAGGATGTCTCGCTGAAGACGGCGCCGTTCCATTACCCGGAATCGGTGTCCATGCGATCCTACAACCCGGTCCGCAAGGGCCACGCCGGGCAGATCCGCAAGGCGGTGCAGCTGCTGCTGTCCGCGCGTCGCCCCTACATCTACACCGGTGGCGGCGTGATCCTGGGTGAGGCCTCGGCGGAACTGCGTGAACTCGTCGACCTCCTGGGTTTTCCCTGCACCAACACGCTGATGGGTCTGGGCGCCATCCCGGCGTCGGAGCCCAAGTTCCTCGGCATGCTCGGGATGCACGGCACCTACGAGGCCAACATGACGATGCAGAACTGCGACGTGCTGCTGGCCGTGGGCGCGCGCTTCGACGACCGGGTGATCGGCAATCCCAAGCACTTCGCGCAGGTCGAGCGCAAGATCATCCACATCGACATCGATCCCTCGTCGATCTCCAAGCGCGTGAAGGTCGACATTCCCATCGTCGGCGACGTCAAGGATGTTCTGCAGGAGTTGATCGCCCAGATCCGCGAGGCCACGGCGCGCCCCGATCCGGCGGACATGAACGCCTGGTGGGCGCAGATCGGTCAGTGGCGTTCGCGCGAGTGCCTGAAGTACCGGCCCAGTGACGAGGTGATCAAGCCGCAGATGGTCGTCGAGACGCTGCATCGCCTGACCCATGGCTCGGATGCCTACATCACCTCGGATGTCGGCCAGCACCAGATGTGGGCCGCGCAGTATTACGGTTTCGACGCGCCTCGGCGCTGGATCAATTCCGGTGGCCTGGGCACCATGGGTGTGGGCCTGCCCTACGCGATGGGGATCAAGCTGGCCAAGCCCGATGCCGATGTCTTCTGCATCACCGGCGAGGGTTCGATCCAGATGTGTCTGCAGGAGCTCTCCACCTGCCTGCAGTACAACACGCCGGTCAAGATCGTCTCGTTGAACAACCGCTACCTCGGCATGGTGCGCCAGTGGCAGCAACTCGACTACGGCGGTCGCTACTCGCACAGCTACATGGATGCGTTGCCGGACTTCGTCAAGCTCGCCGAGGCCTACGGCCATGTGGGCATGAAGATCGAGTCGCCGGCCGATGTGGAGCCTGCGTTGAAGGAGGCGATCCGCCTGAAGGACCGCACCGTCTTCCTCGACATCCGCACCGATCCCACCGAGAACGTCTGGCCCATGGTCCAGGCGGGCAAGGGCATCACCGAGATGCTGCTCGGTTCCGAGGACCTCTGACGCCGGTGCCGCGCTGGGACGGTCTGGGCCTTACCGGGCCCGGCCCGTCCAGCGGGCAGGTGAGCAGGTCCGATCCTGTACCCAAACTCCAGATCGAAGATCGTCGAGCATGCGGCGTGGGCCTACCGGCCCGCGAGGGGTGGCGCGGCGAAGGACGAAGACACATGAAACACATCATCGCGGTGCTGCTCGAGAACGAGCCCGGCGCCCTGTCACGCGTGGTCGGCCTGTTCTCGGCACGTGGCTACAACATCGAAAGCCTGACGGTGGCGCCCACCGAGGATGCGTCCCTGTCGCGCATGACCATCGTCACGAGCGGCTCGGATGACATCATCGAGCAGATCACCAAGCACCTGAACCGGCTGATCGAGGTCGTGAAGGTCGTCGACCTGACCGAGGGCAGCTACACCGAGCGCGAGCTCATGCTGATCAAGGTGCGCGCCGTCGGCAAGGAGCGCGAGGAGATGTCCCGCATGACCGACATCTTCCGCGGGCGCATCATCGACGTCACCGAGAAAACCTACACCGTAGAGCTCACGGGGGACTCCTCCAAGCTCGACGCCTTCCTGATGGCCATCGACCGCAGCGCCATCCTGGAGACGGTGCGCACTGGCGCCAGCGGCATCGGCCGCGGTGACCGTATCCTCAGAGTCTGACCCCCACCCCGAACGGAGAACCCATGAAGGTCTATTACGACAAGGACGCCGACCTCAGCCTGATCAAGGGCAAGAACGTCACCATCGTCGGCTATGGTTCGCAAGGCCACGCCCACGCACAGAATCTGCATGACAGTGGCGTGAATGTCACCGTCGGTCTGCGTCGTGGTGGCGCATCCTGGCCCAAGGTCGAGAAGGCCGGCCTGAAGGTGGCCGAGGTGGGCGAGGCGGTTCGCGGTGCGGACGTGGTCATGATCCTGCTGCCGGACGAGCAGATCGCGTCGGTCTACAAGAACGATGTCGAGCCGAACATCCGTCAGGGCGCTTCACTGGCTTTCGCGCACGGCTTCAACGTCCACTACGGGCAGGTGGTGCCTCGCGAGGACCTGGATGTCTGGATGGTGGCCCCCAAGGCGCCAGGGCATACGGTGCGCAGCACCTACGTGCAGGGTGGTGGCGTGCCGCACCTGATCGCCGTGCATGCCGACCGTTCGGGTCGTGCGCGTGATGTCGCGCTGAGCTACGCCGCGGCCAACGGCGGCGGCAAGGCCGGCATCATCGAGACCAACTTCCGCGAGGAGACCGAAACCGATCTGTTCGGTGAGCAGGTCGTGCTGTGCGGCGGTACGGTCGAACTCATCAAGGCCGGCTTCGAAACCTTGGTCGAGGCGGGTTACGCGCCCGAGATGGCCTACTTCGAGTGCCTGCATGAACTGAAGTTGATCGTCGACCTCATCTACGAGGGCGGCATCGCCAACATGAACTACTCGATCTCCAACAATGCCGAGTACGGTGAGTACGTCACCGGCCCGCGCATCGTCACCGACGAGTCCAAGAAGGTCATGAAGAAGGTGCTGCAGGACATCCAGACCGGCGAGTACGCGAAGAGCTTCATCCTGGAGAACCGCGCTGGCGCGCCGACGCTGATGTCGCGTCGCCGCCTGATGGCCGAGCACGAGATCGAGGTGGTCGGTGAGAAACTGCGCGCGATGATGCCCTGGATCAAGGCCAACCGCCTGGTTGACCGCAGCCGCAACTGACCATGGCTGGGCAACCGCCGGACGTCGCAGAGGGCGGAGATCCCCTGGCGCGCAGGCGCAAGGGGATCTACGTGTTGCCCAACGCGGTGACGCTGTCGGCCTTGTTCGCCGGCTTCTACGCGGTTGTCATGGCCATGAACGGCCGTTTTGAGGCCTCGGCCATCGGGATCTTCACCGCAGCGGTGCTGGACAGTCTCGACGGGCGCATCGCCCGCATGACCAACACGCAGAGCGCCTTCGGTGAACAGATGGACAGCCTGTGTGACATGGTCAGCTTCGGCCTGGCACCAGCTCTGATCGTCTACGAGTGGGCGCTGAAGGGCCTGGGCAAGCCCGGCTGGATCGCGGCTTTCGTGTTCTGTGCGGCGGCCGCCCTTCGACTGGCGCGCTTCAACACCAACATCGGGGTCGTGGACAAGCGGTACTTTCAGGGCCTTCCGAGCCCGGCCGCTGCCGCGTTGGTGGTGGGCTTCATCTTCGTGATGGAAGACGGCGGCTGGCGCAATGCCCATGCGCTGAGCTGGCTGGCGTGGACGGCGTTCGGGGTGACCCTTTTCGCCGGGCTCACGATGGTCACCAACCTGCCTTATTACAGCTTCAAGGTGGTGGGTGGCCGGCGCACGGTGCCGTTTGCCGTCATCGTGGCTGTCGCGCTCGGGATCGCGGCCATCAACCTGCACCCGCCGATCGTGCTGTTTGCGCTGTTTCTGCTGTACGGCATCTCGGGCTACGTGCTGTACGCCGTGCGCAAGGCCAAGGGGCGACCGGTCAGCGTGATCGCCACCTCCACCGATGAGCCCGATGAGCGCGGCCTGCATCAGTGATGTGCTACATTGTGATGATATGAACAGGTTCAGCCGCGATCAACTGCTACTAGCGCCGGAGGTTTCCACCGCGCGCTGATCGGCCACGTCCCTGTTTTCATTCCCAGACGGCCCGCACAGCGTCACGCAGCGGGCCGTTTCCATTTTCGGATGCCTCCATCCGGCTGCGTGCACCGACCCAAGGAGAAATCGATGTCCGACAAGTTGATCATCTTCGACACCACCTTGCGCGATGGCGAGCAGTCGCCCGGCGCCTCGATGACGCGCGAGGAGAAGTTGCGCATCGCGCGCCATCTCGAGCGTCTGCGCGTGGATGTCATCGAGGCGGGCTTCGCCGCGTCGAGCAACGGCGATTTCGAGGCGGTCCGGGCGATTGCGGCAGCGATCAAGGACAGCACGGTGTGCTCCCTCGCCCGCGCGAACGATCGCGACATCTCCAGGGCGGCCGAGGCGCTGCAGGGGGCGGCGTCCGCGCGCATCCACACCTTCATCGCCACCAGCGACCTGCACATGGAGAAGAAGCTGCGCATGACGCGCGACCAGGTCCACGAGCAGGCGAAGTTGGCCGTGCGCTTTGCCCGCAACCTGTGCGCCGATGTCGAGTTCTCGCCTGAAGACGGTTATCGCTCGGATCCAGAGTTCCTGTGCCGTGTGCTCGAGGCGGCGATTGCCGAAGGTGCCACGACGATCAACATCCCGGACACCGTCGGCTACGCGATCCCCGAGCTCTACGGCCAGTTCATCCGCGATCTGCGCACCCGCATCCCGAATTCAGACAAGGCGGTCTGGTCGGTCCATTGCCACAACGACCTGGGGATGGCGGTGGCGAATTCCCTGGCCGGCGTGACGATCGGCGGGGCGCGCCAGATCGAATGCACGATCAACGGGCTGGGCGAGCGTGCGGGCAACTGCTCGCTCGAGGAAGTGGTCATGGCGGTGCGCACGCGACGCGACTACTTCGGCCTGCAGGTGGGGATCGACGCGGCCCACATCGTGCCCACCTCGCGACTGGTCTCGCAGACCACGGGCTTCGTGGTGCAGCCCAACAAGGCTGTTGTTGGCGCCAACGCCTTCGCGCACGCTTCGGGCATCCATCAGGACGGTGTGCTGAAGGCGCGCGACACCTACGAGATCATGCGCGCCGAGGACGTGGGCTGGTCGGCCAACCGCATCGTGCTGGGCAAGCTTTCCGGGCGCAATGCGTTCAAGCAGCGGCTGCTCGAACTGGGCGTCGAGCTCGAGTCCGAGTCCGAGGTCAACGCCGCCTTTGCCCGGTTCAAGGATCTGGCCGATCGCAAGAGCGAGATCTTCGACGAGGACATCATTGCGCTGGTGGCCGACGAAAGCGTGACCAGCGAGCAGGAACACTACCGGCTGCTGTCGCTGTCGCAGCGTTCGGAAATGGGTGAGCGGCCTCATGCCAGCGTGACCTTCGCTGCCGGCGGCCAGGAGTGGAGCGCCGCCAGTGAGGGCAACGGGCCGGTCGATGCCAGTCTCAAGGCCATCGAGTCCCGGGTGTCGTCGGGCGCCGAGCTCATGCTGTATTCGGTCAATGCCATCACCTCCGGCAGCACCGAGTCCCAGGGTGAGGTCACGGTGCGGTTGCAGCTTGGCGGGCGGGTGGTCAACGGTGTCGGGGCCGATCCGGACATCGTGGTCGCATCCGCGAAGGCTTACCTCGCGGCGCTCAACAAGCTGCACAGCAAGACAGAGCGCGTGGCCGCCCAGGGCTGAGCGGCATGCAGGCGATGGCGCAGCACCCGGCCCTCGCCGGAGTACCGCCATCGTCCTGCACATGAACGCGGGGTACGTCGCACTGGAAGACTCGCGTGCAAGTCGATGATCTTGCGCGCAGTCTCAGGCTCCCGTACACTGACGTTTTGCCAAGGGCCGCAGGTCATGGGATTCAGTGTTCGGGATGTGTCGGCAGGGTTCACGCGTCGCCTTCCCGCCGCGCTGGCCGGCTTCTGCCTGCTTTTGGGGTTGGCGTTCGCCGTGCCGGTGGCGCACGCATCGTCGAAGTCGCGCCCTTCCGCGGAGCCATCTTCCCGGCCGGCCAAGGCTGTGCGTGCGACGCCGCAGCGCAAGTCGGCCAAGCCTGTGGCCAAGGCGCCTGTGAAGTCCCGTTCGGGCTCGGCTCGGTCGGCTCCCGCACGGGTCCATACCGTGGCGATGCAGGCTCGGCCGTCTTTCGGCCATCTGGCCGGGCTTCAAAGCACGCCTGACCCGCTCGACCTGCGCTCCAGTGTCGCGCTGGTCGTTGATCAGGACACCGACGAGGTCCTGTTCAGCAAGAATTCGCAGGCGGTGCTGCCCATCGCCTCGATCACCAAGTTGATGACAGCGATCGTCGTGATCGAGTCCGGGCTTCCACTGGACGACATGCTGTCCGTGTCCCAGGCCGATGTCGACACCGAGAAGGGAAGTCCTTCAAGGCTGCATGTCGGTTCCAGGCTCACGCGCGGCCAGATGCTGCACCTGGCATTGATGTCTTCGGAGAATCGGACGGCGCATGCGCTGGGCCGGCATCATCCCGGTGGGATGGAGGCCTTCGTGTCGGCCATGAACCAGAAGGCGGTCGATCTGGGCATGAAGACCACCCGCTATGTCGAGCCGACCGGGCTGTCCAGCGGCAACCAGTCCAGCGCAGTGGATCTGTCCATCCTCGTCAAGGCGGCGGCGAGTTATCCCTTGATTCGGGAGATGTCGACAGATGAAGGCACCTCGGTGGCCGTGGGGCGGCGGGTGCTGGAGTTCCGCAACACCAACGTGCTCGTGCGCAACCCCTCCTGGGACATCGATCTTCAGAAGACCGGCTACATCTCCGAAGCCGGGCGTTGCGTCGTGATGCAGACCCAGCATGCCGGACGCAGGCTGATCATGGTGTTGCTGGATTCCGCTGGCAAGTATTCGCGGTTCGGCGACGCAGAGCGTCTGCGGCGTTGGTTGACGGCGCAGTTGCCAGCAGAGCCCGACATCGGGCGCACTCCAGGTCTGCGTTGATCAGCTTCGGCGCAGCGCGAGCGGTTCAGTCATCGACGTGTGTGGATGCTTGACGCTCAGCCGTCGTGATGCCCCAGGGCGTGTGAAATGTCTCGCGCCGTGTCCTTGACCCGCTCCAACCAGGCTTCGTCCAGCCGGTCTGCGGGTGCAGAAATTGAAAGCCCTGCGACCAGGCGGTTCTGGTCGTCGTAGATGCCTGCGGCCATGCATTTCACGCCGAGCTCGAGTTCCTCGTCGTCTCGTGCATGTCCCAAGGCTCTGACCGACGCCAGTTCCCGCTCCAATCGGGACAGGTCGGTGAGGCTGTTGCGAGTGTGGCCCCGCAGCCCGGTGCGGGTGGCGTAGGCGCGCACACGCGTTGGGTCGTCGTGGGCCAGGAAGAGCTTGCCGACCGAGGTGAGATGCAGTGGTGCCCGCCCGCCGATGGCGCGGACGACCTGCATGCCTGACCGTTCGCTGTAGGCACGTTCCACGTAGACGATCTCGTCGCCTTGGCGCATCGACAGGCTGACCGGCTGCTGGGTCAGGCGGTGGAGTTCGCGCATCGGGCCCAGGGCTGCCTCGCGCACGTCCAGTCGTGCCTTGACCAGATTCCCCAGTTCGAGCAACCGCATGCCCAGACGGTAGCTTCCCGCCTCGGGACGATCGACCAGACGGCCGATCGCCAGATCGTTGAGGATGCGGTGCGCTGTGGATGGGTGCAGGCCCGTCTTCTCGCTGAGCGATTTCAACGAGACCGGGTCCTGCTGCGACGCGAGCACGTCGAGCAGACGAAAGGTGCGTTCCAGGACCTGGATCGCTGGGGTGGACGTGTGCGCTTGCCTTGCCATGAACCTGTCTCGCATTTTGACATCATGTCCTGCATGATGAAAGCAAGCTCTAGGGTTCCGGCTGCGCGAGAACACTCCTGGCTGCTGCGACGCCGGAACGGACCGCGCCCTCCAGTGTCGACGGGTAGGGTCCTTCGACATAGTCGCCCGCCGCCACCAAGCCCCCGGCGATGTGTGACGACGGTCGACGCAGGCCCGGGCCACAACTCAAGGTGGCCTGCTTTTCCAGAATGGAGGCTACCTGCCTGGGTGAGGCACCCGTGCTCGGCCGGGGAAGCGCGCGCTGCAACTGGGCCAGGACCTCGGATGCCACATCGCAGCCCATGCCGTCTGTGCGCTCGGCCGGCGCTGCACTGACGACGCAGGCCAGAAGACCGGGGCGTCCCGACAGGCGTCCGTGGTCGAAGACGAACTGTGCCGGCCCGTCTTCCAGACGTGCCATCGGATGGTGCAGCAGCGCTGCGCCCTCCCAATGGGCGTAGACGGTCAGGATGGCAGCGTGGGGTAGCGCACCGGCGGTGCGCGACCAGCCCAGGTCGTGTGCGTCGACCAGACGTGCAGCCTCCCTGGGAGGGCAAGCCAGGACGACCGCATCGACTGGTGTGCCATCGATGCGCCAGCCAGGGCCGGACCGCTCGAGCTGCTGTACCCGCGTGCGCAAATGGATCGTCGCCCCTCGCGACGTCAGCCACGACTGCGCGGCCAGCGGCAGCAGATCACCCAGAGGGCGTCTGGGCAGCAGCAGATCGGCGCTGCCCGGGCCGCCCAGCAAGGCGTCGCGCAGGACGCGAAGGAACATGCTGGCGCTGGCCCCGGAGGAGGGCGTGTTGAGCGCGGAGACGCACAACGGCTCGATCACCTCCTGTCGCACCTGTTCCGAGACGCCTTCGGTCCAGCGTTCGACGGTCAGTGTGGGGTCGCAGCGTGCGCCCGGCGCCAACCAACCGGCGGCTCGTGCCAGAAAGGCAAGGCGATCTTTCAGCGGCCAGTGCGCCTGACGCAGCACTGCCTGCATGACGCGCGGCAGCGCCGGTCCAGGTCGCAGGCACAGGCCGCGGCCGCGCGCATCGGGCAGCGCCAGCGGCACACGCTCGAGCAGCGCATCCGGATCCAGACCGACACGACGCATCAAGGCCAGCGTGTCGCGGTAGGCCCCGATGAGGATGTGCTGCCCGTTGTCCAGCGTCCATCCGTTGCGTTGCAGCGTGCGCGCCCGCCCCCCCAGTTGTGGCGCCATTTCCAGCAGCCGGACATGCCACCCCGCGGCCGACATTTCCACCGCCGCTGCCAATCCGGCCCAGCCGCCTCCGACCACGGCGACGACCGGCCGCGATGCGGCATCTCGCGTGCCTGACGCCACGCTCAGGGGCCGCGCCATTGGACCCGCGCGGCAATCCACAGTTTGCGCACCGGCGTCAGAGAGATGCGCTGGTGCAGGACGCGGAAGCCGCCGCGCTCGATCTCCCGCAGCAGAGTGCGGTAGATCTCGGCCATCATCAGCCCGGGCTTTTGCGTGATGCGGTCTTCGACGGGCAGCAATGCGAGGGCCTCGTCGTACAGGGCATGCGCGCGCTGCGCCTGATGCCGCATCAAGGCGTCGAAGCGCTCGCTGTAGCCCCATGGGGCACGCCGCGCCAGCAATTCCTGGGCCTTGACATCGAACGCGGCAAGCTCCGACATCGGGAGGTAGATGCGTCCGCGACGCGCGTCGTCACCGACGTCCCGGATGATGTTGGTCAGCTGCATCGCCAGGCCGAGCCGGTGTGCGTACGCAACGGTCGCCTCGTTGCGGCGACCGAAGATGTTGCAGGCGACCTCCCCGACCAGTCCGGCGACCAGGTGGCAGTAGCGCTGCAGCCCCGGGTAGTCGAGGAAGCGTGACTGGATCAGGTCGATCTCGCAGCCATCGATCACGCCGTCCAGGTGACGTCGCTCGATGCCGAAGTCCGCCACGAGGGGCATCAGTGCCTGCATCACCGGGTGCTCCGGTGCCCCGGCAAAGGCCCGAGCGACCTCCTGGCGCCACCATGCGAGTTTGCTGCCGGCCACGGAAGGGTCCGACACCTCGTCGACGACATCGTCCACCTCCCTGCAGAAGGCATAGAACGCGGTGATCGCCGCGCGTCGTCGGGCGGGCAGGAAAAGAAAGGCGTAATAGAAACTCGACCCGCTTCGCGCGGCCTTGTCCTGGACGTACTGCTGTGGTGTCATGCCTCGACCCGTTCGGTGGGGCGGCGCATGCCCAGGCTGCGCCAGATCATCGTCGGCAAGTCGGCCGCGCCCAGGACCGGGCGCGTCGTCACCGTGGCGAAACCCAGCGTGCGGATCTTGTCCAGCACCCGCAGGCCACCTTGCACGACCAGACGCAGTTCCCACCCGACGCGACCTGGCAGGCTGGCAGCCAGGGGGGCACCCAGATGCATCTCCGTGGCGGCCCATGCGCACAGCGCCTGCACGAGTTGCCGCGTGGGCGCGTCGTCGCTCAGGTGCCTGGGGTCGCGCAGCGTCACGCGATGCCGAACTGCATCCTCCAGCGGAATGTAGACCCGCCCCCGAGGCAGGTCGACGCTGAGGTCCTGCCAGAAATTGATCAGTTGCAGCGCCGTGCAGATGTGGTCCGATTGGCGAAGGCGCTCCGGGTGTTCCACCCCGTGCAGGTGCAGCAGCAGTCGGCCCACCGGGTTGGCGGATCGGCGGCAGTAGTCGAGCAGTGCTTGACGGGTCGGATAGAGCGGGTTCTGGACGTCCTGCAGGAAGGCGCTGAGCAGGTCTGCCAGTGGTTGCCGCGGCAGTTCGTGGCGCTGCACGGCGTCGCGCAAGGGCTGGAAGACTGTTGCCCAGCGCCCGGAGTCAGGGCGTCCGTCGTAGATCGCGTCCAGGTCGTCCCTGTAGGCCCGCAGGGCGTCGCTGCGGCCCTGCGCGTCCTGAGGGCCCTCATCTGCGATGTCGTCCGCTGTTCGCGCGTACCGATAGATTGCAAGCACGGTCCCGCGCAGGCGCGGCGGGCACAGCACCGACGCGACCGGGAAGTTCTCGTAATGTCCAGTGCCCACGAAGATATTGTCCCGCAGTGGCGATCCGCAGGGCGAGCCGGTCCGTGTCACCGCCGAGCGGCTAAAATGCATGGTTTGCGTCCACCATGCGCCCCTACGCAGCAAGTTGCAGCGGGCGCATGCCTCATGTCCCACAGTGCCGCGCGGGTGGCGAAATTGGTAGACGCACCAGGTTTAGGTCCTGACGCCCTCACAGGCGTGCCGGTTCGAGTCCGGCCCCGCGCACCACGCCCCCTCGCCAACCGCCACCAGAGATCCCCATGGCCGTCAACGTCGAAGTTCTGGAGAAACTGCAACGCCGCGTCACGCTGACCTTGTCGGCCAGTGAGATCGCCGCAGAGGTCGATACGCGGCTGAAGAAGCTGTCCCGCACGGTCAAGGCCGCAGGCTTCCGTCCTGGCAAGGTGCCGATGTCGGTCGTCGCGCAGCGCTACGGCTATTCGGTGCAGTACGAGGTCGTCAACGACCGCGTGGGCAAGGCTTTCGCCGATGCCGCGCAAGAGGCCAGTCTGCGTGTGGCGGGTACGCCACGAATCGAGCAGAACGACCAGGCGCCGGAGGGGCACCTGGCCTTCGACGCCACCTTCGAGGTCTACCCGGAGGTTCGCATCGGCGATCTGTCGGCATGCGAGATCGAGCGGGTCACCTCCGAGGTCACCGACGAGGCGATCGACCGTACGGTCGACATCCTCAGGCGCCAGCGTCGCACCTTCGCACAGCGCCCGGCCAGTGATGGCGCACAGGAGACCGATCGGGTGACGATCGATTTTTCCGGCACGATCGACGGCACACCGTTCGCGGGCGGGCAGGCCAAGGGTTTCCAATTCATCATTGGCGAAGGCCAGATGCTGCCGCAGTTCGACCAGGCGGTTCGTGGCATGCGTGTGGGTGACAGCAAGACATTCCCTCTGCAGTTCCCGGCGGATTACCATGGCCAGGACGTGGCAGGCAAGGAGGCTGACTTCCTCGTGACGATGAACAAGATCGAGGCTGCGCAACTGCCCGACGTCGACGAGGCCTTCGTGCGGTCCCTCGGCATCGCAGACGGCAGCGTCGATGCGCTTCGTGTCGACGTCCGGCGCAATCTCGAGCGCGAGTTGAAGTTCCGTGTCATGGCGCGCAACAAGGCTGCGGTCCTGGACGCCCTGGTCAAGGTCAGCGAGCTCGAGTTGCCGAAGGCGCTGGTGGACGACGAGGTCGAGCGCCTGACCGAGTCCACGCGCGCCGACCTGCGCGAGCGCGGCGTCAAGGACGCCGACAAGGTCGGGTTGCCGGCCGAGATGTTCTCGGCGCAGGCCGAGCGACGGGTTCGGCTGGGTCTGATCATGTCCGAACTCGTGCGCGCCGAGGGCCTGCGTGCCAAGCCTGATCAGCTGCAGAAGCACCTCGAGGAGATCAGCCAGAGCTACGAGAAGCCGGCCGAGGTGATGCGCCATTACCTGGGAGACCGCCAGCGCATGGCCGAGGTCGAGGCTGTTGTTGTCGAGAACAACGTCACCGAGCACGTTTTGGCGCGCGCGCGCGTCAGCGAGAAAGTGCTCCCGTTCGACCAGGTGATGGCTGCGGCTTGAGCAACGCGCGCTGACAGGTCAGACACCCACTTGAAAGGTTCACGATGAGCGCATTGGACACAACCGGGCTGGGCATGGTGCCCATCGTCATCGAGCAATCAGGGCGGGGCGAGCGGGCCTACGACATCTACAGTCGCTTGCTGCGCGAGCGCATTGTCTTTCTTGTCGGCCCGGTCAATGACCAGAGCGCGAACCTGGTGGTGGCGCAGATGCTGTTCCTGGAGAGCGAGAACCCGGACAAGGACATCTTCCTGTACATCAACTCGCCCGGGGGCAGTGTCAGCGCCGGCTTGGCGATCTACGACACGATGCAGTTCATCAAGCCTGATGTGTCGACGTTGTGCCTGGGCATGGCCGCCAGCATGGGCTCCTTCCTGCTGATGGCCGGGGCCAAAGGCAAGCGGGCGGCGCTGCCCAACGCCAAGGTGATGATCCACCAGCCTTCAGGTGGCGCGCAGGGCCAGGCGACCGACATCGAGATCCACGCCCGGGAGATCCTGAAGACGCGCGAGCAACTCAACCGGATCTACGCTGAGCGGACCGGCCAGTCGATCGAGAAGATCACCGCAGACATGGAGCGCGACTTCTTCATGTCGCCAACCGAGGCCCGGGATTACGGGCTGATCGACCAGGTGCTGGAGCGCCGGCCTGGTTGAAGCGCCGGGGACGGGCGAGAACGCCCGTCTTTTTTGCCGCCCGATGACAGCGCCGCTTGGTCTATCATCGAAGCAGGATTCCACATCAGACGACGGGCGCGCGCACAGACATGGCCGAAAAGAAGGGTAGCTCGGGCGAGAAGGTCCTCTACTGCTCTTTCTGCGGAAAGAGCCAGCACGAGGTCAAGAAACTCATCGCAGGGCCGTCGGTCTTCATCTGCGACGAGTGCATCGAACTGTGCAACGACATCATCCGGGACGAGGCGCCTGCCGAGGCCGCTGCTGGCAAGGCTGCGCGCTCGGATCTGCCCATCCCCAGCGAGATCAAGTCCACGCTTGACCAGTACGTGATCGGGCAGGATATTGCCAAGCGCATCCTGTCCGTGGCCGTCTACAACCACTACAAGCGGCTGAAGCACCTCGGCGGGTCCAAGGACGAGGTTGAACTCGCGAAGAGCAACATCCTGCTGATCGGTCCCACAGGGTCGGGCAAGACGCTGCTGGCGCAGACGCTGGCCCGCTTGTTGAATGTTCCCTTCGTCATCGCCGACGCCACGACGCTGACGGAAGCGGGCTATGTCGGCGAAGACGTCGAGAACATCATCCAGAAGCTGTTGCAGAACTGCAACTATGACGTCGAGCGCGCGCAGCGCGGCATCGTCTACATCGACGAGATCGACAAGATCAGCCGCAAGGCGGACAACCCCAGCATCACACGGGATGTCTCCGGCGAAGGGGTCCAGCAGGCGTTGCTGAAGCTGGTCGAAGGCACGATGGCGAGCGTGCCGCCCCAGGGTGGACGCAAGCATCCGAACCAGGATTTCCTGCAGATCGACACGACCAACATCCTGTTCATCTGCGGCGGGGCCTTCGACGGCCTGGAGAAGGTCATCCAGAACCGGACCGAGAAGTCGGGCATCGGCTTCGCGGCGACCGTCCACAGCAAGACGGAGAAGCGGGTCTCGGAGATGTTCCGTGAGGTCGAGCCCGAGGATCTGATCAAGTTCGGCCTGATCCCGGAGCTCGTCGGTCGCCTGCCCGTGGTGGCCACACTCGGCGAGTTGACCGAGGACGCGCTGGTGCAGATCCTGACGGAGCCCAAGAACGCACTGCTCAAGCAGTACCAGCGCCTGTTCTCGATGGACGGTGTGGAACTGGAGATCCGTCCGTCCGCCTTGGCCGCCATCGCCCGCAAGGCCTTGGCGCGCAAGACAGGCGCTCGAGGGTTGCGCTCGATCCTCGAGCAGGCCTTGATCGACACCATGTTCGAGCTTCCCACGCTCGAAGGCGTGGAAAAGGTGGTCATCGACGACCACATCATCGAAGAGGGGGCCAAACCCCTGCTTGTTTATCGCGAGCAGTTGAAGGCCAGTGCCTGAAACTGTTGGGTGTCTGGCGGCACCGCGCCGGGGCTGCACCGTTTGGGTGCCTGAACCCAGTGCTTGCAACTGCCGCATGGATCCCCATGTGGGATCGGGAAAGTGAGGTCATTCATGTCAGGTCATCCCGTGCTCCCCGCTGCGCCGATCACACTGCCGCTGTTGCCATTGCGCGATGTCGTGGTGTTCCCGCACATGGTCATCCCGCTGTTCGTCGGGCGGCCGAAGTCGATCAAGGCGCTGGAAGCCGCCATGGAGTCCGGACGGCAGATCATGTTGGTGGCGCAGAAAGCCGCCGGCAAGGACGAGCCCAAGCCGGAGGACATGTTCGAGGTGGGCTGCGTCTCGAGCATTCTGCAGATGCTCAAGCTGCCCGACGGGACTGTCAAGGTGCTGGTCGAAGGCATACAGCGCGCCACCACCCAGCGTGTTCGCGACGAAGGCGAGTTCTTCGTCGGCGATGTGACGCCGGTGCCTCCGCAAGGGGAAGGCAACCCTGAGATCGAGGCGCTGCGCCGTGCGGTCACGCAACAGTTCGACCAGTACGTCAAGCTGAACAAGAAGATCCCGCCCGAGATCCTGACGTCCATTGCCGGCATCGACGACCCGGGTCGGCTGGCCGACACCATCGCGGCGCACCTGCCCCTGAAGCTCGACGCCAAGCAGTCGGTGCTCGACCTCTTCCCCGTGGCCAAGCGGCTCGAGAAACTCCTCGAGCTCCTGGAGCACGAGGTCGACATCCTGCAGGTGGAAAAGCGCATCCGCGGCCGTGTCAAGCGGCAGATGGAGAAGAGCCAGCGCGAGTACTACCTGAACGAGCAGGTCAAGGCCATCCAGAAGGAACTCGGCGACGGCGAGGAGGGTGCCGACCTCGAGGAACTCGAGAAGAAGATCAAAGCTGCCCGCATGCCCAAGGAGGCGCGCAAGAAGGCCGACGGCGAGTTGAAGAAGCTCAAGCTGATGTCGCCGATGTCGGCCGAGGCGACGGTGGTGCGCAACTACATCGACGTGCTCGTCAATCTGCCGTGGGCCAAGCGCGGCAAGGTCAAGCACGATCTCGGCAACGCCGAGGCGGTGCTGAACGAGGACCACTTCGGCCTGGAAAAGGTCAAGGAGCGCATCCTCGAGTACCTGGCAGTGCAGCAGCGTGTGGACAAGGTCAAGGCGCCGATCATGTGCCTGGTCGGCCCCCCCGGTGTGGGCAAGACGTCGCTGGGTCAGAGCGTGGCACGTGCGACCGGCCGCAAGTTCGTTCGGATGGCCCTGGGCGGTGTCCGTGACGAAGCCGAGATCCGGGGACACCGCCGCACTTACATCGGATCGATGCCGGGCAAGGTCCTGCAGAGCCTGACCAAGGTGGGCACACGCAATCCGCTGTTCCTGCTCGACGAGATCGACAAGCTGGGCATGGACTTCCGCGGCGACCCGTCCTCTGCGCTGCTCGAAGTGCTGGACCCGGAGCAGAACCATACCTTCAGCGACCACTACGTCGAGGTTGACTTCGACCTTTCGGACGTGATGTTCGTGGCGACGTCCAACTCGATGAACATCCCGCCGGCGCTGCTCGACCGGATGGAGGTCATCCGTCTGGCGGGCTACACCGAAGACGAGAAACTCAGCATCGCGCAACGCTACCTGCTGCCCAAGCAGCAGAAGAACAACGGCGTCCGCGAGGCGGAGATGGACCTCACCGAGGAGGCCATTCGCGCCATCATCCGTTACTACACCCGCGAGGCGGGTGTGCGCTCCCTCGAGCGTGAGATCTCCAAGATCTGCCGCAAGGTGGTCAAGGGCATCCAGTTGAAGAAGTACGAGGGGACCGTCGTCGTCAAGGAGGACAACCTCAATGACTTCCTCGGGGTGCGCAAGTACGATTTCGGACGGACCGAGAAGACCAACCAGGTCGGGCAGGTGGTCGGGCTGGCCTGGACGGAGGTGGGGGGTGACCTGCTGACGATCGAGGCGGCGGTGATGCCCGGCAAGGGCAACATCATCCGCACCGGCTCACTCGGTGATGTGATGAAGGAGTCGGTCGAGGCGGCACGTTCGGTCGTGCGGTCCCGCGCCCGAAGGCTGGGCATCAAGGACGAGTTGTTCGACAAGCGTGACATCCACATCCATGTGCCTGATGGTGCAACCCCGAAGGATGGGCCGAGTGCCGGTATCGCGATGACGACCGCGTTCGTATCCGCCCTCACTGGCATCCCGGTCCGTGCCGATGTGGCGATGACGGGCGAAATCACGCTGCGTGGCGAGGTCACCGCCATCGGCGGGCTCAAGGAAAAGCTCCTGGCCGCCCTGCGCGGTGGCGTGAAGAAGGTGCTGATTCCCGAAGAGAACGTCAAGGATCTGCAGGAGATCCCAGAGAACGCCAAGAACCAGTTGGAGATCGTGCCGGTGCGCTGGATCGACAAGGTTCTGGAGGTGGCGCTCGAGACCGTGCCTGTGGCTTTGCCTGACGACGACGTAGCCCCGAAGCCTGTGGTGGACACCACGGTGGCCGCAGCTGCCGAGGCGGCTCGTCCTGCAGGGGATGCCCTGCCGCACTGAAAGGTAGCGGGGCTTGCGCGC
>JBMTXX010000023.1:0-23587 GCA_049453935.1 Rubrivivax sp.
TTCGCTGCGGGGGGCACCCGCTCCCCGCGGCCTGCCAGCGCTTTCGGAGTATCCACAGCGACAGCCTCAATCCATCTCGAGGCCTCCGTGTATTCCTGCAGGCTCGCCCGTCATCGCCGCAGGCTGATGACGGCGGGCAACCCCCGCAGCGAAGTAAAGGGGGAGGACCGGGCAATGCCCGGTCCGGAGGACATGAGCGGAGGGGGTTGCACGCCGGCATCAGCCCGTGCTGCGCAACCCCGAATCTTGGAAGGGGTCCTCTGATGCTCGTGCTCGACCACGACCGCGCCGGCGGCTACTGGGGTGCGGTGTATGTGTTCACCGCGATCAAGGGCCTGCAGGTGGTGATCGACGGGCCGGTGGGGTGCGAGAACCTGCCGGTGACCAGCGTGCTGCACTACACCGACGCGCTGCCGCCGCACGAGCTGCCCATCGTCGTCACCGGCTTGGCCGAGGAGCAACTCGGGCGCGAGGGCACCGAGGGCAGCATGAAGCGCGCCCATGCCGCGCTCGACCCCGATCTGCCGAGTGTCGTCGTCACCGGGTCCATCGCCGAGATGATCGGCGGCGGCGTCACGCCCGAGGGCACGACGATACAGCGATTCCTGCCGCGCACCATCGACGAAGACCAGTGGCAATGCGCCAACCGCGCGATGTACTGGCTGTGGAGCGAATACGGCCTGCGCAAGGTGCCGCAGCGCACGCCCTTCGAGCAGCGCCCGGCCGGCGAGAAGCCGCGCGTCAACCTTATCGGCCCGGCCTACGGCAGCTTCAACATGCCCAGCGACCTGGCCGAGATCCGCCGCCTGGTGCAGGGCATCGGCGCCGAGATCAACATGGTCTTCCCGCTGGGCAGCCACCTGGCCGACGTCTCGCGTCTGGTAGAGGCCGACGTCAACATCTGCCTGTACCGCGAGTACGGCCGCATGCTGTGCGAAGCGCTCGAGCGGCCCTACCTGCAGGCGCCCATCGGGCTGCACAGCACCACCGCCTTCCTGCGCGAGCTCGGGCGGCTGCTGCACCTGGACCCCGAACCCTTCATCGAGCGCGAGAAGCACACCACCATCAAGCCGGTGTGGGACCTGTGGCGCTCGGTCACGCAGGACTTCTTCGGCACCGCCAACTTCGGCGTGGTGGCCGGCGAGACCTACGCGCGCGGACTGCGCCACTTCCTCGAGGACGAGCTCGGCCTGCCGTGCAACTTCGCGGTCTCGCGCAAGCCCGGCGAGAAGACCGACAACGAAGAAGTCCGCCGCCTGGTGCACGAGAAGACGCCGCTGGTGCTGTTCGGCTCGTACAACGAGCGCATGTACCTGGCCGAGAAGTCGGCCGGGCATGGGCCGCGGCCGGCCTACATCCCGGCGTCGTTCCCGGGGGCCATCATCCGCCGCGCCACAGGCACCCCCTTCATGGGCTATGCCGGTGCGACCTACGTCGTGCAGGAGTTCTGCAACGCGCTGTTCGACGCGCTGTTCCACATCCTGCCGCTGGGCACCGACCTGGACCGCATCGAGCCCACGCCGGCACGGCGCGTGGCCGACACGCTGCCCTGGGAGGCCGAGGCGCAGGAACTGCTGGCTCGCCTGGTGCAGGCCGAGCCGGTGCTGGTGCAGATCTCGGCGGCCAAGGGGCTGCGTGACCGCGCTGAGCGCGAGGCGCGCCGCGTGGGCGAGGAGCGGGTCACGCGCGAGCGCGTGGACGCGGCGCACGCCGCCTGGCGCACGGGGGTGGCGGCGTGATCGAGAGCATGAAGAAGAGTCCGAGGGCCGCGGGCCAGGGCAACGAGGAGGCAGGAGGAAGCGTCGTCGTGCGCAAGGCACGGACGCTGCGTCCGGGATACACGGTTGGCGCATGGCGCCCGGCCGTACAGGATGTCGTGACGTCAGGTTACGGCTGCCTCATTGCGCAGGCTTCGCGCAAGAACGGCTGCAAGGCCGAATTTAGGAGTGGCTCACATGGCTGACAGCAGAGGCTCGATCTCGGGTCTGAGTGATGACGAAGCCCAGGAGTTTCACCGGTACTGGGTTCAGGGGTTCGTGGGATTCACGGCAGTAGCCGTGGTCGCACACCTGCTGGTCTGGATCTGGCGACCCTGGTTCTGAGCAACCGCGCCTAGGCAATCACAGGAGACGGCAATGGCCAACGTGCAACGCGCATCCTCGAGGCAGATGGTCGAGACCCATTCGGTGTCCTTCATGACCATCTTTGCCGTGAGTTTCGTGGTCTTCGCGGCGATCGCGGTCGTCGGGCAGATGCTCGGCTGGCATTGGCGCACCTGGTTGCCCGGTGCTGAAGGCGTGAAGTCGATGACCGGTGGCGTCAAGGCCGCGGTCTACACCTTCATGTCCCACCTTCAATAGGAGTAGTGCATATGTGGAGAGTCTGGAAACTCTACGACCCGCTGCGTGCGATGGTCGCTCAGGGTGTTTTTCTGTTTGCTCTGGCAGCGATGATCCATCTCATCCTCCTGAGCACCCCGACCTACAACTGGCTCGACGGCCCGAACGCCGCCGCCACCAAAGCCCAGGCCGCCGCTGCGGCTGCGGCCGAGAAGAAGTAGTCGGCACAGGCTGCATGGTCAGCCTGTACCCGCGGATCGGCGCGAGGCCTGAGGTCGCCGGCCGATCCGCTTTCGAGAATCTGTAGCTTGCAGACAGGATGCGCGCGTCGTCATCCAGCCTGACAAGCGGAGGAACCTAGCCATGGCCATGCTGAGTTTCGAGCGCAAATACCGGGTGCGCGGCGGCACGCTCATCGGAGGCGACCTGTTCGATTTCTGGGTCGGCCCGTTCTACGTCGGCTTCTTCGGCGTCGCGACCATCTTCTTTTCCTTCCTCGGCACGGCCCTGATCCTTTACGACGCGTCGCTGCAGGGGGTGTGGAACCCCTGGAAGATCAACGTCGCGCCGCCGGACCTGAAATACGGCTTGGCTTTGGCGCCGCTGAAGGAAGGCGGCATCTGGCAGATCGTCACGGTCTGTGCCCTTGGCGCCTTCGGCAGCTGGGCGTTACGAGAGGTGGAGATCTGCCGAAAACTCGGCATGGGCTACCACGTGCCGGTGGCCTTCGGCGTGGCCATCTTTGCCTACGCGACGCTGGTGGTCATCCGCCCGGTGCTGCTGGGCGCCTGGGGGCATGGCTTTCCCTACGGCATCTGGAGTCACCTGGACTGGGTCAGCAACATCGGCTACCAGTACCTGCACTTCCACTACAACCCGGCGCACATGATCGCGGTGAGCTTCTTCTTCGCCACCACGTTTGCGCTGTCACTGCACGGGGCTCTGGTGCTGTCGGCCACCAATCCGCCCAAGGGGCAGACGGTGAAGACGCCCGACCACGAGGACACCTTCTTCCGTGACCTGATCGGCTACTCGGTCGGCACGCTGGGCATCCACCGCCTGGGTCTGTTCCTTGCGCTGGCAGCGGGCTTCTTCAGCGCGCTGTGCATCGTGATCAGTGGCCCGTTCTGGACGCGTGGCTGGCCGGAGTGGTGGAACTGGTGGCTGCAGCTGCCGATCTGGAAGTGAGGCGCGCTGCGCAGAGAGGACCATCATGGAGTATCAGAACCTCTTCACACGCGTGCAGGCCGTCGGCCCCACGCACGACGGCGTCGAGCTCGGACCGCAGAACAGTGCGCGCGATATCAAGCCCTTCCTGGTGCACCTGTTCGGTCGCCTGGGCAACGCGCAGGTCGGGCCCTTCTATCTTGGCACGCTCGGCCTGATCTCGATTGTCACGGGCACCCTGTCGATCAACATCATGGGTTTCTACATGCTCGCTTCGGTGGGCTGGGATCCGATCGAATTCATCCGGCAGTTGCCTTGGCTCGCCCTCGAGCCGCCGTCACCGAAGTACGGGCTGAGTTTTCCGCCGATGAACGAGGGCGGCTGGTGGATGTTCGCCTCCGGCCTGCTGCTGGTGTCGGTGCTGTCGTGGTGGCTGCGCACCTACCGACGCGCGCGCCAGCTCGGCATGGGCACGCACATCGCTTGGGCCTTCGCCGCGGCGATCTGGCTCTTCCTGGTGCTGGGCCTGTTCCGGCCCATCCTGATGGGCAGTTGGAGTGAGGGCGTGCCGTACGGCATCTTCCCGCACCTGGACTGGACGGCAGCCTTCTCGCTGCGCTACGGCAACCTCTTCTACAACCCCTTCCACGCGCTGTCGATCGTCTTCCTGTACGGCTCGACGCTGCTGTTCGCGATGCACGGGGCGACCATCCTGGCCGTCACGCGCTACGGCGGCGACCGCGAGATCGACCAGATCATCGACCGCGGCACCGCCAGCGAGCGCGCCGCGCTGTTCTGGCGCTGGACGATGGGCTGGAACGCGACGATGGAGTCCATCCACCGCTGGGCCTGGTGGTTCGCGGTGCTGTGCCCGCTGGCCGGCGGGATCGGGATCCTGTTGTCGGGGACGGTGGTCGACAACTGGTATCTGTGGGCCGTCAAGCACGGTGTTGCCCCGTCCTATCCTGCGGTGCTGGGCACCGTGGTCGACCCGGCCACCCTCCAGGGAGTCAAGCCATGAGCGCCGTTCGCAAAACTTCCGTGGCCGGATGGCTCGGCCTCGCGGCACTGGTGTTGCTGGCCGGCTGTGAGCGCCCGCCGATGGAGACGACCCAGCAGGGCTTCCGCGGCACCGCGATGCAGCAGACCGACAACCCGCGCATCCTGGCCGCGCAGCGTGCGGCGCTGCCGCCGGTGCCGCCCGACACCCCGGCGCTCCCGCCCGACATGCCGGGTCCCAAGGCCAAGGACGTCTATCAGAACGTGCAGGTGCTGGGCGACCTGCCGGTGGCCGACTTTGCTCGCCATATGAGCGCAATCACCCAGTGGGTGTCGCCCGAACAGGGCTGCGGCTACTGCCATAACCTGGCCAACCTGGCCGAGGATTCGAAGTACACCAAGGTCGTCGCGCGCAAGATGCTGCAGATGACGCGCAATGTCAACGCCAACTGGACGCAGCACGTGGCCGACACGGGCGTGACCTGCTACACCTGCCACCGCGGCAAGCCGGTGCCCGACCAGGTCTGGTTCAAGGCCGCGGTGCCCAAGGCCAACACCCAGCCCATGCTGGGCAATGACTTCGGGCAGAACAAGGCCGTCGGGTCGGTCGCGTCGACATCGCTGCCTTACGACCCCTTCAGTGCCTACCTGACCGACGCGCAGAACATCCGCGTCTACACGAAGCAGCCGCTTCCGCAGAAGGGCACGGAGCGTGAGACGATCCAGGCGGCCGAGCAGACCTATTCGCTGATGATGCACTTCAGCAAGGGCCTGGGGGTGAACTGCACGTTCTGCCACAACAGTCAGGCGTTCTCGCAGTGGGTGCCCAAGAAGGCCACGGCCTGGCATGGCATCCGCATGGTGCGGGAGGCCAACAACGACTACATCGTGCCGCTGACCTCGACCTTCCCGGCCGACCGTCTGGGCCCGACGGGTGATGTGGCCAAGGTCTATTGCGCGACCTGCCACCAAGGCGTCAACAAGCCCTTGGGTGGGATGCAGATGGCCAAGCTCTACCCCGGCCTGAAGGGTGAGCCCAAGGCACAGGCGGCACCGCCGGCCGCCGGCGCGGTCGCGGCGGCGTCCGCGCCAGCCGCCGGAAAGTAGCAAGGCAGTCGCCCGCGGACGGGCGAGTGGACCGGACCTGGGTTGCGGCGGGCAGATCGACGATGCAGACACACCGTGTGCCGGTCGGAGCCTCTGCCGGTCAGACGAGCCTAGGGGCAGCTTTCGGCGCCCAAGAGGCTTCGTCCGCTCTGCCGGATGCCACTCACGCCGTTCTGGTGTTGACCCGTCTGCGCCCAGGCAGCGTGCCCTGGGCGCTTTGGCGGCTGGCGCGGGGACCCAGCGGTCTCGGGCGAGTCCCGGGCATGCGCTTTGCGCGGGTGCTCGGCAGCGGTCGCAATGCCGGGTTCGGCCTGGTGCCCGGTCTGGATGTGCAAGGTGTCCTGGCCGCCTTCGACAGTCTCGACACGGCGCAGGCCTGGGCCGACCGCGGCGAGGGCTTGCAGGACTATGCGGACCGCGCGGTCGACCATCTGCGGATGACGTTGCGCGTCACCTCCTCGCGCGGGTCCTGGGGTGGCGCCACCATGTCGCCTGCCCCCCTGCCCACTGCGTCCGAGCCTTCGCCGGCGCCAGGCCGCGTCGTGGCTGCGCTCACGCGTGCGTCGATCCGTCCTGCGCACCTGGCCGCGTTCTGGCGACATTCACCGCCCGCCGAGCGCGATCTGGCGTGCGCGCGCGGATGCCGTCTGGCGGTCGGTCTGGGGGAGGCGCCACTGCTGCGGCAGGCGACTTTCAGTCTGTGGGATGACGCGGCGTCGATGGTCGCCTATGCGCGCGGTGGCGCCCATGGCGAGGCGATCCGTTCCGCCTGGAAGACGGGCTATTTCAGCGAGTCCATGTTCGTGCGCTTCTCGCCCTTGCGCATGTGCGGGCATTGGCCCGGGGTCCCGCGTGGCTGAGCATCGCGTCGTCGTCGTCGGGGCGGGGGTGGCCGGGCTCGTGTCGGGACTGTTGCTGGCCGCGCGCGGGCTTGATGTCACGATCGTCGACGCGGCGGACGGGCCGGGCGGCAAGATGCGGCCCGTGACGATCGGCGGTCAGCCGGTCGACGCCGGGCCGACGGTGTTCACGATGCGCTGGGTGTTCGACGAGTTGCTGGACGAGGTCGGCAGCAGCACGGCTGAGGCCTTGCCCAGGTTGCAGCCCCTGTCGCTGCTGGCGCGTCACGCCTGGTCCAGTGACGGCAGCCAGCTGGATCTGCATGTCGACCGTCAACGTTCTGCCGAGGCGATCGCTGCGTGGTCCTCCGCCGACGAAGCGCGTCGCTATCTGGCGTTCTGCGAGGAGGCGGCGCAGGTCTACCGAAGGCTGGAAGGCCCGCACATACGATCCCAGCGTCCCGGCCTGGCCCGGATGATCGGCGACCTCGGGCCTCGCGGTCTGGCAGTGCTCGCCGGGCTGGGCCCCGGTGCGTCGATGGCGCAGGCCTTGGCACGGCGCTTTCGCGACCCGCGCCTGCAGCAGTTGTTCGGGCGCTACGCGACCTACTGCGGCGCCTCGCCGTGGCAGGCCCCGGCCACACTGATGCTGGTCGCCCACGTCGAGCAGGAGGGCGTGTGGGCGGTCCAGGGCGGCATGTCGGCGCTGGCGCTGGCCTTGGCCGATCTCTTCCAGGCGCGCGGCGGCCGGCTGCGTTGGGGATCGCCCTGTGTCGCGATCGAGCAGACCCAGGGCCGGGTGCGCAGCGTGCGTCTGGCGTCGGGCCAGACGCTGCCGGCCGACGCCGTGGTCTACAACGGCGACGTCAGCGCGCTCGGGCCGCTGCTGGGCAGCCAGCGTAGCCAGGCACCGCCGCCGGTGCCCGCCGCGGGCCGCTCGTTGTCGGCGATGACCTGGGCGGTGCGTGCGCCCGCCACGGGTTTCCCACTGGTGCGGCACAACGTCTTCTTCGACGACGACTACGCCTCGGAATTCCGTGACGTGTTCCAGCACCGCCGCCTGCCACAGCGCGGGACCGTCTATGTATGTGCCCAGGATCGTGACGACGCCGCTGTGGCCGCGCAGCATGACGAGCGCCTGCTCGTGCTCGTCAATGCGCCTGCCGACGGCGACACACGCTCCTTCATCGATTCGGAGACCGAGGCATGCCAATCCCGATGCATGGCGCTGTTGCGCCGCTGTGGACTGACCCTGGACCTGGCACATCCGGCCACGGTGCGGCGGACGCCGCACGATTTCCAGCGCCTGTTCCCGGGCAGCGGGGGTGCGCTGTACGGGCCGGCCACGCATGGCTGGATGGCCTTGTTCCGGCGCGCTTCGAGCTGCTCGACGGGGCTCGAGGGTCTGTTCCTGGCCGGGGGCAGTGTGCATCCGGGGCCGGGCGTGCCGATGGCGGCGATGTCGGGGCGGCTGGCGGCCGCTGCGCTGATGGATCGCCTCGGTTCGACGCGCCGGTCGCACCGGGCGCCTACCTCTGGTGGTACATCGACGCGGTCAGCGACGACGGGCGCCATGCCCTGACCTTGATCGCCTTCGTGGGCAGTGTGTTCTCGCCCTACTACCGATGGGCCTGGCGCGGCGGCCGCGCGCGCGCCGATGACCACTGCGCGCTCAACGTCGCGTTGTACAGCCCCGGGGCCTCGCGTTGGACCATGACCGAGCGCGGACACCGCCAGGTGACCCGAAGCGCACGCGAGTTCGTGATCGGCCCGAGTGCGGTGCACTGGGGCCCCCAGGGTCTGACCGTGACCATCGACGAGATCGCCAACCCGCTGCCCCGGCGCGTGCGCGGCACTGTGCGTGTGCGGCCCGAAGCCTTGTGCCCCTACGTGGCGGCGCTCGATGATCATGGCCGGCATCGCTGGGGGCCGATCGCTCCGTGCGCGCGTGCCGAGGTCGATTTCGACAGTCCGGATCTGCGCTGGCAGGGCCACGCTTATGTCGACAGCAATGAAGGTGACGAGCCGATCAGCGAGCCCTTCACGACCTGGGACTGGCTGCGCGCGCCCATGAACGACGGCAGCACCGTCGTGGCCTATGACGTCAGGCAGCGGCACGACCGACCCGACCGGCTGATCGGCGCGCGTTTTCGCCGAGACGGTGGTGTCGACGCCGTCGATCTGCCAGCACGCAGACCCCTGAGCCGCACGGCGTGGGGCATACCCCGGGCGATGCGTGCCGAAGCCGCTGCCGGGTCACCTGGCCCAGGCGTCGCCCGCACGCTCGAGGACACACCTTTCTACGCGCGATCTCTCGTGCGCGCCAACCTTTGCGGGCAGCCCGTGGAAGCGATGCACGAAACGCTGTCCGCCACCCGGTTCGCCAGCCCGGTCGTGCAGGCGATGCTGCCGTGGCGGATGCCCAGGCGCGCGTGACCCGCAACGACCTTGTGGGCCCGAAGTTGCAGTCCTCCACGTTTGTTGTCAAAAAAAGTTGACATTTTGATGTGTAAGGGCAATATTACAGATTACCGGCAGCCTGCGGTTGCCGGTGAAGCGCCCGCGTGCACGTTTTGCACGCTTCTCGAACTCCGATAGGAGGTTTTCATGGCAGACGCAGACAGCAGTGCCGACAAGGTGTGGCCCACGGGGCTCACCGAAGAACAGTCGGAAGAGATCCACCGCCACCTGATCCAGGGCACCCAGATCTTCGGCTTCATTGCCGCGCTGGCGCACCTGTTCGCCTACATCTATTCGCCGTGGCTGAAGTGATCGGCAAGGAGAACAAGACATGATCTATGGAAAGCTCTGGCTGGTCGTGCGCCCCACGGTCGGCATTCCCGTGTTCCTCGGCGCCGTGGCCGTGGGTTCGTTCGCGGTCCACGTGGCCCTGCTGACCAACACGACCTGGGTCAAGAAGTTCCTCAACGGTGCGGCGCCTGCGGCGACGGCGGCCATCGAGGACAGCACGCTGAAGATGGCCGCTGCGCCACCGACGCTCGTGCTGCCGGCACAGACCGTCAAGCAATAGTTGGCGGCGGCGCCGACGCCGCCGTGCGCGGCGCCCGCAGCGTGACCGATGTCACGCGGGGCGCACGCGCCTGGCGGGCGTCGGCGATTCGTCCCACGGCCTTTTTCATGGTTCCCTTCACCCGACACCTCGTCACGCACTGGGCTCGCCTCGGGCCGCGGTTCCTGCCGTTCGCCGATGTCGCGACGCCAGACTTGCCGCTGTCACGATTGCTGCGGCTGTCGCTCTTCCAGGTGTCGGTCGGCATGGCTCTGGCGCTGCTCGTCGGCGCACTGAACCGCGTGATGATCGTTGAACTGCGCGTGCCGGCCGGGCTGGTCGCGGTGATGATCTCCCTGCCGGTCCTGTACGCGCCATTTCGCGCGCTGATCGGCTTCCGTTCCGACACCCATCGCTCGGCGTTGGGTTGGCGGCGCGTTCCATTCATCTGGATGGGCACGCTCGTCCAGTTCGGTGGCCTGGCCATCATGCCCTTCGCCCTGCTGGTGTTGTCCGGCGGCGGTCAGTCGGGGCAATGGCCCGTCTGGGTAGGTCAGGCCGGTGCCGGTCTGGCCTTCCTGCTCGTAGGCGCGGGGCTGCACACGACACAGACCGCCGGGCTGGCACTGGCCACAGACCTCGTCCCGCAGGAGTCGCACCCGCGTGTGGTCGGGTTGATGTACGTGATGCTGCTGGTGGGCACGATGGTCAGCGCCTTCGTCTTCGGCGCCGTGCTGGCCGACGAATACTCTCCAGCCCGACTGATCCAGGTCATCCAGGCATGCGCCGTGTCGACCCTCGTGTTGAACACAGTCGCGATGTGGAAGCAGGAGACGCTCCAGCCCGGAGGGCGCGCACCGGAACGCCGCGCGCGGGCGCCCGCATTCAGGGACGCCTGGGCTCGCTACGACGCGACGCCAGGTGCACGCCGCCGTCTTCTGGCCATCGGCCTGGGCACCATGGGCTTTGCGATGCAGGATGTCCTGCTCGAGCCCTATGGCGGTCAGGTGCTGGGCATGTCCGTGGGCCAGACGACGTGGCTGACGGCGACGCTGGCATGCGGCGGGCTGGTCGGTTTCGGTCTGGCGGCGGCGCTGCTCGGCCGTGGTGGCGACCCTGCACGTTTGTCTCGCGTCGGTGTGGGCCTGGGCATGCCCGCCTTTGCGCTGGTCATCGCCGCGGCCCTGTGGTCATCGACCGCGTTGTTCGTGCCAGGGGTGTGGCTGATCGGCTTGGGCGGTGGCCTGTTCGGTCACGCGACGCTGACCTTGACGATGAACCGGGCCCCGCGCGACCAGATCGGTCTGGCCCTCGGGGCCTGGGGCGCCGTGCAGGCCACCGCCGCAGGACTGGCCGTGGCGCTGGGAGGCCTGGGTCGGGATCTGATGGGCGCGTGGGCCGCTCGGGGATCGCCGGAGTCGCTGTGGTCGGGCCCGGCCGCAGGCTATGCTGCAGTCTATGTGGCCGAGATCGTGCTGCTGTTCGCAGCGTGGTGGGTCCTGCGCGGTGGCGCGTTCGTGTCGCAGGGCTCATCCGGCTCGACGGCTGATCACCGGGTCCGCATGGGTTGATGTCTAGAGAGTAACCGTTACGTTGGAGTTGCAAGTCATGGAAGTTCATCACCTTCTCTTCCTGGCCTGGGGAATCGTCTTCGCCTTCTGGCTGGCCAGGCAGTTCGCACGCAGCAACCGCAAATACGACGCGAAGCAACTCAAGCGCTGAGCCCGTCGTACGCGCAGCCGCGGTCCTGGGGTGGCCCTTGACCGTGGCGACCTGCGGTTCAGCGCCAGGTTCGGAGGGATCTTCCCGCGCGGGCTGATCATGGCGTCACGGTCCTTCGGACGTACGCCCGATGGCTTCTCCGGCAGGCCGCGCGCTTTCCAGGTCCCGACTGGCGAGGATGGCGTGGCGGTTTTGCTCTGTCCGGTCTCTGCGGCTTACACGGCTTTTCGAGTCTGAGCCACTCGGTGGCGGACAATTCGGCGCGTCGGGCTGGCCTCTCGTAGGCCGGTTCGGCTCGGTCGCCCGTCTTTGCCATTCATCACACAGGAGATCTTCACGATGCCCGCAGCTCGCACCACACGTCGCCTCGTCATGGCCGCCACCGTCGCGGCATCGCTGGGCCTGACCGGCCCCATCGCGCAGGCGCAGGGCGCCGGCGCATGGCCTACCCAGCCGGTGAAGATCCTGGTGGGTTTCCCCGGCGGGTCGACGCCTGACGTGGCGGCGCGAGTCCTGGCCGAAGCCTTGGCCAAGGCCTGGGGTCAGAACGTGCTGGTGGAGAACCGGCCCGGTGCGGCCGGCAACATCGCCGCCGACGCGGTGGCGAAGTCGCGTGACGGCCATACCTTGGGCGTGGTCATCAACGGCAACCTGACGACGGCGCCGCTGCTCAACCCCAAGCTGCCCTTCGACCCCGCCAAGGACTTCACCTTCGTCAGCCTGCTGGGCACCGCGCCGCTGGTGATGGTCACCAACGCCGACAAGCCCGCCGGCGCCGACTTCTTTGCCGCCGCACGTGCAGGCGGCACGTCTTGGAGCTTCGGCTCCGTGGGCATCGGCTCGGTGGGGCATCTGGGGATGGAGGCCCTGCTTTCCCAGGCCGGCATCGGTGGCGTCACGCACGTGCCCTACAACGGCAACCCGGCCGTGATCACGGCGTTGATTTCCGGGCAGGTCCAGATCGGCTTGATGCCACCGGGCATCGCGCTGCCGCAGGCCCAGGCCGGCAAGGTCCGCGTGGTCGGCGTGACCGGACCGGCCAGCCCGCTGGCGCCCGGTGTGCAGCCTTTGAACTCGATGGGTGTCAAGCTGCAGGATCTGGAGGTTTGGACAGCGGTGGTCGCTGCCGCCGGCGTGCCCGCAGCAGCGCGTGAGCGCATGGAGCGTGACATCCCCGCGCTGCTGCGCACGGCGGAAGTCCGCGACCGGTTGTTGGCCGTGGGTTGGCAGGCGCAGGGCAGCGGCCCTGAGGCCATGCGCACGCGCGTGCAGGCCGAGGCTGAACTGCTCGGCGGCATCATCCGGCGCCAGGGCATCAAGACCCAGTGATCATCGAAGAGCCCGCGCGACGCACCGAACTGCTCGGTGCGTCCCAGGTTCTGGTGCTCGGCGGTGGGCCGGCAGGCATTGCTGCGGCGGTGTCCGCAGCACGTCGCGGCGCCCGCACCGTGCTGATCGAGCGCTACGGCTTCCTGGGCGGGATGGGCACTGCAGGCGGCGTCACCAACTTCGCCGGCCTGTATGGTCGGCGCCTGGGCACCATTCAGCAGCTGGTGCACGGTGTGGTGGATGAGTTGCTCGAGCGCATCGACCGCCTCGGGGGGCTCAACGCGCCTCAGGACGGCTTGCAGGGCCGCATACGCGTGCGCAGTTATGACGTGCCTGCCTACAAGTGCGCCGCCGACCAGATGCTGCGCGAGGCGGGCGTCGAACTGCTGTTCCACGCGCTGTGCTGCGGCGTTGTCATGTCGGGGTCGAGGCGGGTCGATGCGGTGTTGCTGGAAACCCGCGCCGGCCGCAGGGCCTGGCGTGCGCAGGAGTTCATCGACGCCTCGGGTGACGGTGATCTTGCGGCGCATGCCGGGGTGCCGTGGGACTATGGTGACGGCCTGGGCAACGCGCTGTATCCGAGCACGATGGCCCTGATCGGGGGCGTCGACGCGCCGCGCGCTCGGGCGACGGTCGGCGAATTCGGTGCCATCGATCGCCTGATGGAGGCCGCGGCCGCGCGTCATGCCTTCGCGCGGCGCGGTGCCATTCTGCGGCCGCAACGCGACCCGACACGCTGGCGAGCCAACGTCACCCAACTGCGCAACACGCGGGGTCAGGCCGCCAATGCGCTCGACCCACACGAACTCACCCAGGCCGAGCTCGACGGGCGGCGTCAGGTCGTCGACTACCTGCGCTTCCTGCGTGAGGAGGTCCCGGGCTTCGAACACGCTGAACTCCTGGACCTGCCGGCCCAGGTCGGCGTGCGCGAGACGCGCAGGGTGCGCGGGCGCTATCGACTGACCGGAGAGGACGTCGTCAACGGCGCCCGTTTCGACGACGTGATCGGTCTGAATGCCTGGCCCGTGGAGCAGCATGTCGAGGGCGGGGTGACGTGGTCCTTTCCAGTCGACCCTGACAACGCCTACAACCAGTTGCCGCTGCGCATGCTCCGGCCGCTGGGCGTCGACAACCTGTGGGTGGCGGGGCGCTGCGCATCGATGGAGCACCTCGGGCAGTCGGCGGCGCGCGCCAGCGGTGCCTGCTTCGTGATGGGGCAGGCAGCGGGCACGGCCGCGGCCTTGCGTTGCGCCAGCACGGGCCTGGATCTCGACGACGCCGACGGGCTGCTACGGTTGCAGCGCGCGCTGCGGGAAGACGGCGTCGATCTGGACGACGGGGCGCGCGGCGACGGCAGCCGCAGCCTCGCCGCCCGGCAAGGGCGACCGGCGTCAGCGGCGGCCTGAAGCCGCCGGGGTGTCTTGGCGCCGCCGCCGCCGCCCGCCATCGCGCATCGCGTCGACCATCAACGTGGCGAAGACCGCGCCTTGCACCGCCGCGATGACCGCCAGCCAGGTGCCGCCAGCCCGCATCCCGAAGTCGAAACTGAAACCGGCCCCGAGCCCGGCAGCAGCAAGATAGATCAGGCCGACGGCAGTCGATCGGACGATCGCTTCGGCCTGCACCAGCCCCGGGCGATGCCGAGGCGAGTCGTCGTCGTGGGTCCTGCGGTCGACGACATGCCGTGCAGTGGGATTCATGGCCCTCTCCGATGTGCGGCGTGACCGCCCGTTGTCGCAGCAGTGGCGTTCACGCGAAGTTCTTCTGACGTTGGCCCACACGCTCGAACAGGTCCAGCATGCGCACCGTGCGCTGGTAGAACGTCCGGTCGGGCAGACGTTCGTCTGCGGCGGCTTCGACCAGGTGGCGGATGGCCGCCAGCGGTGCATCACCATCGATATCGCTCATCGGATGCCCCGGCGGGACGACGCTGGCCGCGGAGGCCCGTGCAACCAGTCCGATCTGGCGGCCGCGCGCCACCACCGTGCGCCGGTTCACCGAGTCCAGCCCGCCGGCGCGCAAGGCTTGACCGATCTCCGCGTACACCAGCCGTGCGGCCTGAATGCCAGGACGGCAGTCCCGGGGCAGGGCGCTGATGCCGCATTCGGCCCGCCGATACAGGCGGTCGGCTTCCGTGAGCAGACGCTCGATGACGCTCGCCAGGCGCGGGTCGAAGGTCGGGCTGCGCAGCCAGCGATCCGGGTCGAGCCCGGCCTCGCGCATCCACTGCGCCGGCAGGTAGATGCGCCCACGTCGTGCGTCCTCGCCGACATCGCGCGCGATGTTGGTGAGTTGCATCGCCACGCCCAGTTCACAGGCCCGGGCCAGCGCGCGTTCGTCCCGAGTTTCCATGACCACGGCCATCATCGCGCCCACGGTGCCGGCCACCCTGGCGCCATAGGCATGAAGATCTTCGATCGTTTCATAGCGTCGGCCGGAGGTGTCCCACTCGAAGCCCTCGAGCAGCGCATCGAGCAGCGCGCGGGGCATGCGGTAGTTCTCGACGACGCAGGCCAGCGCACGGTCCGCCAGGTGCGCCGCCGGGCGTCCGTCGTAGACCTCGTCCAGCCGGGCGTGCAGGTCGGCTATCGCCTGTTCCGGATGGGTGCTCTCGTCCACCGCGTCATCGGCCACACGGCAGAAGGCGTACAGGGCCGTGGCTGGCAGGCGCACCCTGGCCGGCAGCAGCAGGGACGAGAGGAAGAAAGAGCGCGATCCGCCGCGCATCAAACGCCTGCAGGCATGCATGTCTGCCTGGTAGCGTGAGGCTGCGCCCTTGGTCAGGCCGATGGTGGACGCGGAGTAGGCGGTGCGTGCACTCCGGGTGCCAGAACTGGCAAATCCGGTGTGCGTGCGGGTGTGTGAGTCCCAGCCCATGCCTTCGAATGAACTCGAATCCTGTATGGCCTGTCGCATGCCGTGTCTCCGGTCGTTGGGGCGGTATCGATACGCTGCTCAGCTGCGCACGCCCGCTTGCAGGGGCGTGGTTGTCGGCCTGTGGCCTGGTACGTACACCTGTCTGTCTGCGGTTTCCGGCAGGGGCGGCAGCACGGTCTCCAGGGCCTTGGCCGACATCAGCACCCCCGGCACACCGGCGCCCGGGTGCGTTCCCGCGCCGACCATGAACAGACCCTGGACGTCTTCGCTGCGGTTGTGAGGGCGGAACCATGCGCTTTGCAGCAGCCGTGGCTCCATGCCGAAACCCGCGCCCTTGTACGACAGCAGTTCGTCGTGGAAATGCTGCGGCGTGGTCACGCGTGAGCTGACCACATGGCGGGACAGGCCGGGTAGCACGGTGCGCTCGAGATAGGCCTCGACGCGGCGGCGGTACGGCTCGGCCTCGACGGACCAGTCGGTGCCGCTGTCCAGATGCGGTACGGGCGACAACACGTAGAAGGCGTCGCAGCCGGCGGGCGCGACCGACGGATCGGTGGCGCTCGGGCGGTGCAGATAGAGGCTGAAGTCGTCGGACAGATGGTGCCGCAGGAACATGTCCTTCAGCAGGCCCTCGTACCGGGGCCCGAGCAGGATCTGGTGGTGCGGCACCTCATCCCAGCGGCGGTCGGTGCCGAAGTACCAGACGAACAGCCCCATCGAGTACTTGGCACGCTCGAGCTTGCGATCGGTCCAGACCTTGCGTTGCACCCCGGGCAGCAGGTGCCGATAGGTCCAGGCCGTATCGGCGTTGCTGACGACGATGTCGGCGGCGATGCGCTCGCCGCCCACCAGCTCGACCCCGGTGGCTCGGCCATCTTCAACGCAGATGCGCTGGACATCGGCGTTGCAACGCACGGGCACGTCGCGCGCGGCCAGCAACTTCACCATCGCGCGCACCAGCGCGCCCGTGCCGCCCATGGCCCAGTGCACGCCGAACTGCCGCTCCAGGCTGTGGATCAGGCTGTAGGAGGAGGTCACCTTTAGCGGGTTGCCGCCGATCAACAACGGGTGGAAGCTGAAGACCTGGCGCAGCGCCGGATCCTTCAGGTGGCTGCACACGAGTTGCCAGATCGTGCGCCAGGCCTGCATCTTCACCATGTTCGGCAAGGCCGCCAGCAGGTCACCGACGCTGTCGAAGGCCACTGTGCCCAACTTCTCGAAGCCTTCGCGGTAGGCGACGTCTGACTCCGTCACCAGTCGCTCGTAGCCCGGCAGGTCGTCCGGGTTGAAGCGCGCGACCTCGGCGCGCATGTGGTCCTGATCGCCGCTGTAATCGAACCAGCGGCCGTCATCGAAGCGGATGCGGTAGTAGGGGTCGAGCGATGCGAGCTTCACGTCGTCCGACAGCCGGCGACCGGCCAGTTGCCACAACTCCTCAAAGAACTGCGGCACGGTGATGATGGTCGGGCCGGCGTCGAAGCGGAAGCCGTCCTGCTCATGGACCCGTGCGCGGCCACCGGGTGTGGGCAGGCGCTCCAGCACCTGCACCCGCCAGCCTCGCACGCTGAGCCGGATGGCGGCGGCGAGGCCACCGAAACCGCTGCCGATGACAATGGCCGTGGCACCGCTGCCCCGGATGACCGGCCCGCCGCCTTGTGGATAGTGATCGACTCTCATCTGCGCATGTCCTCTTCGGGGCGGGCGGGTTCAGGTAGGGGGCACAGGCGACGGACATCCCTCGCGGCCAGCGGACCGCTCAACGCGCGGCCACCGCCTCGCGCCGCAGCGCCCAGCGCCACAGCGTCGACGGCTGCAGCGGCAGGACCAGCATCAGGTGCTCGACCAGCGCCAGCACCAGCAGCGCGGCCAGCAGCACGTGCGCCGCGCGGACGCCACTGTCGGTGGCCGCCGCTCCCTGCAGCAGCCACGTCACCATCGCCGAGCCGGCCAGCAGCGACACCGGCATCAGCGCGTTGAAGCGGCGCTGGCGGAAGTAGCTGCCCAGGTACGACAGGTGCGGCGGCAGGAAATCGAGGGCGAGGTTGCGCACGCCGAGATAGAGGTTCAGCTTGGCCGACACCCGCATCGCGTACAGCAGGGTGAAGGTCCACGCAGCGACGGGATTGACGCTGTCTGCGAGCCACCACCACAGCGCCACGCCGCTGGCGATGAGCGCAAGCTCATGCCACAGCAGCACCTGTATGGCCTCGGACAGTCGGCGCCAGGCACCGCTACCCGGCGTCGCGACGCCGCGCCGCGGGCCTGTGAGCCAGCCGCTGAGAAAGGCCAGTTCGTGCCAGCCCCACAACACGACCGCGCAGGTGAAACCCGCGTAAGCCGCGCTCACACTCGCGTCGGCCGCGGTGTGACCGATGCACAACAGCGCCGCCAGCGTGAACAGCGACGCGGCGGCGAAGGTCCACCCCGCGGTGTCGCGCGGCAGCCGGTCCAGCAGCAGCACGGCGCCGGTGCCGGCCCACCACAGCAGGACGGCCGCGAGCGCGGGCAGCGCGTAGTCGGTCATCGGCGCCGGCTCACCACACGGGCGCGACGCGGATCTGCGCCGGCAGTTCGTGTCGCTTGACGGGATGGAGGAACAGGCGGACGAAGGTTGCAGCTCCGCTCAGCGCGGCGCCGGCCTGCTGCAGACGGCCCACGATGCCCCCGCGTTCCCGCCCGGCATCGAAGCGCACGCGCGCGCGCACCAGCCGGTTCAGGCCGGCGCGGAAGGACGGGGCGTCGGTGTCGAGAGTCAACGGAAAGACCTGGCGCGAGATTTCACTCGTGATCTCGAAGACTCGATAGTCGTAATCGTCAGGCTCCAGGCCCATGGCGCGATGCAGCATCGGCCGCGTGTGGTCGCGCACAAACATCGTCGCGTACACCGCCAGCAGGAAGAAGCGCACCCACAGCAGGTTCATGCCGCGCAGCAGGTGGGGGTTGGCGCGCATGATCAGCGCGAAGCTCTCGCCGTGGCGGAACTCGTCGTTGCACCAGCGCTCGAACCAGCGGAAGATCGGGTGGAAGCGCAACTCGGGGTGCTTCTCGAGCTGGCGGAAGATCGTGATGTAGCGCGCGTAGCCGATCTTCTCGGACAGGTAGGTCGCGTAGAAGATGAACTTGGGCTTGAAGTAGGTGTAGGCCTTGCTGGCCTTGAGCTTCTGCAGGTCCACGGCCAGGCCGTAGTCCTTCAGGCTCTGGTTGATGAAGCCCGCGTGACGCGACTCGTCGCGCGTCAGGTAGGTCATCAGCTTCTTGATGTCGGGGTTGTCGACCTTCTTGCGAATCTCGTTGTAAAGCACGCAGCCCGAAAACTCCGAAGTGATCGACGACACCAGGAAGTCGAGAAACTCCTTGCGCAGCGCGGGGTCGAGCTCGCGGATCTCGGCGGCGAAGGCCTCGTCGCGCTTGAAATGGTCGTGGTTGTTGTCGCCCTCGTACTCGGCGAGCATCGCGTCCCACTCGGCGCGCACCGAAGAGACATCCAGTCGATCCATCGCCGCGTAGTCGGTGGTGTAAAAGCGCGGGCTGATCAGGTTCTCGGTCTTGGCGCGCTCCAGCACCTGGTCGGGGTTGTCGAGGGCCTGGATGGCGCTCATGGTGTGGTTCCTTTCGAAGTGGGTTGAACGGGCGTCGGCGCGGGCAGCCACTGGGTGAAGACGGCGGCGTTGTCCGCGCCGAACGACGCCAGATCGATGCGCTGCCCGGTGGATGGGTCGCTGATCAGCAGCCGCCCGTCGTCGTGCAGGCTCAGGGTGTAGGGCGCGTCGGCGCCGATGCCGTGTTGCCGACGGTCGCGGGCCAGTCCGCGCAGCACGCCGCGCAGAAAGCCCTGCTCGCCGCGCATCGTCGCCAGGGTGCGGCTCTCGGTCACGTCGCTGACCAGGATCGCGCCATCGGGGGTGTCGGTGAAGCGCAGGCTGCGCTCGAGCAGCAGGGCCCCCGGCGTCACCGAGGGCTCCCAGCCTGACAGTCGGGCACTGCCGATGCCGATCAGCAGCAGGGCCAGCAGCGTCGCCACGGCCCGCGTCGCCCACCGCGGGATCAAGGTGTCGGACATCGGGGCGTGACGGGCCGCGCCCGCCGGCGCAGAGACAGAACCGCTCATCGGGCCCTCCCAGGCGGGGGAACGCGGTGGCCCGCCATGGGCGGCAGTGACACCGCAGCCCAGCCGAGGCAGGCTTCGGTCCTCATGCGGACTGCCCTCCTGCGGCCAGAGGGCCGAGCACTGGCTGGCGCACCGCCGAGGTCTCGTCGGGCGTCGCGCGTGCCGGCTGCGCGTTGGCATGCGACCAGGCCTGGGCCAGCTTCTCGGAGGCCTCGCGGGCATCGTTCAGACAACGCAGCATCGGCTGCGGTGCGGTCAGCTTCCACGGGCGTGCATGCGGCCACAGGTGCAGGTAGGCGATACGCACCCCCGGACGCAGTTGCAGCGCCACCTCACCCCTGCCCTGGCCCAGGTCGACGAAGTGCGCGCCGTCGATCTGCCGCAGCGGCAGGTTGTAGGTGACGGTCAGGACGATGCCGATGCGCATCACCACGCGCTGATCGGTCAGCGTGTAGACCGTCGTGCGCGCGGCCAGTCGCGCCAGATAGCCCAGGATGCCCAGCGCCACCAAGGCGAGCAAGGCCAGTGACAGGGTGCCACGCCAGGTTTGCGCCAGACTGGCGCCGTCGTGCACGAGCACGGCCACGCGCCAGGCCAGCATCAGCGCGAAGTACAGCGCCAGGGCACGCAGGTGGAAGATGCGGCTGGCCACCAGGCGCGCAGCCGGCCGTCCCTGCCACAGGATGCGTTCCCCTGCGGGCAAGGGCTCGGGCAGGCCGTAGGCCGCTTCGAACTCGTGTTCGGGGGCGCGTTCCGGCGCCTGTCGGACGGCTTTCATCTTCGACTCCCTCCGGTCCTGTTCAGATCAGTGGTTCGAGGCGCTGCGGCGTGGCGTACAGCAGGCCGGCACCGAAGTAGGCGCTGATGCGCTCTTCCTCGAGCAGGGTGATGCGGTCCGGTGCGCGCGTGGCGGGCACGTCGGCGTACTGCGACGCCAGCAGGGCCTGCACGCTGACCCCCTTGCGCGTGACACGGGCGAAGGTCATGGGCACCAGCACTCGGCGCGATCCATCGGCGAGCTCGACCTCGATGTAGCGGAACACCATCTCGGGCACGTCCAGCCAAAGGTCGCGCACCGTGCCGACCGTCTGGCCTTCGGCGTCGGCCAGCGTCATGCCTCGCGGGTCCGGATCCTTGCGGCTGACATTGCATTCGGGCGCCAGCGACAGCGGGCGGATCTTGGGTTCGCCATGGTGGTCCATGTCGGGGTGGTCGGCCCGCTGCGCCCAGGCGCCCGGACCGACGCCGGCAAGCAGCGGATTGCCCACGGGCTCGATCGGGGTGCCGTCGGAACGATGCACGCGCTCGGCGCTGAAGTGCGTCTCGGTGGGCTTGTCCAGCGGCGCGACGACGGTCTCACCGTTGTCCAGCAGGTAGGTCTTGGGGTCAGGCCGGGAGACCCAGCCATCGGCCATGGGGCCGCGCCAGGTTTCGAGCGGGTAGCCTTCGCGCCGGTTCTCGCGCACGAGGTACAGCATGACGAAGGCGAAGAAGATCCAGAACGCGTACAGCACCAGTTGGGCGACGTCGACGTAGGAGGTGATGGCTCCGGTTCCCATGAGGGGCTCCTGTCTTGGGGTCGTGAATCGAAGGTTGATCGGGGCTGCGCCTTGGGTCAGCCAGGGAATTCCGCCAGGCCGAAACCTCGGCCTGGGTCGTGGGACGGCGCCGAAACGGGCTTGCGGCGATGGGGCCGAACCAGTGGACCGATCACCGCCAGCGTGCCGAACAGCAGCGCCATCTCGAGGTGGTAGACCACGCCGTAGCCCGCGGCGGGGGTGTTTAGGGCCTCGCCCAGGGCGCCCGACAGCGCCAGCGCCGAGACGACGTCGCGCAAGGCGCCACCGAGGGCGATTGACAGCCCCGAGGCCAAGGCCACCACGCCGCCCCAGGCGCCGAGCACCATGCCGTGCAGTCCGCCGCTGTCCAGACCCATGGCGGCGCTGAGCGTGCCCACCGAGAACAGGCCGCCGCCGAAGCCGATCAGCACCACGCCGGCGCGGAACAGCATCGGCGCGCCCAGCGGCTCGGCGAACAGCACCATCGAGAAGGCGAACACGCCGAGCAATGCGCCGGAGGCCGCGACCCGCACCGGGTCGGCCTGGCGCGAAAGCAGCCGTGCGGCCAGCGCGAAGGCCGCGATCGCCCCCAGCGCCATCAGGCCGGTCAGCAACGTGGTCTGGCCGACGCTCAGCCCCAGCACCTCGCCGCCATAGGGCTCCAGGATCACATCCTGCATGTTGAACCCCGCCGTGCCCAGACCGACCGCCAGCAGGAATCGGCTGACCCGCTGGTGGGCGGCGAAGCGCTGCCAGCGTTCACGGAAGGGCACGCGGTCCGGGGCTTGCGCGGCGCGGGAGCGGTCGCGTGCTTCCTGTTTCCACACGGCCACCAGGTTGAGCACCAGCGTGGCCACGGCCGCGCCCTGGACCACCTGCACCAACCGTGTCGGGCTGAAATCGGTCAGCAGCAGGCTGAACAGCGCGCCGCTGCCCACCATACCCAGCAGCAGCATCAGGTACATCAGCGCGACGACCCGTGGCCGGGTCGATGGGCTCGCCCGGTCGGTGGCCAGCGCCAGGCCTGCGGTCTGCACCACCTGGGCACCGCCACCGGCCAGCAGGAAGGCCAGGGCGGCGGCCAGGTGTCCGGCCCACAGCTGGATCGCCGACTCACCGCCCAGCAGCACCAGCGCGAAGGGCATGATGGACAGGCCTGCGAACTGCAGGCCGCTGCCCATCCAGATGTAGGGCACGCGCCGCCAGCCCAGCGGGCTGCGGTGCCGGTCGGACTGCCAGCCGATCAGCGCGCGGAACGGGGCCACGAGCAGCGGCAGCGCCACCATCAGCGCCACCAGCCAGGCGCCGACGCCGATCTCGACGATCATGACCCGGTTCAGCGTGCCGACGGTCAGCACTGCCACCATCCCCACGCTGACCTGGAACAGCGCCAGCCGCACCAGCGCCGGCAGCGGCAGGTCCGGGCTTGCGGCGTCGGCAAAGGGCAGGTAGCGCGTAGCCACCCGCGTCCAGTCGATGCGGCCGCGTCGCAGCAGGGCGCTCAGATGCATCCGCTGCCGTCCCGGCGCAGCTCAAGCGCCTGCGAGGTGTAGAAGCCGCTGGAGATGCGCTGTGTGCGCGTGGTCTGCCAGGCGGACAGCTCGGGTGTGTCGCCAATCATCCGGCGCAGCACCGGCTCGGCCATGGGCTCGATCCAGGGGGCGCGGTTGGCCTTGGGGAACAGGCGTCCTACCGACCGCATCGTCGCCAGCAGCGGACTGCGCGGCGCGAAGGTGAAGGCCATGGTGCCGCGGGTGCGCCACGACCAGGTCTGCAGCAGACGCACGGCGTCGTCCATCGAGTAATGGATCAGCGAGTCCATCGCCACCACGTGGTCGAAGCTGCCGAGCGCGGGGTCGAGCATGTCGCCGCTGCGCAGCTTGATGCGCGACAGCAGCGCGGTGCCGTCGGGCAGCGACTCGATGCGCTGCCGAGCGACCTCGACCAATTGGGGCGACAGGTCGATGGCTACCACGTCGGCGCCGCGCCGTGCGGCCTCGACGGCCAGGGCGGCGGTGCCGCAGCCCGCATCCAGCAGCCGCAGCCCGTGCATGTCGGTCGGCAGCCAATTCATCAGCGTGGCGCGCATGCGGTCGCGACCCGCGCGGACGGTGGCACGGATGCCACTGACGGGCGCGTTGGACGTCAATTGCTCCCAGGCCCGGACCGCGGTGCGGTCGAAATAGTGCTCGATCTGGCCGCGGCGTTGCTGGTAGGAAACGGAGTTCATCGTGTCGGCAGGAAGTGCGGGCTTCAGTCGAAACCCAGCAGGTCGAAGATCTCGCGGTCCTTCAGCGGCACCGCGCTCAGCGGCTCCACCCCAGCCCACAGCCGGGCGGCGAGCTGGAGGTACTCGCGCTGCACTGCGTCGAGTTCGGGCGAGGACTCCATCTCGAACAGCGTGGACTTCTTCAGCCGGCTGCGTCGGATCACGTCCAGGTCCGGAAAGCGTGCCATCGTCTTCAGGCCGATGCGATCGTTGAACTTGTCGATCTGGTCGGTGGCGGCGCTGCGGTTGGCGATCACGCCGC
>JBMTXX010000024.1:0-23494 GCA_049453935.1 Rubrivivax sp.
AGGAGGTCGGCGGCGTGGCCATCGACAAGATCCGCCTGGAGCGCATCCTGCTGGAGTTCGTGCCCGAGGGCGGCACGCCTCGGCGCTTCCAGCTCGACGAGCTGGACCTCGTGGCGCCGGCCGGGCAGCCCCTGACCGTGCGCATGACCGGGCAGGTCGAGGGACAGTTTCCGTACACGGTGTCGGTCGAGGGCGGCTCCCTGTCGGCGCTGATCGCCGGACGTGAGGCCTGGCCGCTGAAGCTCGACCTGGGCTTCGTGGGCACGCGCCTGGGCTTGTCGGGCCAGGTCCTGCCGCGGCCCGGGTCGGGCTGGGCCGACCTCGCCTTCCGCCTGGAGACCGACGACCTGTCACAGCTCGAGCGTCTGCTGCAGGCCAGCTTGCCGCCGGTGGGGGCGGTGGCGATGTCGATGCGGGTGGGCTGGCGCCCTGGCTGGTACGCGCTGTCGCAGATCGACGCGACCATGGGGCGCACCGCGCTGCAAGGTGATCTGGCCTTGCGCACCGACACGCCGGTGCCCGCCGTGACCGGCCGGCTGCGTGTGCCGACGCTGGACCTGCAGCCCTTTCTCGCCGAGGCCGGGACGCCCGCGCGGGTGGGCCCGGGTCCGGAAGCGGGCGCGCCTGCCGCCGCCAGCGTCGTGCCCGCGCAAGGGGCTGACGGGGCCACCGAGCCGGGCACGCTGCTCGACGCCTACCGCGAACTGCAGGCACAGACCTTCGATCTCTCCCGTCTGGGCCAGCTCGACGCCGACCTGGAACTCGAAGTCGGGCGCAGTCTGAACCTTCCGGGAGACGTGCGTGACGCGTGGCTGGCGATCCGGCTGCGCGAGGGCTCGCTGGTCGCACCCATCCGGGTGCGCGCGGCCGACGTGCCGATGCAGGGCCAGCTCGTCGTCGCCCAGGCCAGTGGCGTGCCGACCTTCGCGCTGGCGCTCGGTGCGCAGCAGGCACCGCTGGGTGGCTTGGCTCGGCTGCTGGCCGGGGTGCCGGGCGTGGAGGGTCAGGTCGGCCGGGTCGATGTCGCGCTGGCGGCGCGTGGCGCCACGCTCGGCGATGTCGCGCGCAGCCTGACCGTCACCGTCGGGCTGGACCGCGGGCGGCTGCGCTACGGCACGCAAGCGGGCGCACGGCCGGTGGGCGTCGACCTAGAGCGCCTGCTGGTCGAGCTGCCGGCCGGCCAGGGCCTGCGGGGGCGGGCCACCGGGGCGTTGCTGGGCGAGCGGTTTGCGCTGGACCTGCGCGGAGGCTCGCTGCCGGCCCTGGCCGAGGGGCTTGTCTGGCCGGTGGGGGTGCAATTGCGTGCCTCCGGCGCCCGCCTGGCGCTGGACGGACAGTTGATGCCGGACGCGGCGCAGCCCGGCGCCAGGCTGCAACTCTCGGTCGATGCGCCACGCGCCGGCAGTCTGGGGCGCTGGCTCGGGCTGGATGCGCAGGCGACCTTGCCTTTGCGCGCATCGGCTGGTTTGATCGTGTCGCCCGATCGCGCGCGCGTCGATGCCTTTTCGATCGCGCTGGGTCGCAGCCGCGTGAACGGATCGTTCGGGCTGCAGGGGCTGGCCGCGCTGACGGGCGGCGGGCGTGTGCGGCCGCGCGTCGACCTGAAGTTGCAGGCCCCGGAGATCGACCTGCCGCAGTTGCAGGCGCTGCGCACGGCGAGCGCGCCACCGCCGGCCTCGGCGCCCGCGCCTGCCGGTGCGGGGGCCTCCCTCACCCTGGACCTGCCGGTGCTGCCGCGCGGGATCGACTTGAGCGACACCGACTTCGCGCTCCAGGTCCAGCGACTGCGTCTGCCGACCGCCGATGTGGAGGACATCCGGTTCGACGGACGGATCCGGGACGGCCACATGCCGCCAGCCCCCTTCAGTGCCCGGGCGGCGGGTGTCGGATTCACCGGGACGGCGGCCGTCGACCTGCGTGGTGCGCTGCCTGAGGTGGCGCTGTCGCTGCGCGCCGGTGCGGTGGACATCGGCGGCTTGCTGCAGCGCTTGCGCATCGCCGACGGCATCGACGCGCGGGTCCAGGCGCTGCAGCTGGCCATGGTGCTGCGTGGCAGCCGGCTCAGCGAGGCGATCGAGCGCTCGGAACTGCAGGCGCAGGTGGAAGGGGGGCAATGGACGCTGCGCAATCCCGCGCGGCAGCCCATCGTGACCGTGGCCGTGGGCCGCGGCCGCCTGCAGGCGCCCCTGGGCGCACCCGTGTCGTTGACGCTGGACGGCACGATCGACCGCACGCCGGTGGCGATCCGCATGGGCACCGGACGACTGGTCGACCTGACCCGCCCGGGCAGCCGGGTGCCGTTTTCGCTCGACGCGGTGGCGGCCGACACACGTCTGGCCTTGCGCGGCCAGGTGGCGGTGCCGTTGACCGACCGCGGCGGGGAACTCACGCTCAGCCTGTCGGGCCCCCGCTTCGATGCGCTGAACGAGCTCGCGCGGGCCGACCTCCCGCCCTGGGGGCCCTGGTCCCTGACGGGGCGTTTCCAGGTGGCCGGGCAGGCCTACGCCATGCCGGCGCTGGATCTGCAGATCGGTCAGAGCCGGCTGCAGGGGCAGGGCACCCTCGGATTCGACGGCACGCGCCCGGTGGCCCGCCTGGCGCTGAAAGCGCCGACGGTGCAACTCGATGACTTCCGGTTTGGCGACTGGTCGCCGGTGGCCAAGGCGTCGGCGCCGCCACCGCAGGCCGCACCGGCCACCCGCGACCTCGAGCAGATCCGGGCGCAGGCCCGGGATGCCGCCCGGCGAGGGCAGCGCCTGCTGTCGCGCGAGACCTTGTCGCGCCAGGAGGTCGATCTGGACGTGCAGGTCGACCAGGTCCGCTCCGGCACGGACGTGCTCGGCAACGGAAAGCTCCATCTGTCGGTGAAGCAAGGCCGCCTGAGCCTGGCGCCTGCGGAGGTCGCCGTGCCGGGTGGCGGCGCGCGCGTCGAACTCGACTACGAGCCCTTGCCCGGAGACGAAGCGGTGCGTGTCCAGACCCGGCTGCGCGTGGACCGCTTCGACTATGGCGTGCTGGCCCGCCGCATCCAGCCCGACAGTGACCTGGCCGGGCAATTCAGCCTCCACCTCGACTTGGCGTCCACCGCGCCGCTGGAGGCGCTGATGCAGCGCGGCTCGGGCCGACTGGACATGGCGGTGTGGCCCATCAACCTGAAGTCAGGCGTGTTCGACCTCTGGGCCGTCAACGTCTTCGTCGCGCTGCTGCCGACGCTGGACGATGCCTCGGCCTCGCGCGTGAACTGCGCGGTCGCGCGTTTCGATCTGCAAGAAGGGCGCCTGCGCCAGGACCGGCTGCTGGTTGACACGACAAGGCTGCGTGCCACGGGCACGGCGCAGGTGGATTTCCGCGACGAGACGCTTGCGGTGCGCCTGGAGCCCCGCGCCAAGCGGCCACAGTTCTTCTCCGTGCCCGTGCCTGTGGAGGTCTCGGGGCGGCTGAGCGATTTCAAGGTCGGCGTGTCGCCCCGGTCGGCGGCGTCCGCCGTGGCCGGCTTTTTCGGCTCGGTCGTCACGACGCCGATCCGGCTGCTGTCCGAGCGCCCGCTGCCGGCCGATGGTGCCGACGTCTGTCAGCAAGCCATGCGTGGCGCGCCGCCGACGCCATGACGACACCCGACCGCGACGGGCCCGTCCACGGCCCACCTGCCGAGTCGTCGTTCGACGGCCTGGGTCTGACGCGGCGCGAGCGCATCTGGGTCGGTCTGGTCGTGGCGCTGGCCGTTGTGGCGCTGGCGGCGCTGGTTGCCGCGGTCTGGCGACCGGCCCCCCCTTCGCGTGTGGTGATGAGCACCGGCCCGGCCGACGGTGCCTATCACGCCTGGGCACTGCGCTACCGGGAGATCCTGGCGCGTCAGGGGGTGGAACTTGTGCTGCTGCCGTCGGCCGGTGCCGTCGAGAACCTGCAGCGTTTGCGCGAGCGACAGCAGGGCGTGACCCTTGCGCTGGTGCAAGGGGGGCTGGCGGACGAGGCCGACCGGCTCCGTCTGGTCTCGCTCGGCGCCGTGGCCCACGAGCCGTTGTGGATCTTCCACCGCCAGAGCTTGCCGGTGGACGGGTTCTGGTCTTTCGCAGGATCGAAGATCGCCGGAGGCCCGCCCGGCAGCGGCACGCGTCACGTGACCGACCTGCTGCTCCAGCGCCACGGGCTGACCGATGCACGCTCACCGACCGTACTGCCGGTTTCTGGCTTGGCGGCCGCCTCTGCGCTCGAGCGCGGCGAGGTGGACATGGCGTTGCTGGTGGCTGCACCCGAAGCCCCCGCGGTGCAGCGCCTGCTGCGTGCGCCGGAGATCGATCTGTGGCACTGGCGCCGTGCCGAAGCCTACGCGCGTCAGATGCCGGTGCTCGGGCGTCTGGACCTGCCCGAAGGCGCGGTCGATCTCGTGGCCAACCTGCCGCCGCGCGACCTCACGCTGCTGTCACTGAAGGCGCTGCTGGTGACGACGCCCGACATCCACCCGGTGCTCGTCGACCTGCTGCTCGACGCCGCACGCGAGGTCCATGGCGGCAGCGGTCTGCTGCATCGGGCAGGTGACTTCCCGCAACCGGACGCGACCGAATACCCGATGTCGGCCGATGCCGAGCGCTATCACAAGAGTGGGCCCTCGGCTTTGCAGCGCTACCTGCCCTACTGGGCGGTGGTGTGGATCCAGCGGCTGATCTACTTCGGCCTGCCCCTGCTCGTCGTGGGCCTGCCGCTGACGCGGGTGCTGCCTGCGCTGTACAGCTGGGTGATGCGCCGACGGGTGTACCGGCTGTACGGCGAACTCGCCTTCATCGAACGCGAGGGCGCGACCGACCCCTCGCGGCGTGCCCGGGCGCTGCAGCGGCTGGCGCAGATCGAGCAGCGCGTGCATCGCCTGCGCACGCCGACGTCCTTCGCCGCCGAGGCCTACATGCTGCGCATGCACCTGGACTTCGTGCGCGGGCGCCTGCAGGCGCTCAGTCGCTCAGCCCCAGACGACGCAGCGTCGGGGGCGTCGTCGGGATCGTGACCACCTTTTCCTCGGTGAAGAAGGCTTCGCAGGCCTCGCCGCCCTGACGGCCGACGCCGGAATCCTTGAAGCCGCCGAAGGGCGCGCGCAGTTCTCGCATCATCGGCGTATTGACCCACACGATCCCGGTGCGCAGGCCTTCGGTCATCGCCGTCACCGTCGGCAGGTGGTCGGACCAGACATAGCTGACCAGACCGAAGCGCGAGTCGTTGGCCAGTGCCAGTGCGTCGTCCACGCCGTCGAAGGGCATCAGGGTGGCGAAGGGCCCGAAGATCTCGTCCTGCGCGACGCGACAGCGGTTGTCGGGCGCGATGACGGCCGTGGGCTGGACGTAGAAGCCAGGGGACAGGTCGGGCACGGGGGCGCCGCCGGTCAGCAGCGTGCAGCCGTCGTCACGTGCGAGCTCCGCATAGCGCAGCACGCGCTGGCATTGCGCCTGCGAGGCCAGCGGGCCCAGCTCGGTGCCGCCCTCCATCGGGTGGCCGATGCGCAGCCCACGCGCGCGGGCGACGAAGCGTTCGACGAAATGCTCGAAGATGCTGCGTTGCACCAGGATGCGCGAACCCGCCAGACACTGCTGCCCGTTGTTGGAGAAGATGCCCAGCAGTGCACCGTCCAGCGCGCGGTCGATGTCGGCGGAGTCGAAGATGATGTTGGCCGACTTGCCACCGAGTTCCAGCGTGCAGGGTGCCAGGTGTTGCGCGGCCGTCTCCATGATGCGGCGGCCGGTTTCGGTGCCGCCGGTGAAGCACACGCGGCGCACGTCAGGATGCGCCACCAGCGCCTGCCCGGTGACCGGGCCGCGGCCGTTGACCAGGTTGACCACGCCTGGCGGCAGTCCGGCCTCGTGCATCAACTCGACCATCCGCGCCACGGCCAGCGGCGACTGCTCCGAGGGCTTGATCACGCAGGTCGCGCCGAAGGCGATCGCGCTGGCGATCTGCATCGACGACAGCGCCAAAGGAGCATTCCACGGCGAGATCAACGCGGCCACGCCGGCGGGCTCACGCATCACCGTGGAGACATAGCCTGGCGTCTGGCGATAGACCTGACCGGCGCTGTGCCCGATGTGATCGGCGAAGAAGCCGAAGTTCGATGCCGCGCGGGGCAGGTGGCGCTGGCGCAGTTCGCGCAGCACGATGCCGGTGTTGCGGCATTCCAGCCAGGCGAGCTCGTCGGCGTGACGCAACAGCACCGCCTGGATCTCGCGCATCACGGCCTGCCGGTGCGGTACGCTGGCGCGAGACCAGCTGGTGCCGCGATCGAACGCGTCGCGTGCGGCCGCCACAGCGGTGTCGACCTGCGCGGCATCGCTTTCTTCGATGGCGCTGATGGCGGTGCCCAGGGCCGGGTCGACGATGTCCACGCGCGGCCCGTTGCCCGGGCAGGGCCGCCCAGCGATGAAGGCGCCGACCGTGGTGGGCAGCGTCCAGGCCGCGGTCGTCCCGTTCATGCCGAGGCCTCCCCACGGGCCAGCGCCCGGGCCTTGTCCAGACCCTCGAGCATCGAGGTCTGGCGCAGGTAGGCGCGGCAACGGTCGGGGTCGTCGATCACGGCCTGCAGGCGTGCCAGCGCCGCGCGGCGCTCGGCCAGATCGCGGATCTGCATCCGGGCGTGGTTGCGGTCGGCCTGGCCGATGATGTCGTCGCGGATGACCGGCAGGCGTTGACGCTCGTAGCCGTCGAGGTCCTGCGGGGGGGCGCCGTCGAGGGCGCGCACCAGGTGTTCGCACAGGCACATCGCGTCGTGGATGCCGCCGTTCATGCCCATGCCGCCCTTGGGATTGTTCAGATGCGCCGCATCGCCGGCGATCAGCAGACGCCTGTCGCGCCAGCGCGTGGCCAGACGCTTGTGCACGCGGTAGGGGCGGATCTCGACCAGCGGGAAGGGGCCGTGGCCGGGGAACAGTTCTCTCAGGCGCGCCTCGATGCGCGCAGGGTCGGCCTCGATCTCCAGCGGCGCATCGCTCGTCGGGTGCAGGCTGACGCGCCAGATCGAGGGCAGGTGGAGCAGGCTGTAGGTGCCGCTGTCCTGCCAGATGTAGTTCACGCCGTCCAGATCCCCCCACATCGAGCCGAAGTCGAAGCCCGTCGTCGCCAGCAGCGTGACGTCGGGGTAGATCGTGCCCTCGAAGTCCGCGCCGATGGTCTTGCGCACGAGGCTGTGCGCGCCGTCGCAGCCGACCACATAGGCGGCCTCGATGCGCTCGGCTTCAGGGCTGGCTGGCGCATCCGATGTCGCTGCACCGCCGGCTTCGCCGGCAGCCGTCACCTCGACCCATGCGCCGTCCGCGTCCTGTCCGACGGCGCGCACGGTGCGCCCGCGCAGGATGCGCACGCCCGACATCTGGCGCAGCCGGGCCTCGAGCGCCTCGCTGAGCACCGACTGCTCGCACTGCAGGCGATAAGGGTGCGCCGTTTCGTCGCCGAGCACCGACAGATCGAAGCTGACGTGCTCACCCGTCTCGTGCAGGCGGATCTGCCAGCGCGGCGTGATGCGTCCACGGCGCAGCAATTCGTCGGTGATCCCCCACGCGTCGAGCATGTCCAGCGTCGGCGGGTGGAAGGTGGAGGCGCGCAACTGGCGCGAGACAGCGGGGTCACGCTCGATCAGCGTGACCTGCACGCCCGCGCTGGCCAGCCCGTAGGTGAGCGCCAGGCCGACCGGGCCGGCGCCGACGACGACGATGTGCTGAGGGGTTGCAGGTGTGGGGCTCATGGGGCTGTGGGCGTCAGACGCCCATCGGGTGCTGCGTCGCAGGGCTGGTCGCGGCCGGCGGACGGACGGCACGCGCCGTCTGCGAAGGCCCGGGACTGTAGGGGTTGTGCCGGCATGTGCGTCCAAGGGTTTTCCTGTAGGCGCGGAGCGGCTTTCGACATCGACGCCTTGCGCAGCCGGACGGTGCAATCGCCGGAGAAACGGCGTCGGTGGCCGCCGGCTTTCCCGGGGGATTGCGCCGTGTGCGTGGGCGATGCGCCGCCTGTCGATACCATTCGAGGTTTTTCGACACATTTGTCTCCATGCACAGGCCAGAAGACCTCCACGTCCGCTTTGAAGGACGCCTGCTGATCGTCGGTTTCGGATGCATCGGCCGCGCGGTGCTGCCGCTGCTGCTGCGCCATGTCGACATGGACCGTCACCGGCTTCGCATCGTGACCGATCGAGACGACCATGCGGAAGTCGCGGCCCGGCATGGCGTGTCCATGCGGGTGCAGGCGCTGACGCCCGAGAACTACCGCGAGGTGCTCGCCGAGGAACTGGGCGCGGGCGATTTCCTGCTCAACTTGTCGATCAACGTGGGCAGCGTGGATCTGATCGCCTGGTGCCAGGCGCGGGAGGTGTTGTACCTCGACGCCTGCATCGAGCCCTGGGCCGGCGGCTACACCGACGAGACGCTGACGCCGTCGCAGCGCTCCAACTACACCCTGCGCGAGCAGGCGCTGGCGCTGCGGCAGGCGCAGCCCGGGCCGACCGCCGTGCTCACCCACGGCGTCAATCCGGGGCTGGTGTCGCACTTCGTCAAGCAGGCGCTGCTCGACATCGCGGCGGCGGGGGGGCAGACGGTGACGACCCCCGTCGACCGGGCGGGCTGGGCCGCGCTGGCGCAGCGCCTGGATGTCCGGGTGATCCACATCGCCGAGCGTGACACGCAGTGGTCGGCCAGGCGCAAGGCGCCGGGCGAGTTCGTGAACACCTGGTCGGTCGAGGGCTTCGTGGGCGAGGGCACACAGCCGGCCGAACTCGGCTGGGGCAGCCATGAGCGGCATTTCCCGGGCGACGGCCATCGGCATGGCCACGGTTGCGACGCCGCGATCTACCTGGACCGGCCCGGTGCCGGTACCCGGGTACGCACGTGGACGCCGCTGGCGGGCCCGCTGCTGGGCTTCCTCGTCACGCACGGGGAGTCGATCTCGATTGCCGACCACCTCACGGTTCTCGGCCCGGATGGCCGCGTCTGCTACCGCCCGACCGTTCACTACGCCTACCACCCATGCGACGATGCGGTGCTGTCGCTGCACGAGCTTGCCGGTCGCCAGTGGCAGTTGCAGGACAGCCGGCGTTTGCTGGAAGAGGCAGACATCGCTGCCGGCATGGACGAACTTGGCGTATTGCTGGCCGGACACGCGCGCGGCGCCTACTGGTTCGGCTCGCGCTTGACGATCGAGGAGGCCCGCGCGCTGGCGCCGCACAACAACGCCACGAGCCTGCAGACCGCCGCCGGCGTCCTGTCCGGCGTGATCTGGGCGATGCGCCACCCGCGTCGTGGCGTCGTCGACCCGGACGAGATGGATTACCGGGAGGTTCTCGAGGTGGCCAGGCCCTATCTGGGTGAGATGGCCGGGGCATACACGGACTGGACGCCCCTGCAGGGGCGCACAGCACTGTTCCCCGAGGCCCTCGATGCGGACGACCCCTGGCAATTCTTGAACGTGCGGGTCGCCTGAGGCCCTTGACGGCGCGTTTCAGCGCACGCTGTCAGGCAACTCGATCTTGACCTCGAGGACTTCGAGGTCGTCCTGCTTTTCGAGGTTGATCTTGACGTCCTCGGGGGCGATCTTGATGTACTTGGCGATCACCGCCATCAACTCCTCGCGCATCTGCGGCAGGTAGTCGGCCCGCGACTGCCCGCGCCCCGAACGCTCGTGGGCGAGGATGATCTGCAGCCGCTCCTTGGCGACCGAGGCGGTATTCTTCTTCTGACCGAGGAAGAAGGACAGCAGGGACATGCCGCTCACCTCCCGCCGAACAGGCGCTTGAAGAAACCGGGCTTCTCCGCGGAGGTGAAGCGCATCGGGATCTGCTCGCCGAGGAAGCGGCTGATCACGTCCTTGTAGGCCTCGCTGACGTCGGTCCCCTTGAGGTGGACGGCGGGCGTGCCCTGGTTGCTGGCATCCAGCACGGTTTCGCTCTCGGGGATGACGCCGATCAGCGGGATGCGAAGGATCTCCTGGATGTCCTCGAGCGACAACATCTGCCCGCCCACCACGCGCGACGGGTTGTAGCGGGTGATCAGCAGGTGTTCCTTGATCGGCTCCATCCCCTCGACCGCGCGGCGCGTCTTCGAGGCGAGCATGCCCAGGATACGGTCGGAGTCGCGCACCGACGAGACCTCAGGGTTGGTCACGACCAAGGCCTCGTCGGCGTAGTGCATGGCCATCAGCGCGCCGGTCTCGATGCCGGCAGGCGAATCGCACACGATGTACTCGAAACCCATCTCGGCGAGGTCGTGCAGCACACGCTCGACGCCTTCCTGCGTCAGCGCGTCCTTGTCTCGCGTCTGGCTGGCGGCCAGGACGAACAGGTTGTCGCACTGCTTGTCCTTGATCAGCGCCTGATTCAGGTTGGCTTCGCCGTGGATGACGTTGATCAGGTCGTAGACGACGCGCCGTTCGCAGCCCATGATCAGGTCGAGGTTGCGCAGGCCAACGTCGAAATCGATCACGGCTGTCTTGTGACCGCGTAGCGCCAGACCGGAGGAGAAGCTGGCGCTGGTCGTGGTCTTGCCGACCCCGCCTTTGCCGGAAGTGACGACGATGATGCGGGCCATCTGGGGAGGCGTCCTGGTTGTGGGTGGTGGGTTGTGGGTGTTGAGGTGTGTGGGCGAGCAGCGCAGTCCTCGGGGGCGCGCGATACGGGTCAGGAAGCGAGCGGCTCGACGAGCAATCGCTCACCGTCGAGCCGCACCTGCGCGCCCCGACCCTGCACCTGCGCAGGCAGCGGTTGTTCGCTGGTGCGGTAAATGCCGGCCACCGAGACGAGCTGGGCTTCCATGGCGGTGGTGAAGATGCGTGCCGAGGTGTCGCCGCGAGCGCCCGCCATCGCGCGGCCACGCAGCGGGCCGTAGACATGGATATGGCCGTCGGCGATGATTTCCGCGCCGAAGCTCACAGTGGCCAGCACGATGAGATCGCCGCCGCGTGCGTAGACGCGTTGACCCGAGCGCAGGGGCCGGTCGATCACCATGCTCGGTGCAGCCGAGCCAGGCGAAGGCACTTCCCGCACGACCTCCCTGACGACTTCGACCTCCCGCACCACTTCCCTGGGCGCGGCGATCGCATCGGATGGGGCCGGCGGGGAGGGGGCCGCGGGTGCGGCGTCCATCGCCTCGACGAAACCCGCCTCGAGCGCAGCGGCCATCTGGCCTGGGCTGCCCCCTTGCGCAGCCACCAGACGCAAGCGATGACGGCGCAAGGCCTCGTCGAGGGCGGCGAAGTCGACGGGATCGGCGCTGTCGCGCAGGACCGAGAGGTCCACCACGACGGCGTCGTCTTCGAACAGCGTCGGCGTGCGGCCGTACCGTCGCTGCAGCATCTCTGCCACGGCGGCCATGTCAGCGGTGTGCAGGCGCAGGGACGCCAGGGTCCAGGCCGTGCTCTTGAGTTCGAAAGCCGGCCGGGCCGGCGGCTGCGTCGACATGCTTCAAGTGTATCTGCGCCCGTCGCCACAGCCGCTGAGCCGACCGGTGCGAGGCCGTGTCTGCCGGTGGCGGTGTGCGCTCATGACGGCGCGCGGTGGAGCCACCACCCCGCCACGGCCAGACCGGCGAAGGTGGCCAGCAGCGACCCCCCGAGATGGGCGACAGCCGCACCGGCGGCCAGGGTCCAGCGGCCCTGCTGGAGCAGCGCGATCACTTCGGCCGAGAACGTGGAGAAGGTGGTCAGGCCGCCCAGGAAGCCGGTGATGAGGAACAGGCGCCATTGCGGTGGCCAGTCGGGCCGGTGGGCGAACAGCGCGATCGCCACCCCGACGCCGAAGCCCCCGATCAGGTTGGCCACGAGCGTGCCGGCAGGCACGTTCGGCGTCAGCGCATTGAGCCAGCGCCCCAACTCCCAGCGCAGCACGGCGCCCAGGGCTGCTCCGGCACCGACGGCCAGCGCGGACCACCACAGGCTGACCGTCGGAGTGAGTGGGGACAGGCCTTGCATCGCCGGTCATGATAGTGCGGCGATTTCCTTGGTTACATTCGCGGGCTTGGCGCCCCATAGCCCGGGGTGTCCCGCAACAGATGCGCGCACAGGTGCGCGAAGGCAGGTGGGTCATGGCGATGGACGTGGTCGACTACGAGATCAAGGGCTCGGAGATGCAGTTCGTCGAGGTCGAACTCGACCCGGGTGAGGCCGCCATCGGCGAGGCCGGCAGCATGATGTGCATGGACTCCGGCATCACCATGGACAGCGTCTTTGGTGACGGCAGCGCGCAGCAGGGCGGCTTCTTCGGCAAGTTGCTGGGCGCGGGCAAGCGCCTGGTCACCGGCGAGTCGCTCTTCACCACGGTCTACACCAATCAGTCGCGCGCCAAGCAGCGCGTGGCGTTCGCCGCGCCTTACCCGGGCAAGATCCTGCCCATGGATCTGCGGTCACTCGGCGGGACGCTGATCTGCCAGAAGGATGCCTTCCTGTGCGCTGCGCGCGGCGTGTCGCTGGGCATTCATTTCCAGCAGAAGCTGTCCGTCGGCTTCTTCGGCGGCGAAGGCTTCATCATGCAGAAGCTCGAGGGTGACGGTCTGGCCTTCGTGCACGCCGGCGGCACGGTGGTACGGCGCACCTTGCAGGCGGGCCAGACCTTGCTCGTGGACACCGGGTGTCTTGTCGCGCTCACGCCCGACGTCAACTTCGAGATCCAGTACGTGGGCAAGATCAAGACGGCCTTGTTCGGCGGCGAGGGGCTCTTCTTTGCCAAGGTTTCCGGGCCGGGCACGGTGTGGTTGCAGAGCCTGCCGTTCTCCCGCCTGGCGTCCCGGGTCTTTGCCGCCGCGCCGCAGCGCGGTGGTTCGCGTGAGGAGGGGTCGGTGCTGGCGGCGGTGGGGGGCGGTGCCGTGCTCGGAGGGCTGTTCGGTGGCGATGAAGAGTGAAGGCGTGGTGTCCATCCGGCAGGCCGGTGTTGCGGCCCGCGCCGAGGCGGCGATCGGCTCGGTGATGAGCCGTTTCTCAGCGCGATGAAAGAGGTGCTGGACGCCTTCTGGCGGGCGGCGATCGGCTGCCTGCACCCGCGGGTCATCCTGTGGTCCTTGCTGCCCCTGATGCTGGCTGGGGCCATCGTGGGCGGACTGGGCTGGTTCTTCTGGGCGCCGGCCGTGGACGCGGTGCGGCAGACGCTGGCCCAGTGGTCGGTGGTGACCTGGGCCCTGCAGTGGCTGGAGTCGCTCGGCGCTGGCGTGGTGGGGGAGTCGATCGCCCCGCTGATCGTCGTGGCGGCGGCCTTGCCGCTGGTGGTCATCCTGACGCTGTTGCTCGTGGCGTGGCTGATGACACCGGTGCTCGTCGAGATGATCGTCTCTCGGCGATTCCCCACACTGGAAAAGCGCGCTGGCCTGGGCGCCTGGTGGCTCGGACTGCTGTGGACGGGCGTGACGACGTTGGCTGCGCTGGTGGTGTTGGCGCTGAGCCTGCCGCTGTGGTGGGTGCCTCCGCTGCCGCTGCTGGTGCCGCCGCTCGTCTGGGGCTGGCTGACGGCCCGAGTGATGGCCTACGATGCGCTGGCCGGACATGCCTCGCACGCCGAGCGCAGGCAGATCCTGCGGACGTTGCGCTGGCCGCTGCTGGGCATGGGGATCGTCTGCGGGCTGCTGGGCTCGGCCCCGACGGTGCTCTGGGCGCTGGGCGCGCTGAGCGTCCTGCTGGCGCCCGTGGTCGTCATGGCCTCGATCTGGCTGTACACCCTGGTCTTCGCGTTCGCCTCCTTGTGGTTCGGGCACTACACACTGGCGCAACTGGTCTCGGTGAGGGCGGCGGCCACCGGTGTTGTCGCCCGGCCATCCGCATCGCCAGCCCAGGCCGTGATCGACGTCGTCGACGTGGTGCCTGACCATACCGAAGCGCCGCCGCGACGCGGCGCTGCATTGGTGCCCTGGTCCGATGGCACGCCTGCCCGGGCGGGTGATCCGTCGGCCCCGGAGCGTGATGGCCCGGCTTCCTCCCGTTCCCGACCTCAGAACCCCACATCCTCATGAACATCGGCCTGATCATCATCGGCGACGAGATCCTCTCCGGCAAGCGCGAGGACAAGCACCTGTCCAAGGTGGTGCAACTGCTGAGCGCGCGCGGCTTGGCCTTGAACTGGGCACGTTACGTCGGCGACGATCGAGATGCGATCACGGCGGTGCTCAGGGCTGCCTTCGCCAGCGACGACCTGGTCTTCAGCTGCGGCGGGATCGGCGCGACGCCGGACGATCACACGCGGCAGAGCGCGGCGGCGGCCTTGGGCGTGCCGCTCGAACTGCACCCTCAGGCACGCCAGCTGATCGAGGAGCGCATCCGCGATGTCGCTGCGGAACAGGGCGTTCCCTATGAACCCGACAGGCCGGACAACCTGCATCGCCTGAACATGGGGGTCTTTCCCCAGGGCGCGTCGATCATCCCCAACCCGTACAACAAGATCCCCGGCTTTCTCGTCGGCCACACGCACTTCCTGCCAGGCTTCCCGGTGATGGCCTGGCCCATGATCGAGTGGGTGCTGGACCGCCGCTATCCGCACCTGCACGGCAGACACCGTCAGGCGGAGCGCTCGGTCATCGTCTTCGGCGCCATGGAGGCAACCCTGACCCCGCTGATGGAGCAGATCGAGGCCTCCCATCCCGGCGTCAAGGTGTTCAGCCTGCCCAGCGTGGACCACCCGACCTGGGGCAGGCACATCGAGCTTGGCGTCAAGGGGGGGGAAGACCTCACCCCGGCGTTCGAGGCCTTGAAGGCGGGCCTTCGGATGCTGGGCGCAGAGTTGGGCCCCGAAATGACGCGTTGAGTCGGCGCATCCTACGCCGCACCATGATGGTGCAAACCGGAGATGCACCATAATGGAACGTTGCAGCAGTTTGGTGCGTATGCGGTGCGAGCCGGCTGGCCGGCAGCCGCCCAGCCGTCAGTCGGACACGCCGAAGATCGTCTTCAGGCCCCCGGCCAGGATGGTTGCGGTGGGCACGGATCCTGCATCACCCCAAGGACGAGCGTCCACGCAGATTTTCCTGTCTGGCCGTTCCAGTCAGATTTACCCACAAGTGTGCACACACAGGAGTAGCAGATGGCCAAGACGGTCGCCGACGTGTTGAAGATGGTGAAGGACAACGAAGTCAAGTTCGTCGACTTCCGCTTCACGGATACCCGCGGCAAGGAACAGCACGTGTCGGTGCCGGTGTCGGCTTTCGACGAAGACAAGTTCTCATCGGGTCACGCCTTCGATGGCTCCTCGATCGCCGGCTGGAAGGGCATCGAGGCGTCGGACATGCTGCTGATGCCCGACCCGAACACGGCCAACATCGATCCGTTCTTCGAAGAGCCGACGCTGATCCTGACCTGCGACGTGCTGGAGCCGGGCGACGGCAAGCCCTACGAGCGCGATCCGCGCTCGCTGGCCAAGCGCGCCGAGGCCTACCTGAAGGCCAGCGGTCTGGGCGATACCGCCTACTTCGGCCCCGAGCCCGAGTTCTTCATCTTCGACCAGGTGCAATGGAGCGTCGACATGTCGGGGAGCTTCGTCAAGGTGTCCTCGGAAGAGGCGCCCTGGAGCACCGGCAAGGACTTCGAAGGCGGCAACATGGGTCACCGCCCGGCGGTCAAGGGCGGCTACTTCCCCGTGCCCCCGGTCGACAGCTTCCAGGACATGCGCTCCGAGATGTGCCTGATCCTCGAGCAGCTCGGCATCCCCGTCGAGGTGCACCACCACGAGGTGGCTGCCCCCGGGCAGAACGAGCTCGGCACGAAGTTCAGCACGCTGGTCCAGCGCGCCGACTGGCTGCAGCTGCAGAAGTACGTCGTGCACAACGTGGCCCACAGCTACGGCAAGACGGCGACCTTCATGCCCAAGCCCGTCGTCGGTGACAACGGCAGCGGCATGCACGTGCACCAGTCGATCTGGAAGGACGGCAAGAACCTGTTCGCCGGCGACGGCTACGCCGGCCTGAGCGAGTTCGCGCTGTACTACATCGGCGGCATCATCAAGCATGCGCGCGCGCTGAACGCCATCACCAACCCCGGTACCAACAGCTACAAGCGTCTGGTGCCCGGTTTCGAGGCGCCGGTGAAGCTGGCCTACTCTTCGCGCAACCGCTCGGCCTCGATCCGCATCCCGTTCGTGTCCAACCCGAAGGGCCGTCGCATCGAGGCGCGTTTCCCGGATCCGCTGTGCAACCCTTATCTGGGCTTTGCCGCACTGATGATGGCCGGTCTCGACGGTGTCGAGAACAAGATCCATCCGGGCGAGGCCGCGACGAAGGACCTGTACCACCTGCCGCCGGAAGAGGACGCGAAGGTGCCGACCGTCTGCCACAGCCTGGATCAGGCGCTGGAGTACCTGGACAAGGATCGCGCCTTCCTCACCAAGGGTGGCGTCTTCACCGACGGCTACATCGACGCCTACATCGAGCTGAAGATGCAGGAAGTCACGCGCTTCCGCATGACCACGCATCCGCTCGAATTCGACATGTACTACAGCCTGTGACACGGCGCGCGCCGTCAGCTCAGGGGGGGCGTCCGCAGGGGCGCCCCCTTTTCGCTTTCCTGCATGCCGTCGAGCGGGCCGGCCGCGTCGCGCCGACCGCGCTGCTGCTGGTTTTGCCGCTGGGCAGCGGGCATGCCGTGGCGCAAGAGGGGCCTCGAGCGGTCTATCGTTGTCCGACGCCGGGTGCGGTGATGTACACCGACGCACTTTCGGCCCAGGAAGCTGCAGTGCTCGGCTGCCAGCGGCTGGACGCGGCGCCGGTCACGGTGATCCAGCCTGCTGTGCCGAGCCGGCCGTCCCCGCAGGCCTCGGCGCCGTCGGTGGCGTCCGCGCCGATGCGGGCAGGCCCCGCTGCGTCGTCTGCGCCGGCCGCTGCCGCGGGTGCCCGTGTGTCTGCGCCGATACAGCGCGAGCGCGATGTGCAGTCGCGGCGCATCCTCCAGGAGGAGTTGGCGCGTGAGCTGACCGAGCTCCAGGCGCTGGAGCGCGAATTCGCCGGTGGTCAGCCCGAGCGGCGGGGCGACGAGCGGAACTATGCCCGCTACCAGCAGCGGGTCGAGGCTTTGCGCGAGGCGATCGCACGCAAGCAGGCCGACGTCGCGGCCTTGCGGCGCGAGCTGTCGCGACTCGGTCGCTGACACCGCTGCCGCGGCGGGCTTTCAGCAGCTGGAGCGCACCGAACGGCCGCGACGTGGCGCCATTCGCACGCAAGAAGGAACACCGATCCGATGCCCGATATGCTTCGTCCAAGTCTCGATGCCCTGGACCTGCTGGCCACGATGGTGGTGGTGGTGCGGCCCTCCGGCGAGTGTCTGCATGTCAACGCCAAGCTCGAAGACACCATGGGGGTGTCGCGCCGTACCTTGTTGCGCGGCAACTTGGTGGAATGGCTGTCCGATCCGGAGCCGTTGCGGTCCACACTTGCCGCGGTCTCGGCCAACGTCGTGACCACGGGCCGTTTCGATGGTCACCTGAGGCGCCTGTCGCTCGGGCCGACCGACGCATTGCCCGTGCACGTCATCGTCACGCAGACCGAGCGTTTCGACCGCATCGTCGTCGAGATCATCGAGATCGAGCAACAGGCTCGCATCGACCGGGAGGAGCGCTCCCACGGCCTGGCGCAGGCCAACAAGGAGCTGCTGCGCAATCTTGCGCACGAGATCAAGAATCCGCTGGGCGGCATCCGCGGTGCGGCGCAGTTGCTGGCGATGGAGATCGGCTCACCGGAACTGGCGGAGTACACCACCGTCATCATCCACGAGGCCGATCGGCTGCAGTCCCTCGTCGACCGCTTGCTCGCGCCACACCGTCGGCCGCATCTGGTGGGCGACGTCAACATCCACGAGGTCTGCGAGCGCGTGCGCTCGCTCGTGCTGGCCGAGTTCCCCCGTGGCCTGCGCATCGTGCGCGACTACGACACCTCGCTGCCGGAGTTCCGCGGTGACCGCGAGCAACTGATCCAGGCCGTGCTGAACATCGTGCGCAATGCTGCGGAGGCCTTGGGCGATCGCATGGCCGCCGGGGAAGCGCGCATCGATCTGCGCACCCGCATCAGCCGCCAGGTCACGATCGGCAAGCAGCGATTCAGACTGGCACTGGAATTGCATGTCCAGGACAACGGGCCGGGCGTGCCCGAGGCCCTGCAGGAGCGCATCTTCCACCCGCTGGTCTCCGGCAGGGATGGCGGTTCGGGTCTCGGGTTGACGCTGGCACAGACCTTCGTGCAACACCATCGTGGCACGATTGCCTGCGCGAGCGAGCCGGGCCGTACGGTGTTCACGATCACGATTCCGCTGCCCTGACAGCACTTGACGAAGAAGGAGGCCGGGACGCATGAAGCCCATCTGGATCGTCGACGACGACCACTCGATCCGGTTCGTGCTGGAACGGGCGCTGGCGCGCGAGCAACTGACCGTGCGCACCTTCTCCACCGCCCGCGACGTGATCGCCGCACTGGACGATCGCGACGAACCCCAGGTGCTGGTCAGCGACATCCGGATGCCCGGCGGCTCCGGCATCGAACTGCTGTCACGGGTGAAGGCCAGATTGCCTGGCTTGCCGGTCATCGTGATGACCGCCTATTCCGACATCGACAGTGCGGTCTCGGCCTTCCAGGGCGGTGCCTTCGAGTACCTGCCCAAGCCCTTCGACGTCCCCAAGGCCGTGGACCTGATCCGCCGCGCCCTGGACGAGAGCCTGCGGGAGCAGATCGTCGAGTCCGGCGCCGGGCCCATGCCCGAGATGCTGGGCCAGGCCGCGGCCATGCAGGACGTCTTCCGCGCGATCGGCCGCCTCAGCCAGAGTCACGTCACGGTGCTGATCACCGGCGAGAGCGGTTCGGGCAAGGAACTGGTCGCCCGGGCGCTGCACAAGCACAGTCCGCGCGCCGGCGGCCCGTTCGTGGCGATCAACACCGCGGCCATCCCCAAGGATCTGCTCGAGTCGGAACTTTTCGGGCACGAGCGCGGCGCCTTCACGGGAGCGCAGACCACGCGTCGCGGCCGCTTCGAGCAGGCCGACGGCGGCACGCTGTTCCTCGACGAGATCGGCGACATGCCCTTCGACCTGCAGACCCGACTGCTGCGGGTGCTGTCGGACGGACATTTCTACCGCGTCGGTGGCCACCAGCCGATGCGCGCGAATGTGCGCGTGATCGCGGCCACGCACCAGAACCTCGAGGACCGCGTGCGCCATGGCGCCTTCCGCGAGGATCTGTACCACCGCCTCAACGTCATCCGTCTGCGGCTGCCACCGCTGCGTGAGCGCCGTGAGGACATCCCGATGCTCACGCGCTCCTTTCTCGCTCGCAGCGCGAAGGAACTCGGGGTCGAGACCAAGCGCCTGTCCGAGCCTGCCCTGCAAAGGTTGCTGGCCTTCGACTTCCCGGGCAATGTCCGTCAGCTCGAGAACATCTGCCACTGGATGACCGTGATGGCGCCGGCGCAGGTGGTCGACGCCAAGGACTTGCCGCCTGAATTGCTGGCCGTGCCGTCGGGGACTGCACCGGTGACCGGGTCGCCCAGCGTGGCGGCACACGCGGCCGAACTGGCAGCGCCGCGCGAACCGTCGGCCTCTGCGCCGCCGACGGCCGAGCCCGTCCCGACGGGCAACGGCGCGTCGCACTCCGCCGTCTCCCCGCCTTCGTCCGACAGCGGTGTCGGCAGGCCTGCCACGTCCCAGGCCAGCCCCATGGCGCGAGGCCCTTCGTCCACGCCGATGGCCCCGGATGCAGACGCCATTCTGCCCGCCAGCGATTGGGTGGCCGCGATGGAGAAAGAGGTCCGAGCGTTGCTGGAAGCCGGTCAGGATGACGTCTGGGACACCCTGACCCGACGCTTCGAGGCGCGGATGATCGAGGCCGCGCTGGACGTCACCCGCGGCCGGCGCATCGAGGCCGCACAACGCCTGGGCATCGGTCGCAACACCATCACGCGCAAGATCCAGGAGTTGGGTCTGGAAGACTGAAGCCTGTCGATCCCGCGAGCGGCCTCATGCGCAACCGCGCCCCTGTCAGGATGCCAGCGTCAGCACCACGGGCGCGTGGTCGCTGGGTCGTTCGTTGCGACGCGGCGTCTTGTCGATGACGCACGCATTCACCGCAGACACCAAGGGCTGGCTGACCAGCACATGGTCGATGCGCAAACCCTGGTTCTTCCGGAAAGCCAGGTTGCGGTAGTCCCACCAGCTCCAGCTCTTCGGGGGCTGCTCGAACATCCGGAAGGCGTCATGCAGGCCGAGCCCGAGCAGGGCACGGAAGTGCGCGCGCTCCTCGTCGGTGCAGTGGATCTGCCCCGCCCAGCCCACCGGATCGTACACGTCCCGGTCTTCGGGGGCGATGTTGAAATCGCCGGCGAGCACCAGGCGCGGGTGCGCCTGCAACTCGCTGCGCACCCAATCCTGCAGGGCCTGCAGCCAGGTCATCTTGTAAGCGAACTTGTCGCTGCCGGGCGCCTGACCGTTGGGGAAGTAGGCGCCGATGACACGCACGCCCTGGACGGTGGCGGCAATCACACGCGCCTGCTCGTCGGCATGGCCGGGGATGTTGCGCACCACGTCCTGGGCCGGCGCGCGCGACAGCAAGGCCACGCCGTTGTAGGTGCGTTGCCCGAAGCACTGCGACTGATAGCCCGCCGCGGCGATCTCGGCGTGCGGGAACTTGTCGTCGGTGAGCTTGAGCTCCTGCAGCACAACCGCATCCACGGGGTTCGCCGCGAGCCATTCGAGCACTTGCGGCAGACGCACCGCGAGCGAGTTCACGTTCCAGGTGGCGATTTGCATGGGCAGGGTCGGGCGTCCGGCTGGGTTCTGGTGAGAGGCGGGTTGGGCTCGCGTGTCACGCGGCGTGCGGGTCTTGCGGTCGACTCACCCGGCGGTGTCGCACGAAGGCCATCGTGAACTCGTTCGGCGGCGCCAATGTCACGCGCTCACGCTCGACTTCTTCGAAGTCGGCGGGCGCCCATGCGGGAAAGCGGGCGTCCCCCTGGAAGTCATGGTCGATCTCGGTCAGCACCAGTTCGTCGGCCAGCGGCAAGGCGCTGGCGTAGACCTCTGCGCCACCGATCACGCAGATGCGGCCGCTGTCAGGCGGCGGGTCGGCGGCCAGGGCCAGGGCTTCAGGCAGGCTGCAGGCGACTTCAGCCCCGTCGGCCCGCCAGCCCGTCTGTCGCGTCAACACGATGTTGCGGCGGCCGGGCAAGGGTCGGAACCGCGGTGGCAGCGACAACCAGGTCTTGCGGCCCATCACGACGGGGCAGCCGGTCGTCACGCGCCGGAAGTGGGCCAGGTCTTCGGGGATGCGCCACACCAGGTCATCGCCGTCGCCGATCACGCCATGGCGGGCGACGGCTGCGACCAGCTGGATCCGGGGTCGTGTCATGGGGTGGACGGGTTCTGGTGGGTCCGAAGGCGCACTCACACCGCCACCGGTGCCTTGATCGCCGGGTGGTGCTGGTAGTCGAGCACCTCGAAATCCTCGTAGGCGTAGTCGAAGATCGACGGCGGGCGTCGACGCAGCTGCAGCACCGGATAGGGGTAGGGGGTGCGCGACAGTTGGAGGTCCACCTGTTCGCGGTGGTTGGCGTAGATGTGGCAGTCGCCGCCGGTCCAGATGAAGTCGCCCACGTCCAGATCGCACTGCTGCGCCAGCATGTGCGTCAGCAAGGCATAGCTGGCGATGTTGAACGGCACGCCCAGGAAGATGTCGGCGCTGCGTTGGTAGAGCTGGCAGCTCAGGCGCGCGCGTGCGCCGGGCGCGCTGGCCGGCGCCACGTAGAACTGGAAGAAGGCGTGGCAGGGCAGCAGCGCCATCTTCGACAGCTCCGCCACGTTCCAGGCACTCACGATGATGCGGCGCGAGTCGGGATTGACGCGCAACTGCTCCACCACGTGGGCGATCTGGTCGATGTGTCCGCCGTCCGGGGTGGGCCAGGCGCGCCATTGCACGCCGTAGACCGGGCCGAGGTCACCGTCTGCGCGCGCCCATTCGTTCCAGATGGTCACGCCGCGCTCCTGCAGCCAGCGCACGTTGGCATCGCCGCGCAGGAACCACAGCAGTTCCAGGATGATGCTCTTCAGGTGCACCTTCTTCGTCGTCACGAGCGGGAATCCCTCGTTCAGGTCGAAGCGCATCTGATGACCGAAGACGCTGGTCGTGCCGGTGCCGGTGCGATCTCCCTTGGCCGCGCCGTGGTCGCGCACGTGACGCATGAAGTCTTCGTACTGGGAGCGGACGGGGCGTGGGGGCAGGGCGATCATGGTGGGGGAAGAGGCCGTCGGGCGCATTGGAAGCGGCCGTGGCCGGCGCGTTCGCACCTTGGCCCGCCCGCCGCGCCAAAGCCGCGCATTATGGTCAGGTGGCCCGGCCCGCGTCGGCCGAGGTGTCGAACTGCATCGCGGCCAGTCGGGCGTACAGGCCGCCCCGCGCGACCAGTTCGTCATGGTGGCCGATGTCCACGATGCCGCCCTGGTCCATCACCACGATGCGGTCGGCTTCCAGCACCGTGGCCAGTCGGTGGGCGATGACCAGCGTCGTGCGCCCGGCCATCGCGGCTTCGAGGGCGGCCTGCACCATGCGCTCGCTTTCCGCGTCCAGGGCGCTGGTGGCCTCGTCCAGCAACAGCAACGGCGGGTTCTTCAGCATGGCCCGGGCGATGCTGATCCGCTGGCGTTGACCGCCTGACAGGCGCACACCGCGCTCGCCCAGGAAGGTGTCGTATCCCTCGGGCAGGGCGTTGATGAAGTCGTGGGCGTAGGCTGCGCGCGCGGCGGCCTCGACCTCGGCATCGCTCGCGTCGGGCCGCCCGTAGCGGATGTTCTCCCGCGCACTGGCCGAGAACACCGTGCTGTCCTGAGGCACGATGCCGATGCGCGCCCGCAACGCCTGCAAGCCCACGTCCCGCACCGACACGCCGTCGACCTGCACCTCGCCCTGCTGGGCGTCGTAGAACCGCAGCAGCAACTGCAGCACCGTGCTCTTGCCCGCGCCGCTGGGCCCGACCAGGGCCACGGTCTCCCCGGGGCGTACCTCGAGGCTGAAATCCCGCAGGGCCGCCTGTGCCGGACGCGACGGATAGTGGAAGGTCACACCCGTGAAGCGAACGGCCGAGCCGCCGCGCACCTCGGGCAGGGCGCGCGGCATCGCCGGCTCCTGCACCGGGGACTTGGCGGCCAGCAATTCCATCAGGCGCTCCGTGGCACCCGCCGCGCGCAGCAGGTCGCCGTAGACCTCGGACAGCACGGCCACCGAGCCGACGAAGATCATCACGAAGAAGACGGTCTGCCCGAGGTGCCCGGCGCTGATGTCGCCGCGCAGCACGGCCTGCGTGCCCTGGTACAGGCCCCACAGCAGCGCGCCGAAGGTGGCCGTGATGATGAAAGCCACCAGCATCGAACGCACGCGGGTGCGCCGGCGCGCGGCATCGAAGGCGTTTTCGGTGGACTGGTGAAAGCGCTGCGACTCGCGATGTTCCTGCCCGTAGGCCTGGACCACCGGGATCTCCGACAGCACCTCCGCTGCGATGGCGCTGGAGTCGGCCACACGGTCCTGGCTGGCGCGGCTGAGCTTGCGCA
>JBMTXX010000025.1:0-23422 GCA_049453935.1 Rubrivivax sp.
TCGCGCGCGGCGAGGTCGACCGCAGCGCCAACACCACGCCCGGCAACAAGGCGGGCGGCCTGTCCAACATCGTCGAAAAGGCCATGGGCTCGGTCGTCAAGAGCGGCTCGATGCCGATCTCTGCCGTGCTGTCGCCGGGCGAGCGCGCCGCCACCCGCGGCCTGATCTACGCCGCCACCCCGGCCAGCGACTTCATCTGCGGCACGCTGCAACTGGCCGCCGGCATGAACCTGCACGTCTTCACCACCGGGCGCGGCACGCCTTACGGCCTGGCCGAGTGCCCGGTGGTCAAGGTGGCCACGCGAACCGAACTCGCGCAGCGCTGGCACGACCTGATGGACCTGAATGCCGGCGCCGTGGCCGACGGAGAGTGCAGCGTCGAAGAGATGGGCTGGCGCCTGTTCCGCCTGCTGCTGGACGTGGCCAGCGGCCGCCGCACCTGGGCCGAGCAGCACCGGCTGCACAACGCGCTGGTGCTGTTCAACCCGGCCCCGGTGACGTGATCAGCCCGCGGCCGCCTCGACCGGCCGCTCGGCAAAGCGCATCGAGAAGTCCACCGCTTTCACGTCCTTGATCAGCGCGCCCACCGAGATGCGGTCGACGCCGGTCTCGGCGCAGGCGCGCAGGGTCTCGAAGGTGACGCCGCCGGAGATCTCCAGGCTGCAGCGGCCATCGGCCATGCGCACGGCCTCGCGGATGGTCTCCAGCGGCATGTTGTCCAGCAGCACCATGGTCACGCCGGCGTCCAGCGCCTCGCGCAGCTGCGTGAGCGTCTCGACCTCGACCTGGATGAAGCTCGCGCGCGCGCCCACGGCCTGCGCGGCGCGGAAGGCCGCAGTCAGGCCACCGGCGGCGGCGATGTGGTTCTCCTTGATGAGGATGGCGTCGTACAGGCCCATGCGGTGATTCTTGCCGCCCCCGCAACGCACCGCGTATTTCTCGGCCAGGCGCAGCCCGGGCAGGGTCTTGCGGGTGTCGAGGATGGCCGCGCGCGTGCCCTGCACCTCGGCCACGTGGCTCGCCGTCTTGGTGGCCACGGCGCTGAGCGTCTGCAGGAAGTTCAGGCAGGTGCGCTCGGCGGTCAGCAGTTCGCGTGCGGGGCCGCGGATCTCGACGATCTTCTGCCCTGGCGTGCAGCGCTGGCCGTCGCGCACCTGCCAGGTGGCCTTCGATCCCGGCGAGAGCTGCCGCAGCACCTCGGTCACCCAGGGCTCGCCGCAGATCACGGCCGACTCTCGACAGACGATGGTGGCCACGGCCTGGCGGTCGGCCGGCACGAGTGCCGCGGTCAGGTCGCCGCTGCCGACATCTTCGTCGAGCGCGCGCCGGACGTCGGCGGCCACCGCGTCCGGTGGCGGGGGTTGAACGTCGGTCGGTGCCGGCGGCGCGGCAGGTGAAGAGGTCATGGACAGTGTCACTTCAGATCGAATAGGTCTCGTAGGTGGCGGGGTGGAAGATCTCGTCCACCGACAGGCGCCGGGCCGACAGCCCCTGCGCATGGTGGTGGCGCAGGAAGGTCTCCAGTGTCGCGCGATTGCGTGCCACGCCGTAGGACCAGAAGTCCTCGCCCAGCGTCTCCCGCGCCGCCTTGAGCTGCTCCTCGACGAAGGGCAGCGTCACCTTGGTGGCCGACGTGTCTGACAGCGCCTCCAGCGCCGCCGCCTTGGCCTGGCTGAAAGCCTTGAAGACCGCGCCGGGCAGCCAGGGGTGCTGCTCGGCCAGCGTCTTGCGCACCCCCACCACGTGCATGATGGGGAAGATGCCGGTGCGGCGGTAGTAGTCCTTGGCCACCGCCGTCGGGTCGTCGAAGAGCCAGCCGACGTTCGGGTTGGCCAGCGCCTGCGGGCCGGGCGGGCGTGGGGCCATGAAGCCGTCGATCTCGCCACGGTCCAGCAGTTCGGTGATGGTGCAGCCCTCGGGCGCATTCTCCAGACGCACACCCGGCGGCAGTTTCAGCGCGATCTTCTCCGGCCGGCCCGGTGTCTCGATGCCGCCGCGCACCCAGGTCACGTCCTCGGGAGCGACACCGAAATCGTCGTGCAGCAGCGCACGCGCCCAGACGTTGGCACTGAGCTGGTACTCCGGCAGGCCCACGCGCCGACCCTTGAGATCTTCGGGGCGACGGATGCGGTCCTTGCGCACGTAGATCGAGGTGTGACGGAAGGCGCGCGACAGAAAGACCGGCACCGCGACGTAGGGGCAGTCGCCCTGCGCCGTCTTGACGGTGTAGCTGGAGAACGACAGTTCGCAGATGTCGAACTCGCGCCCGCGCATCGCGCGGAAGAACATCTCCTCAGGGTACAGCGTCATGTAGACCGGATCGACACCGTCGATCTGCACGCGCCCGTCCAGCAGGGCGCGCGTGCGGTCGTAGTCGCCCATGGCGATGGAGAGTTGGAGCTTGCTCATCGGAAGACCTCGTTGAAGCGTACAGGCGCCAGGCCACGTCGCCGCGCCCCGGCCGGGAACCGAGACGCGGCGCGCAAGCGTATCAGCGCTGCACGGAGTAGGACGGCTCGAAGCTGCCCGCCGCGGCGTCGTCGGCCCACACCGGCGCCACCGGGTGCGCACGCCAGTCGGTGGCCTTGGGGACGATGGCCTGGAAGGCACAGGTGCTCACCGGCACGGCCTGCGCCCCGGTGCCCACGGCCGGCGCGCCGCCATCGAAGGCCCGCGCGGCGTCGAGCATCTTGCGGCGGAACTCGACGATGGCCAGGTCGCTCGCGCCCAGGCGCTCCTGCGTGCGGTCGGCGATCGGGCCCATGCTGACCCACATCGCCAGGTCCTGGTTGGGGAAGCCGCTGATGCCGGTGAAGTTGCCAGCCTTCATCGCCGCGCGGTCCTGCCAGAAGCGGTTGTCCTCGTTGCGCAAGGGGCGGTAGCGCGCGTCCAGGTCCACGCCCACGGTCTGGCGCAGGAAGCGGCGCCAGGTCTCGGTCTCGGGCGTGCGCGCCGGGTGGCCCCAGGCGATGAAGTAGAAGGTCGTGCTCTCGTCGTCCCGCGGGACGTTGACGTTGGCCACGTTGTACTGGTCGTTCGGCGGGATCAGCACCGTGTAGGGCGCCACGAAGACGGAGGAACGAACGTAGTCGTGCGTGGCCGCGTTCTGGATCGGCCGGCGGATCGCCGCATAGCGGAAGCCCCAGTCGGCGGGCTGCACCTGCAGGCGCGGCGACTTGTCGGTGGACGGCCGCAACCACAGTTGCGCCGTGGCCTTGGCACCGTCCACCCGCGCCGGCACCATGTCGGAGGAGTGCAGGCTGGAGCTGTGCGCGGAATCGATCGCCCCCTCCAGCACCTGCGCCCAGTTGCAGGGCACGACGACCTTGGCGATGCTGACCCGCGCCTCGGCCGTCGGCGCCCAGGGCGGCGGCGTGAACTCGGGCACGGCGTCCGCTGCGCCGAACCAGGCCCAGACGACGCCGCCCCATTCCCTGACCGGGTAGGCGCGGTGCGTGACGCGCTCGGCCAGGCCGCTGGCCAACGGCTCGGACACCATCTCGAGGACGTGGCCCTCGACGTCGAACTTCCAGCCGTGATACAGGCAGCGCAGGCCGCCTTCCTCGTTGCGACCGTAGACCAGTGAGGCGCGGCGGTGCGGACACTTCTCGTCCAGCACCCCCAACCGCCCCTCGCTGTCGCGAAAGACCACCAGATCCTCGCCATAGACGCGGGCGTGAACCGGCGCGCCGTCGGGCTCGGAGACTTCCTCCAGCAGGCACACCGGCGTCCAGTGATGGCGCATCAGCCGGCCCATCGTGGCCGTGCCGGTGACGCGGCACAGCAGGTCGTTTTCTTCAGGGGTGATCATCTGTCGCGAGGCGAAACTTCAATGACACAAGCAGGCGAACGCGCCATGAAGGCGCGATCGCCTAGGGCCTGGAAAGCGCGAACGGCCTCAGTCGGCCTTCAACCGCGCTGCGGCGGCGGCTCGCGCCATGGCCGCGTTCTCGCGCTCGATCTCGCGCGCATAGCCGGCGGGGCCGGCACCGATCGGGTCGATCACCGCCTTCTGCCACACGCGGATCACCTCGGGATGCTTGACGACCTCGGCGATCTCGGCACTGATGCGGTCGATGGCCCCCTGCGGCGTGCCGGCGGCGGCCATGACCCCGACGAGCACGGACAGGTCGAAACCCGGGATCGTCTCGGAGACGGTGGGGATGTCCGGCGCCTGCGCAGAACGCGACCCGGCATTGCTGGCCAGCACACGCGCCTGACCGTTGGCCACGAAACCAGCCATCGACGGCAAGGCCGCCACCGAGAACTCCACCTGCCCGCCGACCAACGCCGGTGTGGACTGGCCGGAGCCGCGGTAAGGCACATGCCGCAGATCCAGGTTCAGCGACGCCTTGATGGCCTCCATCGTGAGGTGGTGCGTGCTGCCGATGCCCGAGGAGCCGTAGGCGAACTCGCCCGGCTTGGACTTGACCAGATCGACGAACTCGCGGAAGGTGCTGACACCCGTCTTCGGGTGCGCCACCACGAACAGCGGCGAACGTGCGATCAGCGACACCGGCAGGATGTCCACGCCCACGCGGTAGGGCACGTTCTTGTTGACCAGGGGCGTGATCGACAGCATCGAGCCGTCGGACACGATGAAGGCGTGCCCATCGCCCGGGTTGCTCTGCAGCAGCGCCTGGTAGGCGACGACGCCGTTGCCGCCTGGCTTGTTCTCGATGACCACGCTCTGCCCCAGCCGCTCGGTGAGCTTCTGCGCCACCAGCCGCGCCACCGAATCCGGCAGGCCGCCGGGGGCGTAGGGGACGATGAACTTGACGGTACGGGTCGGGTAGGAGGCCTGCGCGTGCACCGCGCTCGTGCCGGCCAGCAGGAGGGCGCCGGCCGAGACGGCCAGCGCGGCGAGGGTTCTGCGACGCATGGGGAATTCCTTGTCGAGGATGCCGAGAGTGGGAAAGGCCGCGAAGCAAGCAGCTGTCGACCACACATTCCGACAGACATTATGCTTAGCAACCTAAGAATCAGTGTCCAGGCGGCGACAATCCCATGTCAAGCGGGGAAACCCGTGGAGGCCCGCGGCACCACCCGCCCCGACTTCGAGACCGACGCCAGGAACACCACCCATGTCCACGCCTTTCGCCGACCTCCCTGCGATGACGCTGCGCGTCGAGGACACCTCATGGGCGGCACGGGACATCCGCTGCTTCGACCTGCGCGCGCCCGACGGGCAGGACCTGCCGGCTTTCACCGCCGGCGCACACCTGTGCCTGCGCACGCCCTCGGGCGACCTGCGCCATTACTCGCTGTGCAACGACCCGCAGGAGCGGCACCGCTACCTGATCGCCGTGAAGCGCGAGGCGCAGGGGCGCGGCGGCTCACGCAGCCTGGTCGACACGGTGCAGGCTGGTGACCTGCTGTGGGTGCGCCCCCCGGAGAACCAATTCGAGCTCGACCCGCGCGCGCGCAGCCTGCTGCTGGTGGCTGGCGGCATCGGCCTGACACCGTTGCTGGCCATGGCGCGCCAGCTCCTGGAAGAGGGCACGCGCGCCTTCCGTCTGATCGTGCTGACGCGGGACGCCGAATCCACGGCCTTTCTCGACACCTTGCGTGCCGACCCGTTGGCCCGCCGCACGCTCGTCCACCACGACGGCGGCGATCCGGCGCGGGCCTTCGACCTGTGGCCGCTGCTGGAGAAGCCCGGCAGCCTGAACGGCCAGCACCTGTACTGCTGCGGCCCGAAGGGCCTGATGGAGGCCGTGCGCGACATGACCGGGCACTGGAGTTCCGCGACAGTGCACTTCGAGAGCTTCGGCGCCGACACCGCACCGCGCCCGGACGACACGCCTTTCGAGATCGTACTGGCACGCAGCGGGCAGCGCCTGGCGGTGCCGGCCGGCCGCAGCGCGCTGCAGGTGCTGCGCGAGCATGAGGTGCGCGTGACCAGTTCCTGTGAGAGCGGCACCTGCGGATCGTGCCGCACGGCGCTGCTGGACGGACAAGCCGACCACCGCGACCTGGTGCTGCTGGACGAGGAGAAGACGTCACAGTTCATGCCCTGCGTCTCGCGCGCGGCGCGGGGCCCGCTGGTCCTCGACCTTTGAGCCGGGGCACCCGCCGATGAACCGCCGTGACGACGCATCGCCGATCCGCGTGGGCGTGCTGGGCCTGGGACGCGGCTTCACCCTGATGGTGCCCACCTTCGAGCGCGACCCGCGGGTTCGGCTGGTCGCCGGCCACGACCCCCGCCCGGGCGCTCGCGCCGCCTTGCAGACGCACTTCGGCGCGCGCACGCCGGGCTCGGTCGAAGCGGTCTGCGCCGATCCGGACGTCGAACTCGTCTACGTGGCCACCCCCCACGGCCTGCACGCCGAACACGTGGCGTTGGCCGCCGGCCACGGCAAGCATGTGCTGGTCGAGAAACCGATGGCGCTGACGCTGGCCGACTGCACGCGGATGATCGCGGCCTGCGAGCAGGCCGGCACGCACCTGATCGTCGGCCACAGCCACAGCTTCGACGCCCCGGTGGTGCGCGCACGCGCGCTGATCGACAGCGGCGAGGTGGGCGCCGTGCGCATGATCCACGCGATGCAGTACACCGACTTCCTCTACCGGCCCCGCCGGCCCGAGGAACTCGACACCGCGCAAGGCGGCGGCGTGACGTTCAGTCAGGCCGCGCACCAGGTGGACATCGTGCGTCTGCTGGGGGGCGGACGGGTGACGCGGGTGCGCGCCTACACCGGCGCATGGGACGCGTCGCGGCCGACCGAGGGCGCCTACAGTGCGCTGCTGGGCTTCGACGGCGGCGCCTTCGCCAGCCTGACCTACAGCGGCTATGCACACTACGACAGCGACGAGCTGATGGGCGGCATCGGCGAGCTCGGCGGGCCCAAGGCGCCCGACACGCACCGGCAAACCCGCACGCGCTGGCAGGCACGCCTGGAAGCGGGCGGGGACGAAGCTGTCGAGGCGCAAGCCAAGGCCGAGCGCAACTTCGGCGGCAGCCAGTACCAGCCCGCGCCCGCGGGGGCCCCGGCGGCCTGCCAGCACTTCGGGCCGGTCATCGTCAGCTGCGACCGCGCCGACCTGCGCCTGCAGCCCGACGGCGTCGACGTGATCAACCGCCACGGGACGCGGCGCGTGGCGGCGCCCATACCCGACGTGCCGCGCGCCGAAGTCGTGGACGAGCTCTGGGCGGTGCTGCGACAGGGTATGGCGCCGCGTCACGATGGCGCCTGGTCGCGGGCCACGCTGGCGGTGTGCCTGGCCCTGCTGGCCTCGCAACGCCTGGGCGCCGACGTCGTGCCCGAGCATCAGGTGGGATGGGCGTGAAGCGGCCTGTGCCTCTGGCGGGCGCCGAGGCCGCGCCGCGCCGATCGGCCGCGGGCGGGCGCACCGGGCCGCGCGCCGAGGCCGACCGCACCGGCGACACCGGCCACATCCTGCGCCACTGGCGCGAGACCGTGCCCGACGACCGCCTGGCGCACCTTGTCCGGGACGTCGCGCGGGCGCAGATGCGCGCCCTGCAACGACGACTGGCACACCACGGCGTGTCCTTCGGTCACTGGACCTACCTGCGCATCCTGTGGACACAGGACGGCCTGACGCAGCGTGAGCTGAGCACGCGTGCCGGCGTGATGGAGCCGACGACGGCCACGGCGGTCAGGGCCATGGAAGCGATGGGCCTGGTGCAGCGCGTGCAGCGCGAGGGCAATCGCAAGAACATCCATGTGCTGCTGACATCGACGGGGCGTGCGCTGCGCGACCGCCTGGTGCCGCTGGCCGAAGAGGTCAACCGGGTCAGCGTGGACGGTCTGCCCGACGGCGCCGTGGCCCAGATGCGCGGCCACCTGCTGGCCATCATCGAGAACCTGGCGCGCGACGAACTGGCGTAGGCCGACCCGCAGAAGGGTCACCACCTCCCGCGTGCGCCGTCCAGGCCTGCCACGCGGCACCGGACGCGAATGCGGACGGAAGCAACGCCAGACCCGCCCAGGCCGCACACAGGACCGTTGCTTCAGCGCCGCCCGGGAGGCGCCAACACAGGGCGAGGGGAGCACAAGCGCACCACACAGGGGCACATCCGCAAACACCGCGCCGTAATTCGCACTGAGGTGGTGCAATTACTGAGAGATTGCTGCGCACATTCCTTGCAGAATGTGTCAACGTCCTGCAACCTTGCCTGGAGTCTGCTGCATGTCCACTTTCTCGCTCACCCGTCGCGGCCTCGTGTCCGCTGCCACGGCCGCCCTCGCCCTGTCTGCCCTGCCGGCCATGGCGCAGACGCCGATCAAGTTCCAGCTCGACTGGCGTTTCGAAGGCCCGGCTGCGTTGTTCCTCGCCTCCAGCGTCAAGGGCCACTACAAGGCCGCGGGCCTGGACGTGACCATCGATTCGGGCAACGGCTCGGGCGGCACCGTCACCCGCGTGGCCTCGGGCACCTACGACATGGGCTTCGCCGACATGGCCGCGCTGATGGAGTTCCATGCCAACAACCCCGATGCGCCAAACAAGCCCGTGGCCATCATGATGGTCTACAACAACACGCCGGCCGCGGTGCTGACCCTCAAGAAGAACAACATCACCAAGCCGGCAGACCTGGAAGGCAAGAAGCTCGGCGCCCCGGTGTTCGACGCCGGCCGCCGCGGCTTCCCGATCTTCGCCAAGGCCAATGGCATCAAGAACGTGCAGTGGACGAGCATGGACCCGCCGCTGCGCGAGACCATGCTGGCGCGCGGTGACATCGACGCGATCACGGGCTTCTCGTTCACCTCGCTGCTCAACCTCGAGGCGCGCAACGTCAAGACCGAGGACATCGTCGTGATGTCCTATGCCGACTTCGGCGTCAAGCTCTACGGCAACGTCATCATCGCCAGCCCGAAGTTCCTGCAGGCCAACCCGGCCGCAGCCAAGGCCTTCCTGAGCGCCTTCGCCAAGGGCGCCAAGGAGGTGATGGCCAACCCCGACCCGGCCATCGACTACGTCAAGCAGCGTGACGGCATCATCAACGTGGCGCTGGAGCAGCGCCGCCTGCGCATGGCCATCGACGCCGTCGTCGCCAGCCCCGACGCCCGCGCCGAGGGCTTCGGGGTCGTCGTGCCGGCCCGCCTGAAGACCATGGCCGAGCAGGTCTCCGAGGCCTTTGCCACCAAGACGCCGGTCAACGCCGCGGCGGTTTGGACCGACGCCTACCTGCCGTCCAAGGCCGAGCTGGACATCCTGCCGAAGAAGTGATGGGCCTGGGCCTGCGCCTGACCGCCGCCTTGCGCGGTGCTCGCGCAGGCCTTCTGGTTTGCCCCTCCGTCCGGGCCGCAGCGCCCGGAACTTCGTGCTGAAGGATTTTGATGACGACTCCTTTCGTCGATTTCCAGAACGTCTGGCTGGCCTACAACGACGAGTTGCTGGCACAGGGCCACTACGCCGTCGAGGACATCTCGCTGCAGGTGCACGAGGGTGAGTTCATCGCCATCGTCGGCCCCTCGGGCTGCGGCAAGTCCACCTTCATGAAGCTCACGACGGGCCTGAAGATGCCGAGCAAGGGCTCGATCCGCATCGGCGGCGAGCCGGTCACCGGGCCGTTGAAGATCAGCGGCATGGCCTTCCAGGCCCCCAGCCTGCTGCCCTGGCGCACCACGGTCGACAACGTGCTGCTGCCGCTGGAGATCGTCGAACCCTACCGCTCGAACTTCAAGTCGCGCCGCAAGGAATACGAAGAGAAGGCGCGCGCCCTGCTGAAGAGCGTGGGCCTGGGCGGCTACGAGGACAAGTTCCCCTGGCAGCTTTCAGGCGGCATGCAGCAGCGTGCCAGCATCTGCCGCGCGCTGGTGCACGAGCCCAAGATGCTGCTGCTCGACGAGCCTTTCGGCGCGCTGGACGCCTTCACCCGCGAGGAGTTGTGGTGCGCGCTGCGCGACCTGCATGCGGCGCAGAAGTTCAACGTCATCCTCGTCACGCACGACCTGCGCGAGAGCGTCTTCCTGGCCGACACGGTCTACGTGATGAGCCGCAGCCCGGGCCGCTTCGTCGTCAAGCGTGACATCGACCTGCCGCGCCCGCGGGACCTCGAGGTCACCTACACACCGAAGTTCACCGACATCGTCCACGAGCTCCGCGGACACATCGGCGCGATCCGCCAACCGGTGGCCGGCACCGCGCAGGCGTTGCCCCAGTGAGCACGGCCCGGTCGCCGGCGCTGCGCCGCACGCCCCTGCCCTGCGCAAGCGCTCCTTACGATCCCGCCCACGCAACGACATGAACATCCCCAAGCCTCTCGAACGCTGGTCGCCGCTGATCCTGCTGGCCGGCATCCTCCTGATCTGGGAAGTCGCCGTGCGCTTGCTGGACGTGCCGGACTTCATCTTCCCCGGGCCGGTGCAGATCACGCAGCAGTTCCTCGAATTCACCGGGCCGTTGATGGAAGCCGCCTGGAAGACCTTCTGGGTGACGATGGTGGGCTTTGGGATCTCCATCGTCGTGGGCGTGCTGCTGGGCTTCCTGATCGGCAGTTCGCGTCTGGCCTACACCGCGATCTACCCGCTGATGGTCGCCTTCAACGCCGTGCCCAAGGCCGCCGTCGTGCCCATCCTGGTGGTGTGGTTCGGCATCGGCCTGGGCCCGGGCATCCTGACCGCGTTCCTGATTTCCTTCTTCCCGATCACGGTCAACATCGCCACCGGGCTGGCCACCCTGGAGCCCGAGTTGGAGGATGTGCTGCGCGTGCTGGGCGCGCGGCGCTGGGATGTGCTGATGAAGGTGGGCCTGCCGCGGTCCATGCCGTACTTCTACGGCTCGCTCAAGGTGTCGATCACGCTGGCCTTCGTCGGCACCGTGCTGGCCGAGATGACCGCCGGCGACTCCGGCATCGGCTACCTGATGCAGACCGCCGGCTCGCAGCAACGGCTGCCCCTGGCCTTTGCGGGGCTGGTGGTCATCGGGGTGATGGCGATGCTGATGTACGAGCTGTTCTCCTGGATCGAGAAGCGCACCACGGGCTGGGCGCACCGCGGCTCCCAGGCGATCTGATCGCGGCCGGGTGGCCGACAGACCGGTCGCGAACGACGCAGGAAGGCAAGGCACCATGGACCTGGCACAGGCGGCGCACTGGCTGCGGCGCGCAAACGCTGTCGCGCGCGCGGCGATGGACGCCGGCCACCACCCTTTCGGCGCGCTGCTGGTGGGGCCAGACGGGCAGACCGTCCTGCTCGAGCAGGGCAACGTCGACAGCGTCAACCACGCCGAATCGGTGCTCGCGCGCGAGGCCGCGCGCCGCTTCGATGCCGCCACGTTGTGGGCGAGCACGCTGGTCACCACGGTCGAGCCCTGCGCGATGTGTGCCGGCACCCAGTACTGGGCCCACATCGGCCGGCTGGTCTACGGCATGACCGAGCGGCGCCTGCTGGAACTCACGGGCAACCACGCCGAGAACCCGACACTCGACCTGCCGTGCCGCGAGGTCTTCGCGCGCGGGCAGAAAGCGGTGGAGATCATCGGGCCGGTCGCCGAGGTCGAAGAGGAGATCGCCGCGCTGCACCGGGGGTTCTGGCAGCGCTGATCTGGCCCTGTCGGCGCGATCCGGTGTGCCAACGCACGCCAGATCGGCCTGTGTGCCCTCACTGGTCCAGCACCACCCTGCCCCGGGCCCGCGAAACGCAGGGCATCATGGCATGGCGTCGTTCTTCTGCGTCGAGGACGACGTCGCGGTGCAGGACGTCACCCGAGACCACACGACGGACGCAGGCGCCGCACACGCCGATCCCGCAAGCTGACGCCACGATCAGCCCGGCCTCGCGCAGCACGGACAGGGCCGAACGGCCTGCGGGGACGGGCAGCACCTGTCCGGTGGAGCGGATCTGCAGTTCGAAAGGTTCGTCCGGCCCCGAAGGCGCCAGGGGCACGAAGGACTCCGCGTGTACGCGCTGCGGCGCCCAGTCGACGGCAGCGGCGCGCACATCGGCGATGAAGCCTGGTGGGCCGCAGACATAGACATGCGTGCCCTCGTCGCGGTCAGCCAGCAGCGCCCGCGGGTCCAGACGCGCGCCGCCGGGCGCTCTTGACAGCCAGACGCGAAGCCGCCAGCCCAGCAGGTGGCTCAGCTCTGAAAGAAAGGGGGCCCCTTGCCGGTCCCTTGCCGCGTAGTGCACCTCGACGCTGGCGCCCGCACGCACCAGATGCCGGGCCATGGCCACCAGCGGGGTGATGCCGATGCCTGCACCCACCAGCACATGATGGTCTGCCCGAGACGACAGACGGAAGTGGTTGCGAGGAGCGCTCACGTGCGCGGTGTCGCCGGGTCGCAGGTGGCGGTGTATCCAGCGGGAGCCGCCACGCCCGTCATCATCGCGCTTGACGGCGATGACGTAGTGCGACGCGTCCGCCGGGTCCCCGCACAGCGAGTACTGGCGCACCCGCCCGCCAGCGAGGTGGACATCGACGTGGCTGCCAGGCTCCGGCGCCGGCAGTACCGGCCGTCGGGGATGGCGCAGCACCAGGCGCCGCACCTGCGCGCCCATGTCGTGCGCCGAGACCACCTCCAGCTTCATGATCAGCCGCGCGCTCATGGCACCTGCCCTCGAGGTGCAAGCCGATCAGGCACGTGCAGGACACCGAACCGCCGACACCGCCCCCAGACGCGCGCGCGCGGGTTTCGAGGGCGCACCGCGCACAGCCCCCTTGGCGGGCCGGTCACAAGGGCTCGATCAAGTCGCCGCAGCGGATCACGCCACCCGTCTCGATCGCACAGTTCAGCCCCCCGCGGTTGTAGAGCGCCATGAACAAGGGCCTGTCGAGCAGTTGCTCCAGGTATCGACAGGGAAAGTTGATCCGCGCCCCGCGCAGCACCACGGGGCCGACGCGAAATCGACGCCCCACCAGGTGCCCCAGGGGCACGCCACGGACGGTCAGGTTCCGGCGGTGCTCGTGGGGCGCGAGGACAATGGGCTGGTCCTGCAAGGGCGGATCGTTCCTGGCAAGCGCCTCCAGGACCTCGGATTCGATCAGCGTGACCTCACGCACCGCGGGCAGCTTCGAATAGGTGCCGGTGCCCAGGAAGTAGCGGTCTCCCTCGATGCCCCGCCCGGCCACGAGACGGGCCTCGGCGAGTGCCTCCATCTCGTACGAAGCCGCTGGCGCGATGTGGATGTGCTGCAGGTGCCCTTGCCAGCGCATGTCGTCGTTGTGCATCGCGACAGCCATCAGTCCGCCTTGATCCCGGCGTCGGAGACGACCTTGCGGTAGATGGGCTCCTCCCGGGCCATGGTCTGCGCCAGGGTGTCCGGACGCCCGTCGAGCGCCTGTATGCCCAGATCGGCCAGACGCTTGAGGAGCTCGGGCGACTTGAGCGCCGCCTGCAGTTCGCGGCTCAGATAGGCCACATGGTCAGCAGGCATGCCCGCAGGCCCGAGCAGCGCAAACCACAGCCCGAGGTGCACCTTGGGAAAGCCTGCCTCGGCGAACGTGGGCACGTCCGGCAATTCCTGCGCGCGCTGGTCCCCGGTGTAGGCCAGGGCAACCAGCTCGCCCTTGCGGATGAACGGCAGGGCGGTCGACTTGCCCATGATGTTCACCGGGATGCGCCCAGCCAGGGTGTCCGCCGTCCCCTGCCCGGCGTCCTTGTGAGGGATGTGGTTCAGGCGGATCCCCGCCTCGGTACGGAACAACTCCACAGTCAGGTGCGCCGCCGATCCGATCAGCGGCGAGGTGTAGTCGATGCCGTCGGCAGACTTGCGCGCCGCAGCCAGCAGATCCGCCATCGTGCGCCAGCCGGTCTTGGTAGAGGCCACCAGCAGGTTGTCCGCCCGGGCCACGAGCCCGATCGGCGTGAACGCCTCGCCCACCTTGTAGGGAACGCTGCGGTACATGGCCGGAGAGATCAGCAGGTTGTTGGCCGAGAACAGCAGCGTGTACCCGTCAGGGGCGGCCCTCGCCACCACGTCGCTGCCGATGATCCCGCCCGCCCCGGGTCGGTTGTCCACATTCCAGCCCTGGCCCGTACGCCGCTTCATCTCCTCGGCCAACACACGGGCCACCGGATCCGTCAGACTGCCGGGGTTGGCGGGCACGACCAGGCGGATCGGGCGATCGGGGTAGCCACTGGGGCGCTGCTGGGCGTTGACTGCAAGGCCCCATGCGCCGAGCAGCAGTGACATCGACGAAAGAAGCAGGCGCCTCGAAAAGGGTATGGTGGGCATGATGACCTCAGGAAATGTGACGGGTCCGCAGTGGCCCGGTCACCTGACCCTGTGCCACCTGCTCGCCAGTCTAGGCATCCGCAGTCCCGAGCGATAGCGCAAATGTCGTCCACACCCGATGCCAAATTCGCAGCGGGGCGCGCCAGATGGATGCCCCGCATGTTGTCATCCACCACAGGCCTGCACATCACGAGCTCAAGTGGGCCGAAATGCCTCATACCGACCCTCAGACACCGCCTGTCTCCAGCGCTTGACTGAGGGCCAATTCCTCCGCCGCCACGCGAACGAAGGCATCGATCGCCGGCGGCAGGGCGCGGTCGACCCGCACGTAGACGCCCAGGTAACTGAGGATGCCCGGCTGGAGGGGGACATGTACAAGGTCCCCACGAGCAAGTTCGTGCTCGATGCCGAACCGGTTCAGGAAGGCGACCCCGAGTCCGCGAGCGGCCATGCCCTTCATCAGGTCGAGAGACGCCGATTCCAGACGGATGATCAAGCGTCGCTTCAAGGACGTGCGCAAGGTCATCAGGTCGGCATGGAACGACAAATCTGCGTTGGGCAGCAGGAGGGGATGTCTCGCACATTCCTCGAACCCCACCCCGCCGGGACGCGCGATCGGATGGTCGGGACGAACCACGGCACCCAGTGCAAAACGGCCCGCTGCCATTTGTCGCAGATCAGCCGACTTGCGAGGCGCGAATGCCAGCGCCACATCGGCGTCACCCGCCGCAACAATCTGGGTTGCCTGCGACGAATTCGCGATGCGCACGCGGATCTCGACTGCTGGGTAGCGTTCGGCCATCTTCTGGATCACCTCCGGCAGGAAGGCTGACGTCAGCGCAGCCACGGACACCACTTCCAGCGTGCCACGCTGCAATCCGGACAGCGCAGAGAGTTCGCCTTCCATGCGCGCGGCATCGTGCAGGACGTGGATCACGTGGGTCGCAACGATCTCACCGACCGGGGTCAGGCGCAGACCGGAAGGCAGTCGCTCGAACAGCGGCGAGCCGATCTCGTCCTCCCACTGCAACAACTGGCGGTTGAGCGCCGAGGACGACAGATGCAGGTGGCGCGCGGCTTCACGAATGGAGCCGCAGCGGCGGATCACGTCGAAATGCCGAAAGACTCTGCTGCGCAACTGGCTCATGTAATCCTCACTGGATGGGCCATGCGATTTTCGACCGATGCCGGCAACAGGCTGCATACTGCTGCGCATGCCCTGGACCGGACGCCTGACCTTGGACTACCGCCTCGATGGCGCACGCACCATCGCGCATGACCGGCACGAGGGGCCACTGCGGGTGCTGCAGCGCCTGTATCCGGAAGGTGACGCGATCTGCCACCACGTGCTGGTGCACCCGCCAGGCGGCTTGGCGGGCGGGGATGTACTCGACATCGACGCACGGCTGGCCGGGGGTACCCATGCCGTGGTCACGACCCCGGGGGCGACGCGTTTCTATCGCAGCGAAGGTGCTGAGGCAGTGCAGCGGACACACCTGCATCTCTCGTCGGGTGCGCGGCTCGAGTGGCTGCCTTTGGAGACCCTGGCCTACAACGGCTGCGTGGCCCACAACCACCTGGAACTGCACCTCGAGCCCGGCGCTCAGGCCATGGGCTGGGACGTGCTGGCGCTGGGCCTGCCGGCCGCAGACCTGCCCTTCGAGCGGGGCCATTTCCTGCAGCACCTCGAATGGCCCGGGCACTGGCTGGAGCGCGCCCGGATCGCCGCCGACGACACGCTGCTGCTCGACTCGCCCCTGGGCTGGGCCGGACACCGGGTGCTGGGCACGCTGTGGTTCTGCGGACTGGGGCCGCGCGAGGACGCACTGCGTGAAGCCCTGCTTGAGGGTGCTCGCACCGCCATCGACGCCGCGCCGGCGGGCACCCCGGCCGGCGCGACCAGCCCGCACCCGGGCCTGGTCGTCACCCGCGTACTCGCCCCCCGGGTGGAACCCGCCATGCGGCTGCTGCAGGCGGTGCGCGCGGCGTGGCGCGCCACAGCGTGGGGCCTGCAGGCTCAGCCGCCGCGGATCTGGGCGATGTGAAACCGACGGCGGCGGCCCGCCACCGCGCCCCGCTGCAACGGCCAGGGGTGGCGTGAGGCGAAGACGATGACCCGTCGAGGCCAAGGTTCAGGGCCCGCGTGATGCGCGGGTGGCGCAGCGCACGCGGCGTCCGGAACCTCACTCCGCCTTGATACCGGCGTCGCGGACAACCTTGCGGTACATCTCGAATTCGTCGGTCATCGCCTGGGCGAAATCGCGCGCGCTCGACCCCACCGGCACCACCCCACGCTCGCGCAGCTTGGCCTGCGTGGCAGGCTGGGCAATGAAGGACTGGATCTCCTGCGACAGGCGCTCGACGATGGGCTGTGGGGTGCCGGCCGGCGCCATCACACCGTGCCACGGCTTGACGTCGAAGCCGGGCAGAGACTCCGCGATCGGCGCGAGATCAGGGGCGAAGAACGCACGCTGCGCCGTCGACACACCCAGCGCGCGCAGCGTACCCTTCTGCACGTGTGGCCACGAGGTCGCCGCCGCGTCCATCGATGCCACCACCTGGCCGCTGAGGAGGTCGTTGAGCATGGGGGCGGAGCCCTTGTAGGGCACGTGTATGGCCTGCGTGCCGGTCTTCTGCAGCAGCAACTCCATGCCCAGGTGCAGCGAAGAGCCGATCCCCGAGGAACCGTAAGCCACCTTGCCAGGGTTGGCCTTCAGGTAGGCCACGAACTCCGCCAGGGTCTTGACCGGCAGTTTCTCGGCGTGGACGACCAGCACCAGCGGCGTCACGCCGACCAGCGAGATGGCCGCGAAATCCTTCACCGGCTGGTAGGGAAAGGCCGACGGGCGCACGGCCGGGTTGATCGCGTTGGCGGCGATGTTGCCCATGCCGATGGTGTAACCGTCTGGCGCCGCCTTGGCCACCACGTCCATCCCCAGGCTGGAGCCGGCACCCGGCCGGTTTTCCACGACCACCGTCTGGCCCAGGCGGGCCTGCAGGTGTTCGGCAATCATGCGGGACATCACGTCGGCCGCGCCACCGGCGGGCACCGGGACGATGAATCGGATCGGCTTGGACGGATAGCCCGCCTGGGCCATGGCCGGGCCGGCCAGACCGACGGCGGCGAGCAGGCCGGTCAGGGCCAGGGGGAGCAGACGACGCTTCATGGGATGTCTCCTTCGGGGGTTGTGCCGCTTGCGAGCGGTGGGTCGGTCAGAAAACGGTCTGGGCGGTCGGCCCCGAGCAGCCACCCGTCCCGGGGCATCGGGACGTCCGCTCGGTCTGGCGCCGGGCAAGACCGCGCAGCCACCCGCTCAGCCCTCGCCCCAGGCGGCACGCAAGGCCTGCGCACGCCGGGCAAGCTCGTCCAGCGCCACACCCGGCGCGTACAGCGACGAGCCGACACCGGCGCCGGTCGCACCGGCGGCGCGGAAGGCGTGCAGGTTGTCCACACCGACACCGCCGACGGCATACATCGGCACGGTCTTCGGGAACACGGCACGCCAGGCCTTGTGCACGGTCGGCCCGAGCATCTCGCCCGGAAACAGCTTCAGCCCATCGGCCCCGCTGGCCAGCGCCTGAAAGCCTTCGCTCGGCGTCGCCACGCCGGGCATGGCCCACAGGCCGAGCGCCTTGGCACGGCGCACCACGGTGGCGTCGAAGTTCGGGGCCAGCACAAGCCGGGCACCCGCATCGGCCACGGCATCCACCTCGTCCGGCGTGAGCACGGTACCGGCCCCGATCAGCGTGTCCTGCCCGAAAGCGTGCGCCAGCATGCGGATGCTGCGCAGCGGGTCGGGGGAGTTCAACGGGACCTCGATCGTGCCGATGCCGGCGCCCCGCAACACGCGGGCGACGTCCAGCACTTCGGCAGGGGTGACACCTCGGAGGATGGCGATGACACCGCGTGGAACTGCGACTGGCGCGGAGACGACGGCTGGCACCGCGCCGGCTGTGGACGACGCGGCGTTCATGACCTGCCTCCAGCCACAAGATCTCGTGTCAAGCCCGCAGCGGTGGTCACCACTTCCGCGGAAGACATGACCTGGGCTCCGCCCTGCGCCTCCACCAGACCGGCCGCGCAGGCCAGCCGCCACTGGCCCCGGGTGGTGACCTCGTCGTCGGCACGCCGGCAAGTCACACCGGCCAGCCGAAGCCCTGTCTCGTAACGGCGGCACAGGTCGGCCTCGCCGATCAACAAGACCTGATCTGGCGGCGAAGCGCCAGTGCCGAGGGCCGCGCCGATTTCCGCACCCACGAGCAGGCCGGACAAGAAATCGGACAGGCCCTCGGGCTCGATACGGCCCATCAGACCTGCGGTGCGTGCCGCAAACACGATGTGGCTCAGTCGCGCGTGTTCAGCCAGCCCGATGCGCGCGCCGCGCTCGAACTCGGCGGGCCGCTCGTGGCCGAATGCCATCAGCCGGCCGAGGATGCCATGCCGGGTCAGCAGGCCGTACATCTCGCCCGTCATGTAGGTCTGGAAGCGCTCGATCCGGCCGGCGAGCCCGGTCCATGCCCACTTGGAATGCGTGCCAGGCAGCACGGCACAGCTGTCCGGTGGGAGATCTGCCCCCCACAGCTGCGTCTCCTCCCCGCGCATCACGTCGTCGATCCCGTCGTCGCCGATGCAGTGCAGGCCAGGCACGATGTGCAGCATCGCGCCATCCGACAGCGGCACGGTCGTGAAACGGGCGGCGACGGCGTGTGCGGGTGCCGGGCATGGCACATAGGGCGCCTCGCGCCACCCTTGCCGGCTGCCGATCATGCCGCTGGCGATCAGCGGAACCGGGTGCTGCTCGAGCCAGTCGGCGCACAAGGCGCGCAGGGCCTCTTCGAAGCGGCCATCGGGCACGGCCATGATGCCGCCTGGCGCCGTGCGACGCTCCAGCAGCCGCCCGCCCTCGCCCAGTAGACTGGCGCGCAAGTTTGACGTGCCCCAGTCCAGTGCGATCAGGTGTGGCGTCGACGGATGCGCCTTCATGCCACCCTCCCGATCGGCTGTGCATGCGTCCACAGGGCATCGGCAGGCTCGGCGCCCAGGCCCGGGCCGTCGGGGACGGTGTAGGAGCCGGCCTCGCAGCGCATCGAGGTGCGCAGCAGGCCGAGGTGGCGGTCGAAGACGGAGTGCTGGTATTCGTGCATGGTGACGTTGGGCAGGGCCGAGGCGGCCTGCAGGCTGGCGGCCAGGAACAGGCCGACGCCGATCGTCGCATGCGGCATCACCTGCATCCCGAAGGCCTGCGCCATGCGCCCGATCTGCATGAATTCCGTCACCCCCGTGTGGGCCATCTCGGGCTGGACGATGGCCATCGCCCGGCGCTCGAAACGCGGCAAGGCCTCGTGCACGTTGTGCCATTCCTCGCCCAGCGCGACCGGCACACGGGAGCCTGCGGCCACACGCGCCTGCCCGTCCAGGTCCTCCGGCGCGCAGGGCGCCTCGATGAACAGCGGCTTGTACGGGGCCAGACGATCACTCAGCGCGAGGGCCTGCCCCGCCTCGAACTTCCAGTGCAGGTCGACCATCAGCCGAGCCTGCGGGCCGAGGGCCTCGCGCAGGGCGTGCATCTCCTCGACGATGCCCTCGTGCGAGACGACAGCGGCGTACTTGACGGCGTTCAGGCCGCGCGCGACGAACTCGCGCGCCAGCGTCACGCGCTCGGCCAGCGTCGCGCGCGGCAAGCCGGAGGCATAGGCTGGGATGCGGTCGCGCCGTCTCCCACCCAGCAGGTGCGACAGCGGCTGGCCGGTCAGCCGGCCGAACAGGTCCCACACAGCGATGTCCAGCGCCGCCAGCGCATCGCCCCACAGCCCGGCAGAGCCCGCGCGCACACGCATCAGGTCGTACAGATCCTCGTGCAGCACGCTCGGCGAGCGCGCGTCTCGACCCAGCATCAGCGGCGCCAGCACGTCGTCGATGATCTCCGTGACGGCCCTGGGGGCGACGATGCCGTAGGTCTCGCCCCAGCCGACCGTGCCGTCGGCAGCGCTCACCCGGACCAGGACAGAGCGGTCCACGGTCGGGTAGACGGTTCGGTTGCCCGCACGCACGAGGTAGCCGCTGGGGGTCATGCGATCGCCGGGCCCCAGCGGCCCCAGATAGGGCGTGTCACGCTCCAGTGTGACGATGAAGGTCTCGACGCAGGCGATGTGCGGATTCATGGCGTCGAGGGCAAGGACCGTACGATCGGCGCCATGCCGGTGACCGGTCTTCGGTATCCGATCAGGCACGTGTAGGGGGATTGCATGGCTCGTCAGGCCGGCAATGCGCTGTCCGGCAGCAGCAGGTCACGCAGATCGTCGATGAAGGCATCGACGTCGGCGCGGTCGAGATCGTCCAGGCGCGGCCCGCTGGCACGCTGCAGGTCCGCGGCGATGAGCCCGCGCCGACGCAGCACATGCTTGGTGAGCGACCAGCGGAACACGGCCTGGACGTTGAGCACCGGCAACATCCGCGTGAACAGGCGTCGAACCTCGTCCGCGTCCCCGACGCGATGCGCGCGCATCAGCGCCACATGCACCTCGGCGAGTTCGATCGCGGGCATCGTGCCCGCTGCGCCCCGGCGCAACTCGTCCGTGATGTAACGGCCACCCGCCCCACCGAACACACCCGCCAGACTGGCGGGCGCCTGCGCCAGCACCTGGGTCAGGCGCTGGCCGCTGGGCAACGTCTCCTCCTTGACGTAGCGAATCGCAGGAACGGCACGCACCACCTCCAGCACCGCAGCCGCCTCGAGGCCGGCACCAGCGGGTGGCGGCACGTTCTGCAGCATCAGGTCCAGGCCGGGGACGGCCAGGGCGACGGCCTCGAAGTAGGCGATCTGGTCTGCCACGGCTGGCCGATCGGCGGGCACCGCGATCATCACAGCCTGCGCTCCAGCAGCCTGAGCCGCTCGAGCATGCGCAACAGCCACGCCGACCTGCGGACTGGACGCGCCGACGATGACCGGCACACGGCCGCCAACCTCGTCGATCACGGCCGCGGTCATGGACAGACGCTCCTCGCTGCTCAGCTGTGCGACCTCACTGGCCACGCCGGGGTAGGTCACCCCATCCACGCCACAAGCCAGCAGATAACGCACGAGCCGACGCAAACCAGGGGCGTCCAACCGGCCCTCGGTGTCGAAAGGCGTCGGCAGGACGGGGAAGACCCCTGCCAGTGGCGCCTGGGCGCTTGCGTCGATGGGTGACATGGTCAAGGGAGCAGCCTCCGGTTCAGTGAGGTCGGAGCGGCGACATTCGGTGCGCGCCCTCATCTAATTCCATTCAATGGAACTTCAGTGTAGTCGTCGATCCATGCCTTTCCAAGCCCGCGAGTCCCCGGGTTTTCCCGCGATCCCGATGGGCGGTGCGCGGTTGCACACGCCGGCCTGCCTCCCCCGGCCACCTAGAATCAGTCCGCTCATGCATCCCACGCAGACCGTCGACATCTCGGACGGGGCCGAGGCGGCCATTGCGCCTGCGCCCGGTGTGGGGGTGCTCGAGAAAGCCATGGGGCTGCTGAACATCGTGTCTGCCGCGAGGCAGCCGATGACCTTCACCGAACTGCTGCACGCCTCGGGTCTGCCGCGCGCGACGCTGCATCGCATCCTGGGCACGTTGGTACGGGAAGGCCTGCTCCGACAGGCGCCCGGACGCAAGGCCTTCCAACTCGGATTCCGTTTGCTGGAACTGGCGCACCAGGTCTGGAGTGATTTCGACCTGCGTCAGTTTGGCCAGGAAGCATTGGACCGTCTGCGCGACGCCGTCGCCGAGACGGTGCTGCTGGTGGTCGCCAGCGGCACACAGTCGCTCGTCGTGGCCAGCGCCCTGCCGGGCGGCCCACATGGTTCAGCCGTCTCGCGCCTCGGCCAGCGCGACGCCTTGAGCGCCAGCGCCGCCGGCCTTGCCATCCTCTGCGGCTCCGACCCGGCGCGCCAGGAGGCGGTATTGGAGAGCCTGGGACAGGCGGACGACACCGCACTGCGGCACGAACTCGCCCTGGGGCGCGCCCGTGGCTACGTCTGGATGCCCGCACCTGACGATCGCGGCGAGGCGTCGATCGCCGCGCCGGTCTTCGACGTCGAAGGGCGTGCCGTCGCCGCGGTGACGATCCTGGCGCCCGCCGATCGGCTGGAGGCATCGAGGGCGCACAGCCTGTCGGCCATCGTCATCGGTGCGGCACGCACCGTCACGCACAACGCCGGGGGCCAGGCGATGTCGATCAGCCCGCGCCACAGCCCGGACGCCGACAGTCCCAGCACCTTGCGATGTCTGGGGGATGCCCGGGCTTTGCTGGGCGAAGGGCCGGTATGGTCCCCACGCGACCACGCCCTGTACTGGGTAGACATCCTGGCGCCGGCACTGCACGTGCTGCGGGCGGACGGCCCGCCCGAGACCGGGACGAGCGAGGTCCACCGGCTGGGCACGATGATCAGTCTGGCCGTGCCCCGCGCCGGGGGCGGGCTGCTGGTGGCGACGCCCGGCGGCCTGATGACCTGGGACGGCGCCGAAGGCACGATGACACCGTTCGCACACCCGGAGGCCGGCCGCCAGGGGCAGCGCTACAACGATGGCAAATGCGACCGGCTCGGCCGGCTGTGGATCGGCTCGATGGACATGGGGGCGGCTCCGCACCGGGGCCACCTGTACCGCGTGGACCCTGACCGCCGCTGGTCACGCATGGACAGCGGCTTCACCGTCCCCAACGGCCTGGGCTTCAGCCCCGACGATCGCCGCCTGTACTTCACCGACACCGACCGGCACACCGTCTACGAGTACGACTTCGATCTGGCGACCGGCGCGATCCGCGACCGACGCCCCCTGATCCGCATCGACCCGGCCGAAGGCAAGCCCGACGGCTTGACGGTGGACGCCGACGGCTGCCTCTGGATCGCGGTGTGGGACGGCTGGCACCTGGCGCGCTACTCGCCGCGCGGCGAGCTTTTACAGCGGATCCGCCTGCCCGTGCCCCGCCCGACGAGTTGCATCTTCGGGGGCACGAACCTGCGCACCCTCTACGTCACGAGCGCTCGGGTACGCCTGGATGCACAGGCGCTGGCGGGCTCGCCGATGTCAGGCGCGTTGTTCGCCCTGGAAATTCCCGGCGTGCAGGGTCTGCCGGAAACCGTGTTCGCGGGCTGATCAAGCGCTGAACGAGGCGCCTTCAACGCCCAGGCGCCGACCGCCCGAACCGGCTTGACGCAGCGGGGCTGCTCAAACCAGCCGCTGCATCCAACCGAGGCCGTCCTCGGTCACCCCGGCGGGCTTGTATTCGCAGCCGACCCAGCCGGCGTAGC
>JBMTXX010000026.1:0-23410 GCA_049453935.1 Rubrivivax sp.
AGATCGAGGCGTCGCGCATCACCTGCGCCAACTCTGTCAGCAGCGGCGCGTCCCAGGCCGGCTGCGCCATCAACGCACCAGCCTTGGCCGTGCCCACGCGGCAGGGCGTGCACTGGCCGCAGGACTCGTCCTCGAAGAATCGCATCACGTTTCGCGCAGCGTCCACCGCGAGGTCGCAATGCGTGGCGCTGCGCGTCAGCACCACCACCGCGGCCGAGCCGATGAAGCCGCCATGCGGCTGCAGCGTGTCGAAATCCAGGGGCACGTCGGCCAGGGCCGCCGGGAAGATGCCGCCCGAGGCGCCGCCCGGCAGGAAGCCGTAGAGCTCGTGGCCCTCCGGCAGGCCACCGCAATGTTCATCCACCAGCTCGCGCAGCGTGATGCCGGCCGGCGCCAGCTTGACGCCGGGCTCGCGCACGCGCCCGCTCACGCTGAAAGAGCGCAACCCCTTGCGGCCGTGGCGCCCGTGCGCGGCAAAGGCCTCGGGGCCGCGCTCGACGATGTCGCGCACCCAGTGCAGCGTCTCGACGTTGTGCTCCAGCGTGGGCCGGCCGAAGAGGCCGACCTCGGCGACGAAGGGCGGGCGCAGCCGGGGCATGCCACGCCGCCCCTCGATCGACTCGATCATGGCCGACTCCTCGCCGCAGATGTAGGCCCCGGCGCCGCGGCGCAGTTCGATGCGTGGCAGCGCCCAGTCGGTGCCATCCGGCAGCGGCGGGGTGGCCAGCAGCCGCGCCAGTTCGCGCTGCAGCAGCGCGCGCAGGCCATGGTATTCGTCGCGCAGGTAGATCCAAACGGCCTCGATGCCCACGGCCCACGCGGCGATCAGCATCCCCTCGATCGCGCGGTGCGGGTCGCGCTCGAGCGTCCAGCGGTCCTTGAAGGTGCCGGGCTCGCCCTCGTCGATGTTCACCGCCAGGTGGCGCGGCCCGGGGAAGCCACGCACGATGCGCCACTTGCGGCCCGCCGGAAAGCCTGCGCCACCCAGGCCGCGCAAGCCGGCGTGCTCGAGGGCGACGATCACCTCGTCAGAACTGCGCCGGCCGGACACGCAGTCGGCCAGCAGCCCGTACCCGCCCGCGGCGCGGTAGGCGTCGTAGTCCACGGCGGAGGCAGGCGGTGCGTCGAAGCGCGCATCGTCACGCAGTGCCTGGGCCGTCGCCTCGACAACACCTTCGATCGTCGCCCGCGCCAGCGGCCGCTGGTGCACCGCCACGGCAGGGGCCTGCTCGCAGCGGCCGATACAGGGCGCCGGGATCACACGCACCTCAGCGCCCAGGATCTGCGGCAGGCGCTGCAGCAGCGATGTCGCCCCCGCGAGCTCGCACGACAGCCCGTCGCACACGCGGATGGTGAGCGCCGGCGCCGTCGGCACCGCCCCGTCCGGCCCTTCGCGCACGACGTCGAAGTGGTGATAGAAGCTCGCGACCTCGTAGACCTCGGTCTGCGACAGGCCCATGGCCTGCGCGAGCGCGGCCAGATGCGGGGTGCCAAGCTGGCCGTGCGCGTCGTTGATCAGGTGCAGGTACTCGATCAGCAGATCGCGGCGCAAGCGACCCTCACCCACCAGCGCGCGCACCTCGGCGAGCGCACGCGGGTCCACGCGGCGGCCCTTCGGCGCCTCGCGCCGGCGCTGGCGTCCGGGCGAGACCGCACCCTCACGTGCACCCGCGCCGGTCGGCACGATGGGGATCACGGGTCGGGAGGTCACGGCAGCGTCGGTCACGGCAGGCGGCTTTTGAGGATGAATCGGGGTGGTCGGCTGCGTCAGGCAGGCATGCGCCTCCTGCCGCGCAGCGTCTTGTCACTGCGCGGCACCCAACGGCGGAAGATGGGTCGTACAGCCCCGCTTTGCCGACGAATGATGCGCGTGCAGCATCGAAGCTGTCCAATGGATTCTCGAAACCGCTCCATTCGCGGAATTGATCAGCCGGTACGGCCCGCCCAGTACGTCCGCCCACCAGGGCAGCCACAGGCGCTACGCGGGCCGCGCGCAGCGGCACACGGAGCCCGACGGCGGAACGAACCGCCTTCAGCGTCCGAAGGTGCCGCTGACCGCCCGGGCCCGTGCCAGCCACTGCGGGCTGCGGGCGAGGTCGAGCGCGGCCTGCAAGGCGGGCGACGGCCGCCCCGCCGACAGCACCATCAGGCCGATCGCGGTGCGCAGTTCCGGCTCGACCAGCGGACGCACCGTCAGACCCGGCTCCTGCGGCAGGGTCGCCACGAGCGCGCCGGGCAGCACAGCCGCCAGGCCGCCTGCGCGCACCGCCACCGCAAGCGCCAGCACCGAGTCGGTCTCGAGGGCAGGCCTGACCTGACAGCCCAGGCGACGGAACACCGCGTCGACGAGCGCACGGTGGTGCATCTCGGGCGTGAGCAGGCACAGCGCGCGCGTGGCGGCCTCGGCCCAGGTCGACGGCGCGCTTGCGGGGGCCACCTCGCCCTGACCGGGGGGCGCTGGAGCGTCGAGCGTCTGCGCCGCCTCGACCAGGTAGTGATGCTCCTCGTACTGCGGCCAGACGTCCAGCCGGCCGTTGGCAGCCGATCGATCGACGAAGCCGAAGGCCAGATCGAGGGCCAGATCCTCGAGCCCGGTCTCCAGATCCTGCGAGGACAGCGACCGCAACTGCGGCGCGATGCCGGGATGGGCCGCCACGACGGCGGCGCAGAAGCGTGCGGCCACCGGAACCGCGGTGGGCACCGCCCCCACATGCAGCCGCCCCGCAGGCCGGGCCACCGCGCTGGCCAGCGATTGCGCGAGCACCTCCTGCTCATGCAGTACCCGGTGCGCGGTGGCCAGCACCTGCTGCCCCTCAGCCGTCAGCCCCTCGAAGGCCCGTCCTCGACGCACGATGGCCACGCCGAAATGGGACTCCAGCGCCCTCAGCGCATTGGACAAGGCCGGCTGCGTGATGTGACACGCCGCAGCCGCGCGGCCGAAATGCCGATGCTGGGCCAGTGCGGCGAGGTAGCGATAACCATCGAAGAGGTTCACGAGGCCGAGATTAGCGCACGCCAGCTTCGCGGGTCATCGGTGCTGACGAGCACAAGCTGTGCGTCAGCATCTCTTCGGCGATCCGGCGAGTGTGTGACTCGCAGAGCGGTCTCCGGAGCAGCCACTGCCACGCGCGCAGGGCACGAATGACATCGTATTGTCAACTTTGCGCGATAGCATTGGGTGTCAATACTCTGGGAACTCAACGATGCAACGCCTGACCTCTTCTCGCCGCCGCTTCCTGCAGATCTCCTCCGGACTTGGCGCCACGCTGGCGCTGCCCGCCATGGCGGCCTACCCAGAACGCGCGGTACGCATCGTCGTGCCTTTCGCGGCCGGCGCCGGTACCGACGCCATGGGCCGCCTGCTGGCGCAGAAGCTCGGCGAACTGCTGGGCGGACAGTTCATCGTCGAGAACCGCACCGGCGCCTCCGGCGCGATCGGCACCCAGCACGTGGCGCAGGCCGCCGCCGACGGGCAAACGCTGCTGCTGGTGGCCGCGCCCTTTACCACCGTAGCCGCTGTGCTGGCACAGCCCACCTACGACCCGGTGCGCGACTTCACGCCGGTGGGCATGGTCGCCCAGGGCCCGCTGCTGTGGGCCTGCAACAAGGATCTGCCGGTGGCCAATCTGCGCGAGTTGATCGACCTGGCGCGCGCGCAGCCCGGCAAGCTCAATTACGCATCCGCGGGGGCCGGTGGCATCAACCACCTGGTGCTGGAGATGCTCAAGGCGCGTGCCGGCGTCGACATTGCGCACATCCCCTATCGCGGGATCGCGCCGGCCACGCTGGACATGGTCTCCGGGCAGGTGCAGGTGCTCACCGGCACCATTCCCGCGCTGGCGCCATTCGTGCGCGACGGACGCGTCAAGGCGCTGGCGGTTACCACTTCTCGGCGCACGCAAGCGCTGCCCGATGTGCCGAGCATGGCCGAATCCGGCCTGGACGGCTTCGACGTGACGAACTACTTCGGGCTGGTCGGCCCCAAGGGCATGCCCGCCCCCATCGTCGAGACGCTGAACGCGGCCGTGCGCAAGGTCGTCGAGATGCCCGACGTGCAGGCCCGCTTCAAGAATGATGCGCTGGAAGCCGCCACCGGCCCTGCCGCGGCGCTCGGCCAGTTCGTCAGCCGCGACTTCCAGAGCTGGCGCACGCTGGTGGCCGCGCAGAACCTCAAGCTCGAGAAGGTCTGACCGGCAGCCCGCAGGCTGCAGGCACCGGGCCGCACACCGGCCGCAGGCCCAGCCGGGGCAGGCTGGGCCGGACCGCCGGAACTCAGCCCCAGACGTCCTGCGCCGTCTCCAGCACCAGGGCCAGCTTGCGCCGCTGGTCCTCGACGGCGATGTTGTTGCCGTGCACCGTGCTGGAGAACCCGCACTGCGGGCTGAGCGCCAACTGATCCAACGGGGCGTAGCGCGCCGCTTCCTCGATGCGGCGCTTGAGTGCGTCCTTGGTCTCGAGCTCGCCGAACTTCGTCGTCACCAGACCCAGCACGACGATCTTGCCCTTGGGCAGGAAGCGCAGCGGGCGGAAGTCACCCGAGCGCTCGTCGTCATACTCGAGGAAGAAGGCGTCCAGGTTCATCTTCGACAGCAGCGCCTCGGCCACCGGCTCGTAGTTGCCGGCCGCCGCGTGCGTGCTCTTGAAGTTGCCCCGGCACAGGTGGATCCCCAGCGTCATGCCGGCCGGCTTCAGCGCCACGACCTTGTTGATGAAGTCGGCATAGCGGAAGGGCAGCTCGTTCGGGTCGTCACCCCGCTGGCGCGCGGCCTCGCGCATCTTCTCGTCACACAGGTAGGCCAGGTTGGTGTCGTCCATCTGCACGTAAGTACAGCCAGCGTCGGCCAGCGACTTCAGCTCGGCCCCGTAGGCCGCAGCGACGTCGTCGTAGAACACCGGGTCGAGTTCCGGGTAGGCCTGACGGCTGATGCCGGCGCGGCCCCCGCGGAAGTGCAGCATCGTCGGCGAAGGGATCGTCACCTTGGGCACCAGGCCGGGCCGGCCCAGGGCCTCGACCCGGGCCTTCAGGTACTGGAAATCGGCCAGCTGGATGTCCTTGACGTGGCGCACCTTGTCGACCACCTTGATCACCGGCGGTGCCAGCGCCACCGTGCCGTCACCCTTGAGCACCGATACCGGGATGTCGGTCTGCACACCCCCGAGCTGCTCCAGGAAGTCGATATGGAAATAGGTGCGGCGGAACTCGCCGTCGGTGATCGACTGCAGCCCGACGTCGGCCTGGAAGCGGATGATCTCGTCGATGGCGCGGTCCTCGACCTCGCGCAGTTGCTCGGCCGTGATCTCGCCCTTGGCCTTGCGGTCCCGAGCCTCCAGCAGATAGGCCGGACGCAGGAAGCTGCCGACGTGATCGGCGCGGAACGGGGGCGTGGTGCGTGTGGTCATGTTGGAAAGGTGGTTTTCGGAAAGGGGAATCAGGCGGCCGCGGCGCCTTCTCGGGCCTGCCGCCACGACACCAGCTTGCGCATGTGGCGCATGGAGAGCTGGTGCGCATGGATCAGGCCGAGCACACCGTTGCGATGGAACTCGAGCACCTGCGCGTCGGCCAGTGCGGCCAAGCGCGCTTCGTCGACCGACATGAAACCCTCGACCGATACCTTGCGGCCACTCGGCAGCGTGGCATCGAAGCGCATGTCCGACAACAGCCCGGCATCGAGCAGCAGGCGACCGAACTGTCGCGTGCGCTGGACCTCGGACTCCAGGCGCTCGAGTTGCGTGCGCAGACCGGCCAGATAGTCCGTGGGCTGGCCCTGCTCGTCGAAGAGGGCCGTGCCGGCGTCGCGCGACCAGCCCTCGAAGGCCTCGTCGATGACGACCGCCACGCGGGTGTCGTCGACCCGGGCGATGCCGAAGGGATAAGCCTGCATCAGCGCAGGGATGTAATCAACGCGCCAGCGGCCCCCCTCGACATAGAGATTTTCCTTTTCCGTCAGGCCGAACACCGCCACCGGTGCCACCTGGCGCTGGCCCTGGGCATCGTTGCCCGCGTTGACGAAGACGATGGGGTAGTGGCCGCAGGCGTCGGCGAACTCCGCGGCGGCGATGAACATCGCGTTCACGTCGCGCGCCACCGTCCAATCGCGTGAGGCGGGCAGGATGCGCAGGTCGCGATGAGCGTTGCGGTCCACCGCCACGGGCTTGCGGTACAGCAGGGGGTTGATCATGGCTTCACTCCTGGTGGGCGATGGCACTGACGAGGACCTTGTCGACACGCTTGCCGTCCATGTCCACGACCTCGAAACGCCACCCACCCCATTCGACCGCATCGGTCGCCTCGGGCAGGCGACCGAGCAACAGCATGATCATGCCAGCCAGCGTGTTGTAGCGACCGCGATCCTCCTCGGGGAGTTCCCGGAGTTCGAGCCTGTCCTTCATCTCCGGCACGGGGATGAGACCATCCATCAGCCAGCTACCGTCGTCGCGCCTTACCGCCCAGGCCTCCTCGCCGGCGGACACCGGGAACTCGCCGGTGATGGCTTCCAGCACGTCCCGTTCGGTGATCAGGCCCTGCACCGCGCCGTACTCGTCCACGACAAAGACCAGCTCGGTCGCCGAGGCGCGCAGGTGGTCCAGCAGTTCCATCCCCGTCAACGTCTCGGGCACGAACACCGGCGCCTGCAGGTGGTCGGCCAGCCGCACTTCCCGGCCTTGGAGGGCCGGCGCCACGAGGCGGTGGGCGGGCAGCACGCCGATCACGTCGTCCAGCCCCGCGCGACACACCGGGTAGCGCGAGTGGCCCGCCTCGGCCATGCGCTCGAGCGTCTGCTCGATCGGCGCATTCGCGTCCAGCCAGGCGATCTCGGCGCGCGGGATCATCATCGAGCCGATCTGACGGTCGTCCAGGCGGAAGACGTTGCGCACCATCTGGTGCTCCTGCGCCTCGATCACGCCGGCGTCGACGCCTTCCTCGAGACTGGCCGCGATCTCCTCTTCCGTGACGCTGCGCACCGTCCGGCCGTGCAGGCCCAGCAGGCGCAGGATGCCCTCGGTGCTGGCGCCCAGCAGCTTGACGAACGGCCTCGTCGCCGCGGACAGCCAGTTCATCGGCGCAGCCACCAGGCGCGCCACCGTCTCGGGGAACATCTGCCCGATGCGCTTGGGCACGAGTTCGCCGAAGATGATCGTCAGGAAGGTGATGCTCACCACGACGATCGCCGTGGCCGCAATCTGTGCCACGTCGTCGTCGATGTCGATCACACCGTCCAGCCACAGCGCCAGGGGGCGCGAGAACGCCGCCTCACCGACGATGCCATTGAGGATGCCGATCGACGTGATGCCGATCTGCACCGTGGAGAGGAACTTCGTCGGGTTCTCGTGCAGATCCATCGCGGCCTGCGCACCAGGCTCGCCGGATTCGACCATGACCTGCAGCCGCGCCTTGCGGCTGGCCGTCAGTGCCATCTCCGACATCGCGAAGGCGCCGTTGAGAAGGATCAGGAAGGCAAGTAAGGCAACGTCCATGCGCGCCGCCCAGCGGGGCGGTGGCGAAACAAAAAGGCCCCGAGGGTAGCAGAATCCGCGCCATGATCCTGCTGATCGGTGACATCCAGGGCTGCTGCGACGCCTTCGATCGCCTGCTGCTGCAATGCGGCTTCTCCCCTTCGCGCGACCGGCTGGTCGCCCTCGGCGACCTGGTCAATCGCGGGCCGGCATCGCTGCGGGTGCTGCAGCGCCTGCGCGCGCTCGAGGGCTCGGCGCGCTGCCTGCTGGGCAACCACGACCTGCACCTGCTGGCCACCGCGCACGGTGTGCGCCCGCCCCACCGCAGCGACACCCTGGACGAGATCCTGCACGCGCCAGACCGGGACAGCTGGATCGAATGGTTGCGCGCGCAGCCGCTGGCGCTGGAAGAGTCGGGCTGGCTGTGCGTGCATGCCGGCGTCGACCCGGCCTGGGACGCTGCGCAGACACTGGCGCTCGCTCAGGAAGTGCAGACCCTGCTGCAAGGCCCCGGCCTGGGCGAGTTCCTGCACCGCATGTACGGAAGCGAGCCCACGCGCTGGGACGACACCCTGCACGGCATCCCCCGCGCGCGGCACATCGTCGACGCGCTCACGCGCATCCGCTTCTGCGCGCCAGACGGCACGCTGGACCTGATCACCAAGGAAGGCGCCGACGCCGCTCCGCCCGGTCACCTCCCCTGGTTCGACATGCCCGGCCGCCGCACGGCCGACACGCCAATCGCCTTCGGCCACTGGAGCACGCTGGGCCTGATCGACCGCCCCACCCTGCTGGGCCTGGACACCGGCTGCGTCTGGGGCCGCGAACTCACGGCCGCGCGCATCGACGGCGGCCGGCGCGAGATCGTGCAGGTCCCGTGCGCGCCGGGCCGCGAGTAGGACACAATCCAAACGCACGTCACCGGAAGCTTGGCAGAGTGGTCGATTGCACCGGTCTTGAAAACCGGCAACCCGCAAGGGTTCTAGGGTTCGAATCCCTAAGCTTCCGCCAGGCCCATATCGGGCAAAACACACCTCTCCGATTCGCGCTGGTGCGTCATGCACCCAGCAGTCACTGGGAGGCTGTCGGTTCCCCGATTCAGAACTTGTAGCTGATTCCCAGGCTGATCTGAGGGATAACCGTGGCCTTGTCCAGATCCTTCTGGATCTTGGCCGCCTCGGCAGCGATGTCTGTTTGGGCCTGCGCGACGCTCAGGGCCGTACCACTGCCCCGGGCCGTGACTTTGGGTTTTCCGATGGAGACGCCAATGTCCCAGACGAAGCCCAGACCCTTGCCGCTGTGGTGACCGTAACCGATCCCGATGTATGGAGTCGTTTTCGGGAAACGTATGGCCAGATCCAGCCGATCGTCAGCTGTCAAGGTGTAGGACGTGTTGGCATCACCCAGCTGAAGAACCTTGCCTGCACCCACAGCTGCCACCGCAGCACTCAGCGTATTGAAGGTGACGCCTCCGGTCAGTCGAAAACCGCCCGACAAAACGAACCAGTCGCCGAACACGCCAGCCCGATGTGCCTTGAGCGAACCCGTGTAGGCCACGCCGTCACGGGTCGTGCTGTAGTCACGACTTCCCAGCGTCGCCACATCCACCCGGGCGGTGAGTGTGGGAGAGTAGGCGTGGGCATAGCCCAGCATCAGGCCGGGCAGGCCGATGCCCCCGTACACCTCACCCGCCTGTGCGGCCATGCTGGCGCTGGCCAAGGCCAGCATCACGATCTGTCTGCGCATGTCATTCGCTCCTTGTTGACTCCAAAGCAGGCGGCAGCCGTCAGGCCACGCGCTCCAGCACCCAGGGTGCCTGACCCTCACCTGGGCCGCGCTGCACCCAATGCGCGAAAGCCTGCGGCACCATCGCCGGGCTGAACAGATAGCCCTGCATGACCTCACAGCCTTGCGCTCGCAATTGCCGCAACTGGGCCAGGGTCTCGACGCCCTCGGCCACCACCTCCAGGCCGAGCGAGCGCCCCAGCGCAATGATGGCCGTGGCCACCGCGGCACTGCGTGCAGCCACGCCGAGGCCCCGGACGAAACTGCCGTCGATCTTGAGCTCCGAGATCGGCAGCGACGTCAGATAGGCCAGCGAGGAGTATCCGGTGCCGAAGTCGTCGATCGACAGGCGTACACCGATGGCGCGCAGCCGCTCCAGCACCGCCAGCGCGCGGTCCATGTCCTTCATCAGCCCGGTCTCGGTGATCTCGACGATGAGTGCTTCGAAGCTGACCGCGTGGCCGTCGACGCAAGCACGGATGCGGTCGACGAGTTCGGCACGCTCGAGCACCCTGGCCGGCAGGTTCACGGCAATCGCGCCTGAGAAGCCGATGTCGGCGCGCCAGGCCGCCGCCTGACGCATGGCCTCGTCCAGGGCCCAGTACGACAGCGGCTCGATGAGCCCGCTCTCCTCGGCCAACGGGATGAATTCGCCCGGCTGTACGATGCGACCGCCGTGCCTCCAGCGCATCAGCGCTTCCGCGCCCACGACCCGGGCGCGGAGCACGTCGACCTTGGGCTGGTAGTGCAGCTCGATCTCGCCACGCTCCAGCGCCTTGTGCAGCGCGCTGTCGAGTTCGAGGCGGTCACGGCCGCGAATGACCAGGCTGGGCACGAACACGGCGGCGGTGTTGCGTCCGGCGGACTTCGCCGAGTACATCGCCACGTCGGAGTTGCGCAACAGGTCGATCACCGACTCGCCGTCGCGCGGGAAGATCGCCACGCCGACGCTGGCGGTGACGAAGCACTCCTGGCCCCCGGCGACGATGGGCATGCGCAGCGCATTCAGGATGCGCTCGGCCACGCGCTCGGCATCGGTGGCCTGCGCGATCTCCGGCAACAGCGCGACGAACTCGTCCCCGCCGAGGCGGCCCACCGCCTCGAGCGTGCGATGGGTGCGCACGCCGGCGGACTCGATCGGCGCATCGACGACCTGATCGCTGTGCCGCACACACGCGCGCAGTCGGCGCGCCACCTCGATCAGCAACTCGTCACCCGCGGCATGCCCGAGCGTGTCGTTGATGACCTTGAAGCGGTCCAGGTCGATCAGCAGCAATGCACACAGATGCCCCAGCCGCCGGGCATGGTCCAGCGCGCGCTCGGTGCGCCAGATCAGCTGGCGGCGATTGGGCAGCCCGGTCAGGGAATCGAAGTTGGCAAGGTGGCGGATCCGGTCTTCGGCCAGACGCCGGTCGGTGACGTCCTGGACGACGCCGGTGTAGGCCGCCCCCGGCGACCCCGTGGCGGGCTCGAGTTCGAGGTGGACGATGCGGCGGCGGCTGTCAGCCAGGTTCAGCGTGACGTCGGTGGCCAGCACCATGCCCCGAACCGCCAGATCGCCGAGCGCGCGGATCAGGGCGTGACGCTCCGAAGGCAGGACGCGACGCAGCACGGCGCGCAGCGATTGCGTGGGCTCGACCAGACCGAACAGCCTCAGCGCCTCGGGCGACAGGTCCAGGCGGCCCAGCGGACGCCCAGGCTGTGGGTGCCATTCGAGGCTGCCCATGCGTGCCAGGTCCTGCGCGCGCGCCAGCCGGGCCCGGCTGCGCACCAGTTCCTCGCGGATGCGCGAGGCGCGCAGCAGGTAGCGCAACCGGCCGTCGAGCAGGCTCCACTGGGGCGATTTGACGAAGAAGTCGGTCGCGCCGACTTCATAGGCGCGGCGGATGGACGCATCGTCGTCCAGCCCCGTCAGCATCAGCACGGGAATGTGCTCGAGGCCGGGCATGGCGCGCAGGATCGTGCAGGTTTCGAACCCGTCCAGATCCGGCATCATTGCGTCGAGCACGACGATGTCCGGTGTGGAGCGCGCCAGACTGTCCAGGGCCTGACGGCCACTGGACAACTCTTCGACGACGAAGCCGCAATCGCGCAAGGCCTGCCCTGTGATCATCAGGTTGACCTCGTCGTCGTCGACCAGCAGCACCGACGGCGACGCATCGGCCGGGAGGCCCTCGAAATACGAATTCTGTGGGGTCACGTCAAGATCTCTCGGTCGACAGCATAGCCGCAAGCGAAAACGTCCGGAAGACCGACATTTCCGGATCGGGTCGGCTCCCTACAATCTTCTGGATGCAAAGGCTGCGGCACGTCACACTGCGCACGCGCGCCTCGGGGCGCTGGGCCGGCCATGGGCTGTGGCTGCCTTGCGCGGCCGGCGCCGCGACGGAGTCGACCGCCGCCGCAGGCCTAGGGCCTTGGCTGTTCGCGTCGGTGGCGCTGCTGCTGGTGGCCGCGTTGGGATACGCCGTGGGCAAGGCACATCAAGGCGCCCGCGCACGGGACGACGGCGCTGCCAGCCGTCCGGGCGCCAAGACCGGCCCAGGTCCGCGCGATCCGCTGGCCGTCCCGGCGATGAATGACCAGCGGGTGGCGTCGGCTCCCTCGCCTGCGGCGCTGCGTACCTCGCTGGCGTTGGTCCTGCAGACGGCGCCCGCCGGCCTGCGCCTGTTGTGCCTGGGTGCGGGTGGCCACTGGCAGCGCGCGCCGGGTTCACCCACGGGGGCGACGTCGCCGGAAGACCCGTTCGATGGCCTGCCACCCGCAGCGCGCAAGGCCGCACAGGCCTTGACACCGGGGGGACGCGTCGAGGCCGATGGCTGGCATGCCTTGCGCCAGGGTGACGGCGAAGACAACGGCGACGGGCGCATGATGCTTCTGTGGCAAGCGCTGCCCGCGGCGCAGGAAGGCTTGACACAGGCCGCTGAGGAGTCAGCAGCCTTCAGCTACACCGTCTCGCACGACCTTCGCGCGCCGCTGCGTGTGGTTGACGGCTTTGCCCGCATCCTGAAGGAAGACTACGGCCGGCAACTCGATCGCATCGGCAACGACCACCTCGACCGCGTGCTCGGCGCGGCCGCCCGCATGAATGCCATGATCGACGCGATGCTGTCGGTGGCGCGGCTGTCGACGCAGCCGCTGACGCGCCAGCCCGTGGACTTGAGCCAGGTCGCGCGCTACATCATCGACGACCTGCGACGCAGCCAGCCGCAACGCCGGGTGGAGGTCAAAGTGCAGGCGGGGCTGCGCACGGTGGGCGATCCGACCCTGCTGCGGCAGGTGCTCGAGAACCTGCTGTCCAACGCCTGGAAGTACACCGGTCAGCGCGAGCAGGCACGCATCGGACTGTGCGCCCTGGAACTGGACGGCCACCGCGTCTACGAGGTGCACGACAACGGCGCCGGCTTCGACATGCGGCACGCCGATCGGCTGTTCGGGCTGTTCCAGCGTCTGCACGGCAGCCATGAGTTCCCGGGCACCGGCGTCGGCCTGGCGTCGGTCCAACGCATCGTGCGCCGCCATGGGGGCGAGATCTGGGCTGAATCGGCGCCAGGCGAAGGCGCGCGTTTCCGCTTCACGCTGCCCGGGTGAGCAACCGCGCCGGATCGGCGCCGCATTTGGTGCGGGCCCGCAGACTCGCCTTGAAGGCATGGGCACCGGCCTGCCGCGCCAGGACCTTCGCCCGCTGGCGCAAGATCAGGCGTCGGCGCCGCCGGCCAGGTCCTCGACCGCCTGCACGATGCGTTCGGCCTGTGCCTGCAGGCTGCGCCCCTCGGCACCGGCTTGGCGGCGCAACCGCGCAAGCGCGTCCGCCCGGTTGAGCGAAAAGCGGTGCATGACGACGCCGACGGCCAGCGCCACGGTGTCGCGCAGTGCGTCGCCGGCATCACCAGCCTGCACCGGCGCCGGCGGGGGGCTGGCCGCGCCCTGCGCCGGCGTCGCGCGCAGTTCCAGGGCACGGGCGAAGGCGGCATCGATGGCCGGGACGATCTGCCCGACCTCCAGCGGCTTGACCAGATAGGCCAGCGCGCCCAGCGCCTGGATGCGCGCGACCGTCGCCTCATCAGAGAACGCGGACAAGAAGACGAAGGGCGTGTGGACGACGTCGCGCAGGTACTCGGCGACATCGAACCCGGACTTGCCGTCCATGCGGATGTCCAGCAACGCGAGGTCGGGACGATGCTGGCGCGCCAGCAGAATGGCCTCGTCACCGTTGTCGGCATCGATGACCTCATAGCCGGCCTGCGCCAGGCCATGCACGACCATCGCCAGCACCAGCCGGTCGTCGTCGACGACGAGGATCTTGCCTTTGGAGCCCATGGCGTGGATTATCCCGTTCCCAGGCGCCCTTCGGCACGCGCTGAGCGCGGCGCGGTGGCCCGGGGTGGCAAGCCTTCAACCATCGCGCCGGACCGCCGGGGGCCGCAACCTGACGCGGGTGCAGACCTGCTCCCCCTGCTGGAAGAGGGCCAGTTCGGCGTTGCGCCGCGGCAGCAGCGCACGTACCAGGCCCAGCCCGCTGGCACCGGCCGGCACGGCTCGGATGTCGAAGCCCGGGCGCAGCTGCCCGGCGTTCAGGATCTCGATCGCCACGCCGCCCTCCTCCTCGCGCAGGACCAGCCGCACGACACCGGCACTGCCATGCTTGATGGCATTGGTCAGCAACTCGTTGGTGGTCAAGGCCACCGGGATGGCCTCGGCCTCTGGCAGACGCCACGACTGCAAGGCCGGATCGGCCAGCTCGGTCTCGATGTCACGGCTGAAGGTGCGCTGCACCGCCTGGGCCACCGCACGCAGCAACCCGGGCAGGCCGACCGGGCCGCTGCTGCCGACCTGCAAGCCGTACACCTGCGCGATGGCCTGCAACTGCCCGACCGCCTCCGTCAGGATGGGCGCGACCTGCGGGAAGCGGCTGGAGGCCTGTTGCAGCAGCCCCGCGACGCCCTGGAGGTTGTTCTTGATGCGGTGGTGCACCTCCTGCACCAGCATGCCGCGCTGCGCGATGGCCGCGTCGAACCGCTCCTGCTCGGCCGCGCGCAGCTCGGTGACGTCGTTGGCGATCATCAGCAGATGCAACGCCTCCACGCCCGCAAGACCGGCATCTGCACCTGCACCTGCACCGGTATCTGCATCCGGGGCGGCGTCGGCTGCGATCGACACGAACCGCGTGTCCCATACCCGCGCACTGCCGTCTTCGCAGGACGACCGCGCGAAATCCCGGCGCACACCGGGCGGGGACTCGGAAGCCAGATCGAGGCAGCTCTGCAACAACCCGATGAACTCCGCCTCGGCATCGCCGGGCCAGCCCGCAGGAGGGGTCCCGACCAGATACGCCACCGGGCGGCCGAAGAACTCCCCGGCCGCATGGTTGGCCTGCAACAGCACATGCCCGGCGCGGTCGAAGACGGCAATCGCCAGGGGGGCGGCATCGATGACGTGCTGCAACGAGAGCCTGGCCCTCGACGCCTGGGAGCCCATCGCCATCGGGTCGGTCATCGGATGTAGTCGAACAGCGACAGGTCCTGGATCATGGAATAGGCCCGCAGCGCCGCATCGTAACTGGTCTGCCGGCTCTGGAACTCGGTGGCGGCCTCGGCAATGTCCAGGTCCTCGGCCAGGGCGCGCTCGGTCTGCGCAACGATCTTGTCGTCGCCCAGCCGCTGCTGCAACCCCTCGGCCTGCGACAGCACGCCGCCCAGGCGAGAGCGCGTCGTCGACAGCATGGCCATCGCCGCGTCCAGGTCACGCATGCCGAACTGCACCGTCTGCGTGACCTGCGCGCCCGTGCGGCCCGCGTCGCCGAGTTCGGTGATCAGCCGATCGACCACGTCGAACAGCGACAGGTCCCGGCCGGAGGGTTCGATCGTGAAGGCATCTCCGTCCGCCGGCGTACCGCTGATCGACAGCGCCAACCCGTCGAACTCGATGGCCTGGCCCGACACGAAAGGCTGCGGGCCGCTCGGTCCCGCGTCCGGCGCCGGCACGATCTCCCATTGCACTGCGCCGCCGCCTGCGTCGCTGAACTCGATACGGTAGGACGCGCCGGTCACGGCGGCCGGGTCGGTGACCTGGCCGGCGTTGACCCAGGCGCCCCCACTGTTCCCGTCGGCGGCACCGGTGACGAAAACCCCGTTGCCGCTGGGCGCGGCCAGCCAGGCCGCACGTCCGTCGACGGCGATCGGGAGGTCCTGCCCGGCGGCGGAGCTCTCTCCGGGTGTGCCGCGGAACACCACGCCCTGGGCGCTCTCGAGGAAAGGCGCCGCCGACGCACCTTGGCCGGCGAACAGATAGCTGCCGGTGCCGTCGGTGCGGTTGGCGGCTTCGAACAACTGCTGCCGCAGGATGCGCATCTCGTCGACAAGGGACGCGCGCTGGGCCGGACCGTAGATCGGGTTGCCCGCCTGCACCACCAGCTCGCGCACCCGCTGCGTCAACTCGATCGCATCGCCGAGCGCCGACTCCGCCTGCGTCATGGTCTGGCGGCTCGCGTCGACGGCGCGCCGGTCGGCATCGATGCGCACCTCGCGCGCCAGCGCGCGCTCGGCGCGCGCCGCAGCGGTCGGATCGTCGCTCGGACGCGTCACGCGCTTGCCCGAGGTCAGGCGCTCCTGCGACGCTTGCAGAGCCTGCTGGCGCTGCTGCAAGGTCTCGATCGAGCGCTCGTACTGCGTGGCGGTGTTGACTCTCATCTTCGCGCCTCAGCTCATCGTGTGGTCTGCAGGAGCGTGTCGAAGACCGACTGCGCAATCTGCAGCACCTTGGCCGCGGCCTGGTAGGTCTGCTGATACTGGATCAGGCGGGCCGCCTCCTCGTCCAGGTTCACACCCGCGCCTGCCGCACGCCGCAGGTCGGCCTGGTCGGCCACCGCGCGCGAGATCTGCGCCGCCGTGTCCACACCCTGCACACGCACCCCGGCATCGGCCACGGCCAGCGCCCAGGCATCCTCGATCGTGCGACCACCCGCCAGACCGCCCACGCCGTCGTCGCGCATGCCGACAAAGGCCGCGTCACGCAGCGCGATGAAGGCCTGTGCGTTGGTGTTGTTCGAGCGTGCGTGCAAGGTGCGCGACAGCAGGATGGCATCCCCCACCGCAGGCACCCCGGACAGCGTGAGTTCGAACCCGGTGAAGGCAGGGTCGTCGCTGTCGAAGGTCACAGGCGATCCCGCTGTCCAGCGGCCGGTGGTCAGCACGGCGCCACTGGCGTCCTGGAGTTCCAGGTCGCCGGACGCCGAGGTGAAGACGATGCGCGCCGGCACATCCGGGTCGAGCGCTGCGTCAGACACCCGGAACTGGGCGATGGACGCAGACCCGGTGTTGCCGTCGTCGACCTGCGCAACCACGGACGCGGCGGCGGCGATCCCGCGCGGATCGCGCAACGCCAGCCCCAGGCCGCCTGCCGCATAGGTCACCGGCTGCAGCAGGAAGCGATCGCCGCTCTGAGGGGGCGGGTCGCCGAAGTCGATCCGGAACCCGTCGACCTCGTCGCCATCGGCCACCGCACGCACGAGTCCGTCGGACAGGCGCTCCACGATCCAGGTGCTGCCGTCGGCAGCGGTGCTGAGCCGGTACTCGCTGGCCTGCAGTTGGCGGAAGTCGGTGACTTCCAGCGACACCGAGCCCTGGAAGCTGCCGTCGGCGTTGCGCGCGTTGACCGCCGCCGGCAAGGCGCGTGGCGCCTGCAGCGAAAACATCGGCGCGCCGGCGCCGGCCGGCTGGCGCAGGTCGATGCCCAGGGCCTGCTGCTCGTTGATGGCGCCGGCCAGCACCGAAGCGATCTGGCCCAACAACGCCCGGCCTTCGAACAGATCCTCGTTCTGGAAGCGCAGCCAGCCGGCGATCGCCCCACCCGTCACCGTGGCGCTGTCCAGGCGCCGCAGGCCGCCGACCTCGTCGCCGACCGCCAGCACGATGCGACCGGCGTCGCTCTCGTCCGGGGCGGTGCGCAGCTCGGTGGTGGCGGTGCCCTGCACCAGCGCGACACCGCCGGACAGGAACACCGAGACGCTGCCATCACGCGCCTCCATCGAGGTCGCCTGGACCAGACCACCCAAGCGCGCCACCAGCCGGTCGCGCTCGTCCAGCAAGTCATTGGGCGGCTGGCCGGAACCCCGGGCCTTGAGAACGGCGTCATTGGCGCGCGCGATGCTGCGCGCCAGCGAGTTGACCTCGCTCACCGCGTCCCGGATCGACGCGTTCATGTCGTCCTGCAACACATCGAGCTGGCGGCCGGCGTCGTTGAAGCGCTGGACCACGTCGTCGGCACGTGACAGCACCACCTGGCGGGTGGCGTCATCGTCGGGCATGTTGGCCAGGTCGACCATGGTGTTCAGGAACTGGCTGGCCGCGTGTCCGATGCCGAGTTCGCCGGTGCGGAACACGTCCTCCAGCTTGCGCAAGGCCTGCAGCCGCACTTCGTCCATGCGCGCCACGGACTCCGATCGCACCGCCTCCTTGGACAGGTAGGCGTCATGCGCGCGCACCACCGTGCGGGCATCGACCCCCTGGCCGATGAACCCCGCGCCCGAGTCCTGCGGCTGCGCCGTGGACAGTTCGACCCGCTGGCGCGAGTACCCCTCGACGCCGGCATTGGAGATGTTGTGGCCTGTCGTCTGCAGCGCCGCATAGTTCGCGGCCATGGCACGCGAGCCGATGGACAACAGCGAGAAGGCGCTCACGGACGGGCTCCTCGGTCAGCTCACAGGGCGCGGGACATCACGTCCACACCCGCTCAGGCCATCGCACGCTGCAGCCGCAGCGTGGTGTTGATGACCGCGCCGAGCTTGCTCGCGTATTGCGGGTCGGTGGCGTAGCCGGCGCGCTGCAGGCCCTGAGCGAAGGTGGTGGCGTCCTTGGCGCCGGCCACCACCTGCTCGTAGCGCGGGCTGTTGCGCATCAGCCGGGCATAGTCAGCGAAGGACTCGGCGAAGCTCGAGTAGGCCCGGAACTGCGCCTTCACCCGCGTGGCCTTGCCGTTGAGGAACTCGGTGGTCCAGACCTCGGCCACCGGGCCGCGCCAGTTGCCGCCGGCCTTGATGCCGAACAGGTTGTAAGAGGGGCTGCCATCGGCATGCCGGATCTCGCGCCGGCCCCAGCCCGTCTCGAGCGCGGCTTGCGAGATCATGAACTCGGCCGGGATGCCGGTGCGCTGCTCGGCCTCCCGCGCGGCCGCCGTGTGGTGGCGGACGAAGGACGCGGCGGCGGTCTGCGGCGGGCGCACCTCGGGCGCGCGCTTGGCGGGGCTGCGCAGCGGCTCGGGCTCGGGGTTGGCGCGATCGGACTTCGGGATCGGGCCGGGGGACATGCCCATCTGGCGCTCGAGCTGCCGCGCGATCACGTCCGACAGGCTGCCGGGGCGGCCGGCCATGCGCGTGGCGAGCTGGCTGTCCAGAAGCTCGGTGCCGAGCTTCGTGCCCTCGTTGTCGAACATGCCGGTGCCCAGGGTCGAGGCACGCATGCTCTTCATCAGTTCCTGCATGAAAAGCGACTCGAAGGCCTTGGCCGCCTCGCGCACCACGCCACGCGGATCGCTGCCGGCGCGGGCGCGAAGCGCGTCCAGCGAGCGCGTGTCCGCCGCGAGCGCGGTGGTGGGGATCTGGGGCATGACGGCCATCGGGGTGGGTCCGGCAGGGTCAGATGACCTCGATCTCGGCCCTGAGCGCACCCGCGCTGCGCATGGCCTGCAGGATCGCCAGCAGGTCCTGCGGCGTGGCGCCGAGCGCGTTGAGCGCACGCACCACGTCGACGAGCCGGGCGCCGGCGGGCAACTGGATCAGCGAGCCGCCCTGCTCGGTGATGGTGATGTCGCTGCGCTCGGTCACCGCCGTCTGCCCCTGACCCAGCGGGTTGGGCTGGCTGACCATGGGTGTGGTGCTGATGGTCACGGACAGGCTGCCGTGCGCGACGGCGCAGGCGCCCAGCGTCACGCTCTCGTTGAGCACGATCGAGCCGGTGCGCGCGTTCAGCACGACGCGCGCCGACGGCGTGGCCAGGTCGATGGGCAGGTTCTCGATGTCGGCGAGGAAGGCGATGCGCGCATCGGGCTCGGTGGGCATGCGCACCGAGACCGTCCGGCCGTCCAGCGCACGCGCGGTGCCCTGTCCCTTGGCGGCGTTGATGGCCTGCGCCACGCGCCGGGCGGTGCTGAAGTCGGCCGCGTTCAGGCCCAGGTCGATGGCCTCGCCCTGCAGCAGCGGCGTGGGCACCGACGCCTCGACCGTGGCGCCCTGCGGGATGCGGCCGGCGGACAGGTGGTTGATCTGCACGCTCGAGCCCGCGGCCGCGGCGCCAGCGCCGCCGACGATCAGGTTGCCCTGCGCCATCGCGTAGATCCTGCCGTCGGCGCCCTTCAGCGGCGTGGCCACCAGCAGCCCGCCGCGCAGGCTCTTGGCATTGCCCAGGGAGGCGACGTTGACGTCGATGGTCTGCCCGGGGCGCGCGAACGGCGGCAGTTGCGCCGTGACGATCACGGCCGCCACGTTGCGCAACTGCATCGACGTGCCCGGCGGGACGGTCACGCCCATCTGCTGCAACATGGCCTGGATGCTCTGCGTGGTGAACGGCGTCTGGGTCGTCTGGTCACCGGTGCCGTCCAGGCCCACGACGATGCCGTAGCCGGTCAGCGCATTGCTGCGCACGCCCTGCACGGCGGCCAGTTCCTTGATGCGCATCGCATGCGCCGCAGGCAGCACAGCGGCCGCGGCCAGCAGCAGCAGGACGCACAGGCGCAGCGTCGTCGTCCAGGCACGGCCTGCGGAAATCGGTGTGGCGTCGGAAGCAGGCATGGAGGTCAGCGCGATGAAGTGGGAAGTCCGTGTGCACGGGGTTTGTCGTCAAGGTCAGATCGGCAACACGTTCAGGAAGAAGCGCGACAGCCAGCCCACGGCGTGGGCATTGGCCTGCGCGCCGCGACCCCGGTGCTCGACCCGGACGTTGGCCACCAGCGAACTCGGCACGGCGTTGCCGGGCCGGATCGAGCGCGGGTCGACCTGGCCGGAAAAGCGCAGCACGTCGACGTTGTGGTTCACGCCGATCTGCTTTTCCCCGGCGATCCGCAGGTGGCCGTTGGGCAACACCCCGGTGACGATGACGGTGATCGTGCCGGAGAAGTCGTTGGTGTTCTCGGTGGCACCGGCGCCGGAGAACGCCGCCGACGACTGTCCCGCGGCCCCCGTCCGGCCGAAGGAGTTGGGGTTGATGCCCGGCAGCGCGCTGATCGACGCATCGACGCTGCCGCTGCGGTCGATGGAGCTCGTGCTCGATTGCGTGGCGCTGACCTTTTCGACGATGTTCACGGTCAGCGTGTCGCCGACCAGACGCGCGCGGTGGTCCTCGAACAACGGGCGGTATTGCGCGGCCTGGAAGATCGCGCCCTCGGCGGGAATGGACTCGGGCGCGGCGGCAACCTGCACCGGCTCGGCGTCGGCCATCTCCACGCGAGGCGCCTGCAGCATCGAGCAGGCCGGAGCCAGCACGGCCGCCCCCAGCAGGGCGCACAGCCGCGCCGCGCGCATCTGCTGACGGGTAGAAAAATCGGATGGCATGACGGAAGGCCTTCGCGTCTTCAGACCTGCGACAGACGCTGCAGCATCTGGTCGCTGGCCTGGATGGACTTGGAATTCATCTCATAGGCGCGCTGCGTGGCGATCATCGACACGAGTTCCTCGACGACATTGACGTTGCTGCCCTCGATGTAGCCCTGGCGCAGCGAGCCGATGCCGTTGGCCGCGGGCGCGCCGGTGGTCGGCGTGCCCGAGGACGCCGACTCGGCGAACAGGTTGCCGCCCAGCGGGTCCAGACCCGCCGCATTGACGAAGACAGCCAGCTGGATCTGGCCCAGCGGCTGAGGCTCGGTCTGGCCCTGCACCTGGGCCGAGACGGTGCCGTCCTTGGAGATGGTGACGCTGCGCGCGGCGGTGGGCACGGTGATGCCCGGTTGCACGGTGTAGCCGGCACTGGTCACGAGTTGCCCGCTGTTGCTCAACTGCAGGCCACCGTCACGCGTGTAGCCGATGGTCCCGTCCGGCAGTTGCACCTGCAGGAAGCCCGGGCCCTCGATGGCCACGTCGAACTGCGCGCCTGTCTGCGTCAACGTGCCCTGCGAGAAATTGCGCGAGGTCGCGGCCGCGCGCACGCCCAACCCGAGTTGCAGCCCGGTGGGCAGCTGGCTCTGCTCGGCCGCGGCCGCGCCGGTCTGGCGCAGGTTCTGGTACATCAGGTCCTCGAAGACCACGCCCGAGCGCTTGTAGCCATTGGTCGCCACATTGGCCAGGTTGTTGGCGATGGCATCGAGCTTGGCCTGCTGGCCTTCCATGCCGGTCTTGGAGATCCACAGCGATCGCATCATGGCGAGGTGTCCTTCTGGGTTGACGCGATGATCGCGAGAACTGAAGGGCCGCCTTCCACGGAAAAACCGCCCTTTGGCGGTCTTTTTCAAAGAGATCCGGTCTGGACAGGGGCGCGGTCGCCTCCGCAGGGGCGCAGCCGCGACGTGCGCCGCCGCGGGCAGGCCGAGGCGTGCGACGTCGTCGCGCCGCTCACTGCGCCGTCAGCAGCTTGCCGGCGGCTTGTTCCTTCTGCTCGGCGCTCTGCACGGCCTTCATCTGCTGCTCGAACTGCCGGGACGCGGCGATCATGGCAACCATGGTCTCCACCGCGCTGACGTTCGAGCCCTCGAGTGCGCCACTCTGCACACGGGCGGCCTCGTCGGCGGGCAGCACGGCGCCACCGGCGCCGCGGAAGAGCCCGTCGGCACCCCGTTGCAGGGGTGCGTCCGGCGTCACGAGCTTCAACCGCCCCACGGGCAGCGGCTGACCCCGGCCGCTGGTGGCGGTGACCGTGCCGTCGGCACCGATCTCCACCTTGGCGTTCGGCGGCACGGTGATCGGCCCGCCGTCGCCCAGCATCGGCCGGCCGGTGACGTCCACCAGCAGGCCCTCGGCATCGACCTGCAGCGCGCCGGCCCGCGTGTACGCCTCGGTGCCGTCGAAGGCCTGCACCGCCAGCCAGCTGCGGCCGCGCACCGCCACGTCGAGGTCGCGGCCGGTGCTCTGCACCACGCCCGACGAGGTGTCGTGCCCGACCGTGGTCTCCAGCGCGTACACGCGCGTGCTCGCCCCGTCGCCACGCACCGGCACGGCGCGGAAGGCCGCGAGCTCGGCGCGAAAGCCGTTGGTGGAGACATTGGCCAGGTTGTGCGCCAGTACCTCCTGCCGCTGCATCGTCGCGCGCGCAGCCGACATCGACAGGTAGATCATGCGGTCCATGCAGCGGTCTCCATGTCAGTGTGGCCAGGCGCGGGATCCAGCGAGTACGGGCGCTGTCCTCACGTCAACGCATGTTGACGAAGGTCTGCAGCACCTGGTCCTGCGTCTTGATGGTCTGCGCGTTGGCCTGGTAGGTGCGCTGCGCGGTGATCAGGCTCACCAGCTCGGCGGTCAGGTCGACATTGCTCTCCTCGAGCGCGCCGGCGGAGATCTCGCCGAGGTTGCCGGTGCCGGGCACCCCTTCGAACTTCGCGCCGGTGTCATCCCCTTCGCTCCAGACGTTGCCGCCCACAGCCACCAGCCCCTGCGGGTTGCGGAAGCTGGTCAGCACGACCTGCGCCGTCTGCTTGATCTGCCCGTTGGAGTACACCGCTGACAGGATGCCCTCCTTGTCGAACGAGAAGCCGGTCAACGTGCCGCGGCCGTAGCCGTTGTCGACCAGATCGGTGACGGCGTATTCGCCCTGCCGCTGCGTCGAGCCGTTCAATCCCGTTTCTTCATCGGGGCCGAAGTTCAGGTCAACCGCTGCGAAGTCGTAGTCGAGGCCGTCATCGATCTCCGCCGGCAGCGGATCGGTCAACTCGATGCCGTTGGCGATCTTGAGACCTCGTTCCGCCAGTCGGGTCATCGCCTCGTTCAGCGACGGGGCGATCGTGTCGACACCGGGATCGATCGGCAGGAATCCAGTGGTCACATCGGCCTCCGCATTGCCGAACAGCTTGAACGCCGGCGGGTTGATCTTGTCGGTGGCATTGGTCAACGCAGAGCCGTCTGCCGCGAAACGCAAGGTGGCGCCGAGGTCGACCGGCTGGACCTGCTCGCCCCCGTCGTTGAACAGCACTGCGCTGCCGGCCACCTCCTGCTTGCCCGCCTCAGGGTAGTTGGGGTGGGTCACGGTGAAGCGCA
>JBMTXX010000027.1:0-23220 GCA_049453935.1 Rubrivivax sp.
TGCAGTCCCTCGGTGCGGTGGTAGGACGGCATGATGGTGTGCGGGTTCAGCTGTCGCCCGTCGATGATGCGCAGCCGCAGCTGTCCTGGGTTGAGCCGAAGGCCGACATCCCCCAGATCCGGCGCAAAGTTGCCCTGGAACGGTTGCTCCGGGAACGGGCCGGAGTGACACAGCAGACACAGCCCCTTGTAGCGGTCGATGACGATCGCCCTGCCGCGTGCCGCATCTCCGGGCACGGATGTCAACGGCGCCGCTTCGTCGGGCCGCAGTGTCGCGGGCGTGGCCTGCGCTGCAACGCACAGGGTCGTCACAGCGAGCACCGCAGCCCCGATCAGCACATGTCGAAGGCCGGCGGCCAAAGCCGCCGACCGCCAGCGCCGGGCCGCAGCGTGAACGCCGAAGCCCGGGCGACTCACGCCTTGCGCAGGTCGTGGTTCTTCAGCGGCATGTCGCGCACGCGCTTGCCGGTGGCCGCGAAGATGGCGTTGAGCACCGCGGGCGCGGCCACGAAGATCGTCGGCTCGCCCACGCCGCCCCAGAAGCCGCCGGAGGGCATGATGATGCTTTCGACCGCGGGCATGTCCGCCATGCGGATGCAGTTGTAGGTGTCGAAGTTCTTCTCCACCACCTGGCCATCCTTCAGCGTGATCTGCTGCAGCATCGCCGCTCCCAGCCCGTAGGCGAAGGAGCCTTCGATCTGACCAGCGATCTGGCGCGGGTTGACCGCATGCCCGCAGTCGGTGGCGGCCACGATGCGGTGCACCTTGACCTCGCCTTGGTCGCTGACAGAGACCTCGGCACAGGCCGCCACGTAGCTGCCGTAGCCCATGTGCTGGGCCAGCCCGCGGAACACCCCCTTGGGCGCCGGCTTGCCCCAGCCGCCTTGCTCGGCCACCGCGTTGAGCACGGCCAGGTGCTTCGGGTGGTTCTTCATCAGGCGACGGCGGAACTCCAGCGCGTCCACCCCGGCGGCATGGGCGAGTTCGTCCATGAAGCACTCGAGGTAGATCGCGTTCTGGTTGTTGTTGACGCCACGCCAGAAGCCGGGGCGCACCGGCGTGTTGCGCATCGCGTGGTCGACCAGCAGGTTCGGGATGGTGTAGCCGATCTGCGCCTCCGGGCCGGCGGCATTCAAGCCCTGGAACACGATCGCGTCACGGCCCTGGACCAGCGCCTGCGGACGGATCGTCGCCAGGATGGACTGCCCCGAGATGCGCATGCGCAGACCGACCAGATTGCCGTCCTTGTCCAGCGCGCCGGTCATCTTGCACTTGGTGACCGGGTGGTAGCAGCCGTGGAGCTGGTCTTCCTCGCGGCTCCAGATCAACTTGATCGGCGTGCCGGGCATGGTCTTGGCGATCTTCACCGCCTGCTCGACGAAGTCCTGGCTGGTGGCGCGGCGCCCGAAGCCGCCGCCCAGGTCGATGCGATGGACGTCGCAGCGGTTCAGCGGCAGCCCGGAGGCCGCCGAGGCCGTGGCGAGCGCGGCTTCGGCGTTCTGCGTGGCCGTCCAGACCTCGCACTTGTCGGCCGTCACCAGCGCGGTGGCGTTCATCGGCTCCATCGGCGCGTGGTTCTGGTAAGGCACGCTGTAGGTGGCCTCGATCGTCTTGGCCGCGCCCTGGATGGCGGCGTCGATGTCGCCGTTCTTGTTGCCGAGGAAGGCCTCCTTGGCCGTCAGGCCCTCCGTCAGCATGGCGTCGATGGCCTGGCTGTCGAGGTTGCCGTGGGGCCCGGGGTCGTACTCGATCTTGACGGCCTCGAGCGCGGTCTTGGCGCGCCACCAGGTGTCGGCGATGACGACCACGGCGTTGTCGATCTGCACCACCTTCTTCACGCCGCGCATGCCCTGCGCCGCGGCGGCGTCGAAGCTCTTGAGCTTGCCACCCCAGATCGGGCAGTCGCGGATGGCGGCGTTCAGCATGCCCGGCATCGTGAAGTCGATGCTGTACATCTGCGAGCCGTTGACCTTGCCGGCCTGGTGCAGGCGCTTCATCGACTGGCCGGCGATGGTCCAGTCCTTCGGATCCTTCAGGGCAGGCTTCTGCGGCACCGGCAACTTGGCTGCGGCGGCGGCGACCTTGCCGTAGGTGGTGGAGCGGCCCGAGAGGTTGTGCGAGATGACCCCGCGCACCGCCTTGCACTCGGATACCGGCACCTTCCACTCGGCAGCGGCAGCCTGCACCAGCATCAGGCGCGCGGCGGCGCCGCCTTCGCGCACATATTGCACGGACGAGCGGATGCCGCGGCTGCCGGCGGTGCCGAAGTCACCCCAGACCCGCTTGCGCGCGAGGTTCTCGCCCGGGGTGGGGTATTCGGTGGTGACCTTGGACCAGTCGGCGTCGAGCTCTTCGGCCACGAGCTGCGCCAGACCGGTCAGCGTGCCCTGCCCCATCTCCATGCGGGAGATGCGGATCACGACGGTGTCGTCGGGCTTGACGATGACCCAGGCGTTGACTTCGGGAGCGGCTTCCGCGGCCTGTGCGACGCCGGCGAAGGGCACCGCGAAACCGAAGGTGAAGGTGCCGGCGGCTGCGCCGGTGGTGGCCAGGAAGTGACGGCGTGAAACTTCAGCGACTTGCATGGTGTGCATCTGCCTTTCAGCCTTGTGCGCCCGCGGCCTGCTTGACGCCGGCGCGGATGCGGTTGTAGGTGCCGCAACGGCAGATGTTGGTGATCGCCGCGTTGATGTCCTCGTCGGTGGGCTGGGGCTTTTCCTTCAGCAGGGCTGCCACGGCCATGATCTGGCCCGACTGGCAGTAGCCGCACTGCGGCACGTCCAGATCCAGCCAGGCCTTCTGCACCGGGTGGGAACTGTCCTGCGACAGGCCTTCGATCGTGACGACCTTCTGGTCGGCACCGACGGCGGCCACCGGCAGCACGCATGAACGGACGGCCACGCCGTCGAGGTGGACGGTGCAGGCGCCGCACTGGGCAACGCCGCAGCCGAACTTGGTGCCGGTCAGCCCCACGTGCTCGCGCAGCACCCACAGCAGGGGCGTGGAAGGCTCGGCATCGACTTCAACGGTCTTGCCGTTGACGTTCAGTTTGACCATGTGGACTCCAGAGGTTCGAGGGTTCCGGCAAAGGCCCGCGTGGCGATAACACGCGGTCGACCGCCGATGATTGACTCAACTCAAATTTTGAGCGCGCGCGGAGGGACCTGCTCACCCGGGGAAACCCGTAGGCGGACGCAATCTCATGACGCCGTCCGGTGCTTGCACCCACCAGGCGCCGGCACCCGGGCGGGCGGCGCACACCTGTTGCGGACCATCGCGCCCGCACAGCACCGCCACGCCGTCGTCGAGCGCCAGACCCGAGGGCATCTCGCCGGCGGCCACAGCCGCTGCGAAGGCGGGACGGCGTTCCGGCTCGCTGTCGAAGTGCGGGCAGAAACTGCCCGCCAGCAACCCCAGCCCGTCCAGCCTGCGCAAGCCCTGGCCCCCTGCGTCGGACAAGGCGCAGTCGAACCACACCGACGCCCCGGCGCTGACACCCACCAACAGCAGCCCGTCGCGGGCGACGCGCACCGCTTGGCGGCCGGCGGGCGTGTCGCGCAGGGCGGCCAGCAGACGTGCCGTGTCCCCGCCACCGATGTACAGCAGGTCCAGATGGTTCAGCCAGCCCGCTGCGTCAGCGCTGCTGGCATCCAGCGGCAGTGTATCGACGCGGGTGCAACGCCCGGCCAGCCGCTCGCGCAGGCGCTGCAGCCGCTCGGGCCGCTGCGGGCGCGCCCAGTCGAGGAAGCCGACGCGGGGCGAGCCCACGCGCAGATGTTGCAGCACGAAGTCGTCGATCGGCGCGTCCAGCCCGTGCGTGGCGCCGCCGCCGCCCAGCGCGACCAGACGAACTCCGGCAGAGCGTCGTTCGGGCGCGCTGGCTTCAAGCATGCCTTGTTCGCCTGACAGCCAGAGGCCTGCGCCAACGATGTTCATCTGGGCGCCATCTTCGACCAGCGCAATCGCGTCCGGACTGACGATGCGCAAACAACTGGATGCCGTGTCGTCTCACAAGAAGCAGAATCCACTGCGCCGGTTCACGCGGCCGCTGCAACGGGGTTGATCTGGTAGCCCGGGCATCGCCGATCAGCAGGCCCCTGGCGGTGCAGTCGATGACAGGGGCAGTCTTTCGGGGTCTTCACGGGTTTCTTGGGCGGGAGCGCTCTGGCCGAGCCCGGGATGCCAAGGCACGCGGTCGCCCAGCGCGCCGGAGCGCTCGATGATCTCGGGCACGCAGGCTTCCTGGCGGTAGGCCATCAGGTGGATGCCTGACACGCCCTGGATCTCGCGCACTTCCTGAATGATGTCGATACACACCTTGCGGCCTTCGACTGCTTGATTCTCGGCACCGGCAACGCGTTTGAGCACGGCGTCCGGGATATGGACGCCGGGAACGTTCCTGCGCAGCCAGTCGCCGGCCCTGGCCGAGCGCAGCGGGCCCACGCCGACCAGGATGAAGACCTTGCCCAGCAGGCCCAGACCTTCCACTCGCTCCAGGAATTGGCGCAGGCGCGGCACGTCGTAGCAGTATTGGGTCTGGACGAACTGGGCGCCGGCTGCCACCTTCTTGGCCAGGCGTTCGGCGTGCCATTCGAAGGGCATGCCGAAGGGGTTGGCGGCGGCACCGAAGAACACGCGCGGGGCCGCGCTCAGCTCGCGCCCGCTCTGGAAGCGGTGTCCGTCGCGCATGCCCCGCCCGATCTCCAGCAACGACATGCAATCGAGGTCGAACACCGGTCGGGCCTGAGGGTGATCGCCAGCCTGCACGCCGTCTCCGGTCAGGCAGAGCATGTTGCACACCCCCATGGCCGCCCCGCCCAGGATGTCGCCCTGGATGGCGATGCGGTTCCGGTCGCGGCACGAGATCTGCATCACCGGCGAATAGCCCGCCCGCGTGAGCAGCGAACATACCGCCAGGCTCGACATGTGGCAGTTGGCGCCGCTGCCGTCTGTGGCGTTGAGCGCGTCGACCCAGCCGTCGAACACGCGGGCGCGGCGGTAGACCTCTTCGGGGTCGGCCGAATCCGGCGGCTCGAGTTCGGCCGTGATGGCGAAGCCACCCGCGCGCAGCACGCGCTCGAGACGACCGGGCGAGACATGGCCGGGCAGGATGGGCAGTGCATGGCCCGGCACCAGATCGTCTGCGAGCCTCATGGAGCCGACCCTGCTCGCGTGTCCCGCGCTCGTCCCCCCTTGTCGCGCGCCACTTTCATCCAGCTCGATCGGCCCTGCAGGCGCCAGTCGACGGCGATCTGCACCACCTTGATGGCGTCTCGTCCGGCCACCATCCGCTGACTTCCGGTGTAGGCGTCGACCCATACGCAGCGCATCTCGGGCTTGACCTCGCAGTGGCCGTCGGCGCGCACCCCGCCGCACGGCCCATTGCGCAGGTGCTTGGGACAGTTCATGGGACATGACATGCCGGTCGCGCTGAGCACGCAATGCCCGCACATCTGGCAGTCGAACAGGAAGCCCTTGACCACGCGCTCGATTGCGGCCACGGGGCGCTCCAAGCGCTCGTAGCCGATCGCCTTCCACAGAGGATGCAGGGCTACCAGCACACGCTCGAAGCGAGCGTAGAAAGCCTCCAGGCCCCGGGCATGGCGGACCGACCAGCGTCGCATGGCGTGCATCAGGTCTGCCCGAAGTCGACGGGTGGCCCAGCGCGCATGGCATGCCGCGCCGGGCTGCGCCTGCGGATCAGGCGCAGCGGCTCGTTGTCGGCATGCCCGGCCCCGGAGGCGGCCGCCTTGGCCTCGGTCAGCGTCATCAGGCAAAGGGCAAGGCGCTCAACTCTCCGGGACGCACCAGGCCGTCGACCGTCAGCACTTCGACGCGCTGTCCCGGCTCCCAGAATCCGCGCTCGATCAGCGACAGGCCGATGTTGCGCTCGAGTCGCGGCGACCAGATCCCCGTGGTCACCTGACCCACCTTGCGCGCGCCCACCATCACCGGCCAGGGCTTGGCGCAGGTGGGACAGGGCCCGCCGTCGAACAGCACGCCGCGGATCTCGCGCTGCACGCCGCGCTCGGCGATGGCCTGCAAGGCCGCGCGCCCGATGTAGTCCACCGAGCCGTCGAGCGAGCAATACCTGGCCAGGCTGATCTCCAAAGGGTTGTTCTCGCGTGTCATCTCGTTGCCGTAGGACAGCAGCCCGGCCTCGACCCGGTCGATGATGTTGGGGCAACCCGGCGTGATCTGGTACTTCTGGCCCGCCGCCCAGACCGTGTCCCACAGCCGCTCGGCCAGGGCACTGTCATCGAGATAGATCTCGAATCCGCCCGGCTTGGAATAGCCGCCTCGGGCGATCAGTTGCCGCGTTCCCGCAAAGTCGAACCAGCCGAAGCGGAAGAATCGCACCTCGCGGATGCCCGGCCCGAAAACATCGGCCATCAGGTCCTCGGCCTTGGGCCCCTGCACGGACAGTGTGTTCACGTCCGGTTCGTCCACGCGCACGTCCATCCCGGCGCCGATCGCCAGCCCCTTGGCATAGAGCAGCAGGTCGGAGTCTGCGATCGACAGCCAGTAGCGGTCTTCGGCCAGCTTGAGCATCACCGGATCGTTGAGCAGGCCGGCCTGGTCGTCGACGATCGGCACGTACATGCACTGGCCCACTGCGCATTTGCGGATGTCGCGCGGCGTCATCCACTGCACCAGTCGGGCCGCGTGCGGACCCTGGATCTGCACCTGGCGCTGGCACGACACGTCCCAGATCTGCACGTGGTTGCGCAGGTGCCAATAGTCTTCCTCGACCGTGGGCTGGAAGGCCTTGGGCAGCAGCATGTGGTTGACCACGGAATACCCGCGCACCCCCACCTGCTCGACCCGATCGGTATACGGGGTGCGCCGGATGCGGCGCGACATGTTCAATCCGCTCGTGGACATGGCGGTGAAATCCTTGAATCGGTGTTCATCTGCAGTCGGCTTCGGTCCCGCCCTTTGTCGACCGTGCGGTTGCGCCTCAGCTCGAAAGCCAGACGCTGTAGCCGTTGGGCGCCATCACCAGCGGCATGTGATAGGCGGCCTGCGCATCGGGCATGCGAAAGCGGATCACCACCTCGTGCTGCAGGCGCAAGCCCGGCAGGTGCAGCCCGCGTGCGGCGAAGTACGCGCCGGTCTGGAAGACCAGTTCGTGGTCGGCAGCGGTATCGATCTGAGCCGGGTCGATGCGCTCGGTCAGGCGGCCACCCGCGTCGGTGCGCCTGTCGAACAGCACGACACGGCGGCCCTGCGCGTCGAGGCGGGCCAGGCACACAGCGACGTCCCCGGCATGGGTGCCGTCGACCGAGTTCAGGGTGTGGGTGCTGAGGGTGGCCATGCGGCTGCTCACTCGATCGAGGCCTTGTCGCGCTTGCTCGTCGTGGCCAGGACGATCGGGCTGATGACGCCCTTGGCCTTGACGTTCACGCAGGCGGTCTTGCCACTGGCGATCGCACGGCGGATGGCCGGACCGAGCTGTTCGCGCCGCTCCACCAGTTCGCCGTGACCGCCCATGCCCTGGAACATCGTGTGAAAGGGGATGTCGCGAAAGTCGGTGGCGAAGTGCCGGCCGTTGGCGAACAGGCGCTCCTGCTGCTGCGAAATGCAGTCCAGCCCGCCGTTGTTGTCGATGACGACGACGATCGGCAGGTTCTCCTGGAACGCGGCCTCGATCGACAGGCCGCCCGACAGGAACGCACCGTCGCCGCTGATCAGCACCACCGTCGCATCGGGATGCGTGTTCTTCGCCGCCACCGCCATGGACACGCCTACGCCCAGCATGCTGAAAGTGCCCGGATGCAGGATGCCGGCGAGCTTGCGGCCCTGCCAGCCGGCCAGATTCACCGCGATCTCCGACCAGAAGTGGGTGTTGCCGCCGTCGAACACCAGCCAGTCCTTGTCGCCCATCTCGGCCTGCACATCGAGCGAGAGTTGCAGCGGGTGGATCTTGCCGCCGGTGGCAGCCGCCGTCTGGGTGTCCTGGGCCAGCTCCGCCAGGGTCTTGGCCACCCACTCGGCACGCCATGCTCGGTTGGTGTCGAACCAGGCCTTGTCCAGCGTCCACGTTCCACGCGCCTGGAGCGAGCGCAAGGCATCGAGAAAGGCGCCCGGGTCGCTCAGCAGCACGTGGTCGGCCGAGCGGTTCATCTCCAACTCCTCGAAAGAGCCGTTCACGCACACCAGCTGCGCCGTGTTCGGGATCAGTGGTGCGTTGCCGAAGTTCATCTGGTTGTCCAGTCGGCCGCCGATCATCAGCACGAGGTCGCTGGCCTCCAGTGCCTGGCGCGAGGGGGGGTACTGGTGGATGTCGGCCAGGCCCATGTAGACCGGGTGGTCCTCACCCAGCAGCTTCTGGTGGTAGGGGATGTTGAACACCGGGAGGTTCATCGCCAGCGCCGTGGCCTCGAGCTTGCGTTCGCTGCCCGACCACCACACCCCATGGCCACCGATGATCATCGGTCGCTTCGCCGCCGCGATGCGCGCCAGCAGCGGCTCCAGCGCCGAGGGGTCCGGCCACGCGCGCGGGGGCGGCACGGCCGTGCGTACGTAGGGACGCTCCTCGAGGCCCGCATCCTCGTCGAAGGACGAGAACATGATGTCCACCGGCAGGCTCAGGTGCACGGCCCCGGGGTAGCCGCTGGTGGCGATCTTCCAGGCGCGGTCCACGCATTCGCTGATGCGCGTGCCGTCGGTGATGCCCACGCTGTGCTTGGTCAGCGGCGTGGCAATGGCCACGTCGTCGATTTCCTTGAAGCCGCCGGCGCCCTTGCGCTTGAGCGTGCTCGAGCCGGTGACGAAGATCACCGGGGAGCGCTCGCCCCAGGCCTCCATCATGGCCGGCACCGCATTGGCAAACCCCTCCGGCCCGACCAGACAGACAGCCGGCTTGCGCGTGAGGCGGGTGTGGGCGTCGGCCAGGTGTCCGGCCACCTGTTCGTGCGGGCAATTGATGACCCGCATGCCGCATTCCATGAAGCCTTCGAGCGCCGGGTTGCAGAAGCCACCTGACAAGGTGAAGACGTGTTCCACGCCTTTTTCCAGCAGCGCCCTCGCCAGCAGGTTGCCGCCGCGCAGGCGGCGTGGGTTGGTGACGGTCAAGCTCGTCTCCTCACGGTGAAGTTGAGCAGGTGACAAGCCGCTTGCAGCCGGGCGGAGGACATCGTGCGGACGGCGCTCTGCGCTTGCAGATGGAAGGAAATGTTGTGCGTCAGTGGCGTATCGATCGGGAGTGTGAGTCGCTCGGATGCGCCGCACAAGCGATCATTTCCTGCCCATGCATGTACGGATGTTGATGCATGGCGTGCCGCATGACCTGCTGGGATATGCTCCGACAGCCGTCTTCACGCCCATGTCGTCCTCCCGCTCACGCCTGCCGCTGACCGCGTTGCGTTCTTTCGAGGCCGCAGCGCGATTGCTGAGCTTCAAGGGCGCAGCCGAGGAGTTGCGGGTCACGCCGACCAGCGTGAGCAACCAGATCCGGCAGCTCGAGCGCGACTGGGGCTGCCAGTTGTTCGTGCGCAAGACGCGCAAGGTGCTGCTGACGGATGCCGGGCGCTCGCTGGCGCGGGTGGTCAGCCGCGCCTTCGACGACATCCGGATCGAGGTCGACAACCACATCACGTCCAACCGCAAGACCGTGACCTTGGCGGTCGGTCCGATCTTCGGCTCGCGCTGGCTTGTCCCGCGCCTGTCCGGGTTCTACCGCCTGCACCCCAAGATCGATCTGGTGCTGCATCAGGGCCCACGCATCACCAATGCCGAGCAACTGATGACCATGATCGCGGTGGACTGGGGCAACGGCGACTGGGCCGGGCTGGAGGCGCAGCGCTTGTTCGCGATCCGCTATTCGCCCGTGGCGAGCCCGGCCTTGCTGCACGAGCGCGGCGGGATCCGGGCGGTTAGAGACTTGGCGAACTTTCCGGTCATCCATCAATGGGACCGTGAAGAGTGGAACGCCTGGCTGCGCCAGGCCGGTGCGGCTGACCTGAGATTCGCGCAGGAGACCATCATGCGCGACTCCAACCACGCCCTGCAGGCGGCCCTCGACGGTCAGGGCGTCATCCTGGGCACTTTTCCATTTGTGGCCTCCGAGATTGCCGGCGGGCGGTTGGCGAGACCGCTGACCCTGGAGCTGCACCCGCCGCGGGCCTATTACCTGCTGACCCGCCCCGGTGGCCGTGCCCTGCGTGAAGTCGAGGCGGTTTGCGCCTGGATCGAAGCCGAGGCCACGCAGACGCTTTGATCCCGGTCCATCGCGGCCAACGCAGGCCGATCCTCGCGCCGAGCGGTGGTGGATGGGCAACTTTTTCGGGTGCTCCAGACGCTTTCTTTCGGGATAACCCGGATACAGATATAACTTTTTTTATCTATCCGGACCGCATTTGTCGTTTGTTCCGCAGCGGGGCTGCATGGACACTCCGGTAGGGTGATGTTGTGCTCAGCAAACGCACGGACACGTGCGGGGTTGCCCATGCGCACAACGCAGGCTCTGACTCAACCAGGAGACATCGCATGAACAGGTTTTCCGGCGTTTTGGCTGCGCTGCTGCTGGGCGTCGCCGTGGTGGCTGTTGCACAGCCCAAGGGCACCTTCCGCCAGGCGCATGAGGTGGGCTTCGGCAGCGCCTCCGACATGGACCCGATCTCCCGCGGTCGGGTGTTCCACGTCACCGAAAAGGTGATGAGCCGGCTGGTGCGCCCGGGCCTGGACGGCAAGCCCGCGCCTGATCTGGCGGTGAGCTGGAGCGTCAACGCCAATGCCACCGAGTGGACCTTCAAGTTGCGCGAAGGCGTGCGCTTCCACAACGGCAAGCCCTTCACCGCGGCAGATGCGGCCTACTCGCTCAAGCGCGTGCAGGATCCGAAGCTCGACTCCCCTGCGCGAGCAGCGATCAGCATGGTCAGCCGCATCGACGCGGTGGACGCCACGACGCTGAAACTCACGCTGTCCGCGCCTTTCGCCGATCTGCCGCTGATCCTGACCGATTACCGGCTGATGATCATTCCAGAGGGCGCGGGTGACACGATCAAGTCCACCGGCATCGGCACCGGTCCGTTCAAGGTCGAGAAGTTCGATGCCCAGGGCACCAGCGTGCTGGTGGCCAACACCGATTACTACGACGGCGCGCCCGGCGTGGCACGCATGGAGATCATCGGCATTCCCGATGCGCAGGCCCGTTTCCAGGCGCTGCTGGGCAAGCAGATCGACATGATGCAGGGCCTGACAGCGCAGCAGAAGACGCTGCTCGAGCGCATGGGCGGCTTCGCGCTGCAGGAGATCCCCACCGGCAACTGGCGTGGCATCGTGCTTCACACCGGGATGAAGCCCTTCGACGACGTGCGGGTGCGCCGCGCGGTGCGCCTGGCGGTCGACCGCAAGGCGATGCTCGCGCTGGCTGCCGGCGGTGCCGGGACGGTGGGCTGCGACACCCCGGTGGGCCCGCGCGACCAGTACCGTTCGACGCGTACCTGCGCCCAGGACATCGCGACGGCCAAGGCGCTGCTGGCCGAGGCCGGCTACCCCAACGGCCTGGACATGGAGCTCAACGTCGCCACGCTCGAGGCCGTGTGGCCGGCCATGGCCGAGGCCTTCCAGCAGCAGGTCGCCGCCGCCGGCATCCGCGCCAAGATCGTCACCGTGCCCACCGATGGCTACTGGAGCAAGGTGTGGATGAAGCGCCCGGCGACGATGACGCGCTGGAACGACCGTCCGGCCGACAGTGCGCTCAACGAGATCTACCGCAGCGGCATGAAGTGGAACGAAAGTGGCTTCAAGGACGCGAAGTTCGACACCATGCTCGACGGCGCGCGCTCGGAGTTGAACTTCGAGCGCCGTCGCGCCCGCTACGTCGAGGCGCAGGATTACCTCTGGGAACAGGGCGGCACGATCGTGGGCTTCCACGTCAACCTGCTGGTCGGCGCGGCATCCCGGGTGAAGAACCTCGACGCGGTCGAAAACTTCAGCATCCGCTGGCACAAGATCACGGTCGACTGAGCGTCCGAGACGACCGGACCCTACCCGACGATCCTGCCAGCCCTTGCATGGCGGCCGCGCCTGACCGCGCCGTCGCCTGGGTAGCCGCGCCGTGTTCAAACTCATCCTCCGTCGCCTGCTGCTGGGCCTGGCCACCGTCGGCCTGGTCTCGCTGATCATCTTCGGCGCCGTCGAGGCCCTGCCCGGCGACGCCTGCACCGCAATCCTGCAGCAGGACGCGCAGGGGCAGCGTCTGGACAACTGCCGCGCGGAGCTCGGCCTGGACCGGCCGGCGTTCGCGCGCTACGCGCAGTGGGTCGGTGGCGTGCTGCGAGGGGACCTCGGCGTGTCCACGCACGGCGCCCAGCCCATCGCCGAGATCGTCGCACCGCGGCTGCAGAATTCGCTGCTGCTCGGCGCCTGCGCGCTGGCACTGGGCCTGCCGGTGGCTTTCGGGCTGGGCATCGTGGCCGCGCTGCGGCGTGACCGCTGGCTGGACGTCACCGTCTCCTCCGGCGCGATCGCCGCGATGACCATCCCCGAGTTCGTCTCCGCCACGGTGCTGATCCTCGTCTTCAGCGCCTGGCTGGGTTGGCTGCCGGGCATCGTCACCGTCTCGGCCGATGCGCCGTGGACGCGTTTCTTCCCCGAGATCCTGCTGCCGGTGGTGGTGCTGGCCATGGTGATGACGGCGCACATCCTGCGCACGGTGCGATCGAGCATGATCGAGGTGCTGGACAGCGATTTCGTGCGCATGGCCACGCTCAAGGGCGTGCCCTACGCGCCGCGCGTGCTGCGCCACGTCCTGCCGAATGCGCTGCTGCCCGCGATCAACGTGGTGGCGCTGACGATCGCCTGGCTGCTCGGCGGCGTGGTCGTGATCGAGACCGTCTTCAACTACCCCGGCCTCGGGCGGCTGACGGTGACCGCGATCTCCGAGCGCGACCTGGCCGTGGTGCAGACGGTCGCGCTCATCGTCTCGGCGCTGTACGTGGCCATCAACCTCGCGGCCGACCTGCTCACGCTGGCGGCCAATCCACGCCTGCGCACCGCCGTGACGAGGTCGGCATGACGACACCAGCGCGGCCCGCCGGGCGTTGGGGTCAGGTGCTGCGTGACCTGGTCGCGAGGCCTTCGGGCGCGGTCGGGCTGGCGCTGGTGCTCATCCACCTGGCTCTCGCCGCCAGCAGCCCCTGGCTGGCCACGCATGACTACAAGGCCGTCAGCCCGACGCTGATGCTGCTGCCTCCCGGCGCCGAGCACTGGTTCGGCACCGACCACCTGGGCCGGGACGTCTACACCCGCACGCTGCTGGGCGGGCGCGAGGCCCTGCTGGTCACGCTCGTGGCCACGCCGGTGGCCGTGCTGTGGGGCGGTTTGCTGGGTGTGTACCTCGGGCTGGTCGGCGGGCGCCTGGACGACGTGCTGATGCGTGTGGTCGATGCGCTGCTGTCGCTGCCGTGGATCCTGAAGATGCTGCTGCTGATCGTCACCTTCGGCACCGGGCTGGCGGTGCTGGTGCCGACGCTGGCCTTCTTCTACGGCGTGCCGGTGATCCGCATCGCCCGCGCGGCGGCGCACAACGTGGTGGCGCGCGACTTCGTCCTCGCGGCGCGGGCGCGTGGCCATGGTCGGCTGGCCGTCATCCGGCGTGAGTTGCTGCCCAATGTGCTGGACGCGCTGATGGTCGAGGGCGCGATGCGCTGGTCTTGGATGCTGCTGGCCTTCAGCTCGCTGTCCTTCCTCGGCTTCGGCGTCTCGCCACCCACGCCCGACTGGGGCCTGATGGTGGCCGATGCGCGCAGCTACCTGCCGATCGCGCCCTGGGCCGGGCTGTTCCCCATCGCCGCGCTGAGCTCGCTGATCATCGGCATCAACCTGACCGCCGATGCCCTGGCCAAGGCCGTGGGCGTGGACCGCGCGCAGAAGGCGCCCATCTGATGACCGACGTCGCCTCCTCCGCGCAGCCGCTGCTGGACATCCAGGGCCTGAGCGTGGGCTTCACCGACCGTGCCGGACGCGTGCGGGATGTGCTGCGCGACGTCGACCTGTGCGTGCATGCCGGGCAGACGCTCGGGCTCGTGGGCGAGAGCGGCTCGGGCAAGAGCACGCTGGCGCTGGCCGCGATGGCCTATCTCAAGCCGGGCTTGCGCCGCACGGCCGGGTCGGTGCGCTTCCAGGGGCAGGACCTGTTCGAGCTGCCCGAGGCCGCCTTGCAGCGGCTGCGCGGTGGGGTGGTCGGCCTGGTGCCGCAGAACGCCGGTCAGGCGCTGACACCGACCTCTCGCGTGGGCGCTCAGATCGAGGAATCCCTGCGACTGCACACGGCCCTGGGCGTGGATGCGCGCCGTGCGCGCGCGCTGGAACTGCTGGAGCAGGTGCGACTGCCGCAGCCGGCGCTGCTGGCGCGGCGCTATCCGCACGAGCTGTCCGGTGGCCAGCAGCAGCGCGTGGCCATCGCCATGGCACTGGCCGGTGGCCCGAGGCTGCTGCTGCTGGACGAGCCGACCACCGGGTTGGACGTGACGACCCAGGCCCACGTGCTGGACCTGCTGCGCGAGCTGCACCGCAGCACCGGCACGACGATGGTCTACGTCAGCCACGACCTGGGCGCGATCGCGCGGGTGTGCGACCGCGTGAGCGTGATGTACGCGGGTGAACTCGTGCTCGAGGGGCCGGCGAGGGGGGTGCTCAGGCAGCCGGCGCACCCCTACCCGCGCGGCCTGCTGGCCTCCATCCCCCGGTTGTCAGCCGCGCGCCTGCCGGCGTCGCTGCCCGGCCGGCCCCCCGCACCAGGCGAGGCCGGTGCCGGCTGTGCCTTCGCGCCGCGCTGCGGCCTGGCCCAGCCCCGCTGCGCGACCGAGCGCCCGGTGCTGCGCGATGTGCCTGGCGCGATGCGCGCGCGGTGCCATTACGCCGAGCGAGCCCACGGGCTGGACGACCCTGCCCTGTCGACGCCGCCTCGCGAGCCTGCCGGCCGCACCGACGCGTTGCTCGAACTGCGGGATCTGGGGGTGAGCTACGCCCGCCGGGGCTGGATCGATCAGCTGGCGGGACGGCCGCCGGCTGGCCCGATGACCGTCGACGGTGTCGATCTGACCCTGGCCCGCGGACAGGTCCTCGCGCTGGTGGGCGAGTCGGGCAGTGGCAAGTCGACGGTGCTCAAGGCCGTGGCCGGACTGCTGGCGCCGGCACGCGGCACGATGCACCTGACCGCGCCGGTCGACGTCGAGGGCGACCTGACGGGCGCCTCGAACGGCGATGCCACCACCGCCCGTCGCGGCGATGCCGGCCCGCAGGCTGTCACGCTCGCCCCGGACGTGACGCGTCGCGCGCGGGACGTCCTGCGCCGCATCCAGCTCGTCTTCCAGAACCCCGACGACAGCCTGAACCCGCGCCACACCGTGGCCACGGCGCTGGCACAGCCACTGCAGCTGTACTTCGGGTTGAGCGGCGTCGCGCTGCGCGAGCGCAGCATCGAGTGGCTGGAGCGCGTGCGCCTGGGGGCGCATTACCTGGACCGCCTGCCGGGGCAGATGTCCGGCGGTGAGAAGCAGCGCGTGGCGATCGCGCGGGCCTTTGCCGCCGAGCCCGACCTGGTGCTGTGCGACGAGGTCACCTCGGCCCTGGATGTCTCGGTGCAGGCCGCCGTGCTCGATTTGCTGGAGACCTTGCGGCGCGAGCGCGGGACGGCGTATCTCGTCGTGTCCCACGATCTTGCGGTCGTGCGCGCGCTGGCCGACCGTGTGGCCGTGCTCTACCAGGGCCGCCTGTGCGAGGTCGGGCCTGCCGCCGACGTGTACGCCCGGCCTTCGCACCCTTACACCGAGGTTCTGCTGGGCGCGGTGCTCGAGCCCGACCCGGATCACGTGCCGCGCCTGCTGGCGCAGGATGTGGTCGAAGCGGGCCCGCCGGCGCGGGGCTGTGCCTTCCAGCGCCGCTGCCCGAAGCGCCTGGGGCCGGTGTGCGACGAGCAGGTCCCCCCGTGGCGGGCGGTCGATGTCGCCGGGCGGCACCAGGTGCGCTGCCACCTGCATGAGGCGGCCTGAGCCGGTCCTGGTCGCCTCGTCCCACCGCGGAGATTTTCTTGCTGGATTCCAACGATCCCCTCGTCAGTGCCCAGGCGCTGGAGCATTTCGGCACTGGCGTGATGGCGGCCATCGGCTGTGCGCCGCCCATCGCGGCCGAGATCGCGCGCCATCTGGTCGACGCCGATCTGTGCGGCGTGTACTCGCACGGCGTGTTCCGGCTGGACTGGTACGCCGAGCGCGCGCAGGCCGGGCGTTTCGATCCGGCGGCGCTGCCGCGCCTGACGCAGGCCGAAGGCGGCGCGACGCTGGTCGACGGCGGCAACGGCCTGGGCATGCCGGCCTTCCGCATGGCCACCGATGTCGCGGTCGAGCGCGCCCGGCGGGATGGGATGGCCGCGGTCGGCGTGGCCAATGTCGACCACACCGGTCGTCTGGGGGCTTACGTCCAGCGTGGCGCCGAAGCGGGCTGCTTGACGATGCTGTTCGGCGGCGGGTCGCGCCGTGACTGGCGGCAGGTCGTGCCCCACGGTGGCGCCCGCGCGATGCTGCCGACCAACCCGTACGCCTACGGCATCCCGGGCGGGGTGAGAGGGCCGGTGGTGATCGACTTCGCCACGTCCACTGCGTCCGGCGGCAAGATCTACGCTGCGCGCACGGCCGGCCGGCCCCTGGCCGAAGGCCTGATCGTCGACCGCGAAGGGCGGCCGTCGACCGACCCTGCAGCCTATTTCGACGGCGGGGCGCTGTTGCCCATGGCCGGCCCCAAGGGCTACGGCATGGCGCTGGTGGCCGAACTGCTGGGCGAGGCGATCTCGCCGCTGGCGCGCGACGGGATGAACTGGATCGCGATCGCCGTGGACCTGTCGCGCTTTCGGTTGCCTGCGGCCTTTCAGGACGCGGCCGAGGCCTGCCTGCAGGAACTGCGCGAGTGCCCGCCGGCGCCGGGCTTCGAGCGTGTGGAGATCCCGGGTGAGCGCGAGGCCGCGCTGCGGCAGCAGCGCATGCGCAGCGGCATCCCGCTGCCTCCACAGACGCTGGCCACTCTGTGCCGGCTCGGACGTCGGCTGGGTGTGGACGCCTCGGTCCTGCCCTGGGACGACACGGCCGTGGTGGCCTGAACGATCGCGAAGGAGCACTCGATGGCGCCAACCCACCCCATGGACGAACCGTCCGCTCGACGCGCCGACGTGGCCGGCGACCGGGAGATCGCGCTGATCGACGGCGGCACCAGCCTGGAACTGCTGCGCCGCTCGACCAACAAGACGCCCCGGCACTGGTCGGCCGAGTACCTGGTCACCGAGCCGGAGCTGGTGCGGCAGGTGCACCTGGACTACATCGAGGCCGGCGCTCGCGTCATCACCGTCAACGCCTACTCGGCCACGTTCACGCGCATGGCGCTGGTGGACGCGGCTGACCGCGTGCCGCAGCTGCAGCGCCTGGCCTGCGAGCTGGCGCTGTCCGCGCGTGAGGCCGCCGGCGCACGCGGCGCCGGGGTGCGGATCGCTGGCTGCATCCCGCCGCTGAACGGCACCTACCGCCCCGATCGCGTGCGTGACCATGCCGCCAACGCCCAGGAGTACGCGCGCCTGGCCGCGCTGCAGGCGCCGCACGTGGACCTGTTCCTGTGCGAGACCATGTCCACCGCGCAGGAGGCGCATGCCGCGGTGTCGGCGGTGGCGCCTTTCGGCAAGCCGGTGTGGGTGTCCTGGACGCTGCAGGACCGCGGCCCGCGGCTGCGATCCGGCGAGTCCCTGGCCGAGGCTGCGCAAGCGCTGGCCGGCTTGCCGGTGCAGGCCGTGCTGGTGAACTGCTGCCCGCCCGAGTCGATCAGCCTGGCGCTGCCCGAGCTGCTGGCCACGGGCCTGCCCGCCGGCGGCTACGCCAACGGCTTCGTCGAGATCCCGCAGGACTTCCTGCCCGGGCGCACGCGCGAACAACTCGCCACGCGCCAGGACCTCGGCCCCGAGGCCTACGCCCGCTGGGCCCTGGACTGGGTGGCCGCCGGTGCGCGCATCGTCGGCGGCTGCTGCGAGGTCGGCCCGGCGCACATCGCGCTGCTGAGCCACGCGCTGCAGGACGCGGGGTGGCAGATCACCTCGGGCTGAACGGGTGGCCGATCCGCCCGAGGCCCGGCGGTTCGACGTCGGGCGGGTCCGACGGAGGACCTGCGCCGGTGCCAGACCATCCGCGCGCGCCGACCCTGGACCGGCCGTGTCCAGCAGGTGAGGCGCCCTTGCGGCCCGCGTCTGTCTCAGCCTCTATAGTCTTCGGGCGCGCCTCCTTTCCGTGGCGCGCCCCTGCGCCGACACCCGCCCCATCACCGTGACCTCTCAGCGCTACAGAAGGCTGCCCCTGACCGGGTTGCGCATCTTCGAGGCCGCCGCGCGGCTGGAGAGCTTCAAGGACGCGGCCGAAGAGCTCGGTGTCAGCGCCACCACCGTCAGCAACAGCATCCGCGCGCTGGAGCGGCAGTGGGGCAGTGCGCTGTTCGTGCGCATGACGCGGCAGGTCGTGCTGACGGAGTTCGGCCAGTCGCTGGCGCGGGTGGTCAGACAGTCCTTCGATGCCATCGCGCAGGAGGTCGAGCATCACGTCGCGAGCCGGCGCGTGGCGGTGTCGATGGCGGTCGGGTCGATCTTCGGCGCGCGCTGGCTGATGCCCCGGCTGTCCCGGCTGCGACGCGCGCTGCCGCACCTGGACCTGACCTTGCGTCGGGGAAGGCGGGTGACGAGCCCGAACGACATGCCTGCCGCGGTCGTCGTCGACTGGGGCGTGGGCGACTGGCCCGGCCTGGACGTCGAACCGCTGATGCGCATCGACTACGCGCCGGTGGTCGCGCCTTCGCTGCTCGAGCAGGTCGGCGCCTTGCGTGAGCCGCGAGACCTGGCGCGCCTGACGGCCTTGCACCAGCAGGACCGATCGGAGTGGCGCGCCTGGCTGGATCTGGCGGGCGCCGGTGACCTGGTCTTTGCCGAGGAGATGATCATCGAGGACTCCAACGTGGCCACGCAGGCCGCGCTGCTGGGGCAGGGGGTCGCGTTGGGCATCTTCCCCTTCGTGCAGGATGAGGTGGAGGCCGGCCGGCTGGTCTGCCCGTTCGACTGCCGTCTGCGGCCTGCCAAGGCCTATCACCTGCTGACCCGGCCCGGGGCACGCCATCGGCCGGAAATCGCAGCGGTGTGCGATTGGCTGCGCGCCGAGGTCCGGGTCGACGCGGGCCGCTGGCCCGGCATGCATCCCTGACCTGAAGGCGCCGTCATGGCCCGGGCACCATCGCCGGCGTGGCCGGCAGGGGCTGACGACCTCAGCCCTTCAACGGCGGCGGCGGCCCGAACACCCTCGACGGCTTGTCGGCGGCCTCGTACAGCGGCAGCACCCGGTCCATCCGGGCTTGCAGGTCACGGATGCGGTCGTCGCCGGCGGGGTGGGTGGACAGCAGCTTCGGTGGCGACTTGCCGCCGCTGGCGGCCACCATCTTCTGCCACAACGTGACGCCGGCCTCGGGGCGGTAGCCGGCGCGTGCCGACATCACCAGGCCCAGCGCGTCGGCTTCGGACTCGTCGCTGCGGCTGTAGGTCAGGCTCAGCAGTTGCGAGCCGATCTGCGCCGCCATGTTGCCCAGGTCGCCCAGGCCCAGAAGGGCCGCACCCAGGCGCAGACCGGTCTGCGTCAACGTGTTCTTGCCCACCTGCTCGCGTGCGTGCTCGAGCAGCGCGTGCGCGATCTCGTGGCCCATGATCACGGCGACCTCGTCATCGCTGAGCTGCAGCTTGGCGAGGATGCCGTAGTAGAAGCCGATCTTGCCGCCGGGCATGCAGAAGGCGTTGATCTCGGGGCTGCCGATGAGGTTGACCTCCCAGCGCCACTGGCTCGCACGCGGGTTGCACTCGGGTGCGAAGGGGATGATGCGCTCGGCGATCGTGCGCAGGCGCTGCACCTGCGCGTGCGTGGGTGGCGCCAGTCCGCGCTGGCTCTGCGCCTGCACCAGCATCTGCCGGTACTGCTGCTGAGCCGACTGCTCGATCTGTTCGGCCGGCACCGCGCGCGTGAAGCCCGAGCGCTTGCACTCCGGGATCGCGGCCAGTGCCGGCGCGGCCAGGCCGCTGGCCAGCAGGCCCGTGAACAGGCGGCGCCCGTGCCAGGCACATCCGCAGACCGGCGCGTGAGGCGCCGCCAGCGTCGTGTCGGGATCCTGGCGAAGGGTGTTCATCGAAGCGGTGTGATGCAGGGCGGTGACAGAGCCGTAGAGCGTCCGATTGTGCGACGGGTTCCCTGAATACGCATCGGCCTGGCCGCGCAGCCTCTCAGTCGTCGACGCCCCGGGCGCTGGCCGGATCGACTTCGAGGCCCCGGACGGTCGCGCGCATCGCCCACAGCATCCACAGTGCCGGCACGGCGGCAACGGTGCTCACGACGAAGAAGGTGGGCCAGCCGATGGTCTCGGCCAGCACGCCGGCCAGCGGGCCCACCCACACGCGCCCGACCGACGCGAAGGCCGACAGCAACGCGAACTGCGTGGCGGTGAAGCGCTGGTTGCACAAGCTCATCAGGAAGGCGACGAAAGCCGCGGTGCCCATGCCCCCGGAGATGTTCTCGAAGGCCACGGCCGCGAGCAAGCCGCCGTCCACCGGCGTGGCCACCGCCAGCGAGACGAAGCCCCAGTCGAAGGCCGGGATCACCAGCCCCGGCCAGGCCCCCTTGCCGCCGCTGGCCAGCCACCAGAACCCGAGGTTGCTCAGCATCTGCAGCACGCCGAAGGCCAGCAGAGAGCGCCACAGCCCCAGCCGCACCATCAGCAGCCCGCCGAGCAGTGCCCCGCCGATGGTCAACCACAGCCCGATCACCTTGTTGACCACGCCGACCTCTGCAGGCGAGTAGGCCAGACCCTTGAGCAGGAAGGGCGTCATCAGCGACCCGGCGAAGGCGTCGCCCAGCTTGTACAGCACGATGAACAGCAAGAAGGCCGCGGCCCCAGGCTGGCTGAAATAGTTGCGCAGACCGTCCAGCAGGGTGACGAAGCGCGCGCGCCGCGCCGCCCAGGCCGCCAGCGGCAGCGTCAGCCCGATGCCCAGCATCAACGCGAGCAGGTCGATCCATCGCCCCTGCAGCGCCGCGGGCAGGGCCGTTCCCTGCAGCCAACTGCCGATCAGGAATTGCGAGATCCCGCGGGCGTAGCGGTCGCTCAGCCAGGCACCCAAGGCCACCGCGAGCACCACGGCAGCGAAGCCGATCAGGTCCCGGCGCGCCGAGGGTCCGGGCCCGTCGGGACCGGCGCTGCGCGAGGGCGCCTGCAACCGCGGCAGCACTGTGGCCGACAGCAAGGCGGCGCCGGCCATCAGCAGTGCCATCAGGCGGTACACCGCAGGCCAGTCCCAGCCGCCGCCTTGCTGCGGGTCGGTCCAGATCAGCGCCACGCCGCCCGAGACGATCATGGCCAGGCGGTAGCCCATGACGTTCAGCGAGGCGCCCAGCCCACGCTCGGCGGCGGGCAGCAGATCGGTGCGGTAGGCGTCGATCACCACGTCCTGCGACGCCGAGACGAAGGCCACGGTGACCGCCAGCAGCGCGAACAGCCGGATGGCGTCCTTCGGTGACACCGTCGACAGCGCCAGCAGCGCTGCGGCCAGCGCGAGCTGCGTCAGCACCAGCCAGCCGCGCCGCCGGCCGAGCAGGGGCAGGTCGAAGCGGTCCATCAGCGGCGCCCACAGGAACTTGAAGGTGTAGGGCAGCCCGACCAGGCTGAGAAAGCCGATGGTGGCCAGGTCCAGCCCGTCGGCGGTCAGCCAGGCCTGCATCGCCTGCCCGGTCAGGGCCAGCGGCAGGCCCGAGGCAAATCCCAGCACCGTGACGACCAGGGCGCGGTACAGGGCGGGAATCGACGGCGTGCGGTTCATGGGTGGACAGTCGTTTACGGCGCCGGCAGGCGCTTCCCGACAACGCTTCTTCCTCCTGGCACAGGCCAGGCGCTGCGCGGTCCTGTCGCAGGCCGCCGAGAGATTATGGGCGCGCCCTCATCGCGAGGTCCTCGCGGCGGCGTCGCGTGCGCAAGCGCACTTGAAAGCCGCTTGAACATACCCATCATGGTATCCATGGACACCCGAGACCCCACCCACATCGCCTGCGCCGCCTGTGGCGCGACCAACCGCGTGCCGGCCGATCGCCTGGGCGACGATCCGACCTGCGGCCGTTGCGGCCAGCCGCTGCTGTCGGGCGAGCCCATCGAGCTGACCGACGCCACCTTCGACGCGTATGTCGGCAAGTCCGACCTGCCGGTGCTGGTCGACTTCTGGGCGCCCTGGTGCGGGCCGTGCCGCATGATGGCGCCCGCTTTCGAACAGGCTGCGGGCCAGCTCAAGGGGCGCGCGGTGCTGGCGAAGGTCAACAGCGACGACAACCCCCAGGTCGCCGCCCGATTCAACATTCGCAGCATCCCCACGCTGGTGCGGCTGGAGCGTGGGCGCGAGGTGCAGCGTCGCAGCGGCGCGCTGCCGGCCGGGCAGATCGTCGCCTTTGGTGGCTGACGCTGCCGGCCTGATGACCCCGGGCTCGGCCCGGTCCACATCTCACCACCCGAAAGGCGCGGCCCAGCCGACGTAGCGTTTGGGCAGCGGCGGGGCGTAGTCGCCGTGCTTGCTGGTGCGCAGGCCCAGCGCCGCCAGCGCTTCGGCAAATTTGACCGCCGCGGCCACGCCGTCGATCACCGGCACGCCCAGGCGGCGCTGGAGTTCCGCCGTCAGCGCGGCCATGCCCGCGCACCCGAGCACGATGGCCCCGCTGCGGTCGCGCGCCAGTGCCTCACGCGCGCAGGCTTCGATGCGTCCGACCGTCTCCGGCCCGCAAGCCTCCAGGTCCAGCACGGCGATGTCGGTGCCGTGGATGCCGCGGCAGCGCCGCTCGAAGCCGTACTTGTGCACCAGGTGCTCCGCCAGGGTGCAGGTGCGCGTCATCGTCGTGACCACCGAAAACCCGGTGGCCAGCATCGAGGCGGCATGGAAGGCCGCTTCGGCGATGCCCAGCACCGGCGCATCCACGGCCTCACGCGCCGCATCCAGCCCCGGATCGCCGAAGCACGCGATGACGACCGCGTCCGGCGGCGTCGCGCTGTCGCGTGCCAGCCGGACCTGCTCGGCCACGCCAGCCGTGGCGAAGGCCTCGTCGTAGTGGCCTTCGATCGACAGTGCACCAAAACTGGGCTGCACGGCCCGCACGACGGTGTCGGTGGACGCGACGTCGCGCGC
>JBMTXX010000028.1:0-23184 GCA_049453935.1 Rubrivivax sp.
GCTCGAGGAAAAGACATCAACCGAGATTCCGAAAGTAGTGGCGAGCGAAATCGGATCAGCCAGCACGTTTTAGCATTCGATTTATCAGAACGGAATGGAAAGTCCGGCCATAGTGGGTGATAGCCCCGTATGAAAAAAGTCGAGTGTGGAACTAGGCGTGCGACAAGTAGGGCGGGACACGTGTAATCCTGTCTGAAGATGGGGGGACCATCCTCCAAGGCTAAATACTCGTAATCGACCGATAGTGAACAAGTACCGTGAGGGAAAGGCGAAAAGAACCCCGGGAGGGGAGTGAAATAGATCCTGAAACCGCATGCATACAAACAGTCGGAGCCTCCTTGAGGGGTGACGGCGTACCTTTTGTATAATGGGTCAGCGACTTACGTTTAGTGGCAAGCTTAACCGAATAGGGGAGGCGTAGGGAAACCGAGTCCGAATAGGGCGTTCAGTCGCTGGGTGTAGACCCGAAACCAGGTGATCTATCCATGGCCAGGATGAAGGTGAGGTAACACTTACTGGAGGTCCGAACCGACTGGTGTTGCAAAACTAGCGGATGAGCTGTGGATAGGGGTGAAAGGCTAAACAAACTTGGAGATAGCTGGTTCTCTCCGAAAACTATTTAGGTAGTGCCTCAAGTATTACCGTCGGGGGTAGAGCACTGTTATGGCTAGGGGGTCATGGCGACTTACCAAACCATTGCAAACTCCGAATACCGATGAGTACAGCTTGGGAGACAGTGCACCGGGTGCTAACGTCCGGACACAAGAGGGAAACAACCCAGACCGCCAGCTAAGGTCCCTAATATTGGCTAAGTGGGAAACGAAGTGGGAAGGCATTGACAGTCAGGAGGTTGGCTTAGAAGCAGCCATCCTTTAAAGAAAGCGTAATAGCTCACTGATCGAGTCGTCCTGCGCGGAAGATGTAACGGGGCTAAGCCAATAACCGAAGCTGCGGATGTGCCGCAAGGCACGTGGTAGGAGAGCGTTCTGTAAGCCTGTGAAGGTGGATCGTGAGGTCTGCTGGAGGTATCAGAAGTGCGAATGCTGACATGAGTAGCGTTAAAGGGGGTGAAAAGCCCCCTCGCCGAAAGCGCAAGGTTTCCTACGCAACGTTCATCGGCGTAGGGTGAGTCGGCCCCTAAGGCGAGGCAGAGATGCGTAGCTGATGGGAAACAGGTCAATATTCCTGTACCGACGTGCAGTGCGATGTGGGGACGGAGAAGGTTAACTCAGCCGGGTGTTGGATGTCCCGGTTCAAGCCTGTAGTCATGGCCCTTAGGCAAATCCGGGGGTCTTAGATGAGGGGTGATAACGAGGAAGCTTGCTTCCGAAGTGAGTGATACCCTGCTTCCAAGAAAAGCCACTAAGCTTCAGCTGCACGCGACCGTACCGCAAACCGACACTGGTGCGCGAGATGAGTATTCTAAGGCGCTTGAGAGAACTCTGGAGAAGGAACTCGGCAAATTGACACCGTAACTTCGGAAGAAGGTGTGCCCTGAGTAGGTGAAGTCGTACAGACGGAGCCCAAAAGGGTCGCAGAGAATAGGTGGCTGCGACTGTTTATCAAAAACACAGCACTCTGCAAAGACGAAAGTCGACGTATAGGGTGTGACGCCTGCCCGGTGCTGGAAGATTAAATGATGGGGTGCAAGCTCTTGATTGAAGTCCCAGTAAACGGCGGCCGTAACTATAACGGTCCTAAGGTAGCGAAATTCCTTGTCGGGTAAGTTCCGACCTGCACGAATGGCGTAACGATGGCCACGCTGTCTCCTCCAGAGACTCAGCGAAGTTGAAATGTTTGTGATGATGCAATCTACCCGCGGAAAGACGGAAAGACCCCATGAACCTTTACTGTAGCTTTACATTGGACTTTGAACAGATCTGTGTAGGATAGGTGGGAGGCTTTGAAGCGGTGCCGCTAGGTGTCGTGGAGCCAACCTTGAAATACCACCCTGGTGTGTTTGAGGTTCTAACCTTGGCCCGTTATCCGGGTTGGGGACAGTGTATGGTAGGCAGTTTGACTGGGGCGGTCTCCTCCTAAAGCGTAACGGAGGAGTTCGAAGGTACGCTAGGCACGGTCGGAAATCGTGCTGATAGTGCATAGGCATAAGCGTGCTTGACTGCGAGACTGACAAGTCGAGCAGGTACGAAAGTAGGACTAAGTGATCCGGTGGTTCTGTATGGAAGGGCCATCGCTCAACGGACAAAAGGTACTCTGGGGATAACAGGCTGATACCGCCCAAGAGTTCATATCGACGGCGGTGTTTGGCACCTCGATGTCGGCTCATCTCATCCTGGGGCTGTAGCCGGTCCCAAGGGTATGGCTGTTCGCCATTTAAAGAGGTACGTGAGCTGGGTTCAAAACGTCGTGAGACAGTTTGGTCCCTATCTTCCGTGGGCGCTGCAAGATTGAGAGAGCCTGCTCCTAGTACGAGAGGACCGGAGTGGACGCACCTCTGGTGTATCGGTTGTCACGCCAGTGGCATCGCCGAGTAGCTAAGTGCGGAAGAGATAACCGCTGAAAGCATCTAAGCGGGAAACTCGTCTCAAGATGAGTCTTGCCGGGGCCTCGAGCCCCCTGAAGAGTCGTTCGAGACCAGGACGTTGATAGGCTGGGTGTGGAAGCGCAGTAATGCGTTAAGCTAACCAGTACTAATTGCTCGTGAGGCTTGACCCTATAATTTTGTTGCTGATTGAACTTCGAGTCCTTCGCAGAAATGCCAGGTGACGCTCGATCTGATTCAGACTCTTCGAATTTGCCGGCTGCGGCCGGCAACCCGTCATGCCTGATGACCATAGCGAGGTGGTCCCACTCCTTCCCATCCCGAACAGGACAGTGAAACGCCTCTGCGCCGATGATAGTGCGGATTCCCGTGTGAAAGTAGGACATCGTCAGGCTATTTACATCACAAACAGCCTCCCTCGGGAGGCTGTTTGTCTTTGCGCACCGATTTTCTGGCTGGAGATTTCGGTCTGATGTCAGTCGCGATCGATGTCGATGATCAATCGGCGCACGCTTTCGGGCGACAGTTGCAGCAGACGGCCGATCTCAATGAGATCGTCGGGAATGGCAGCGTCCTTCCATCCTTGGGCCGTGTGTCTGGCCATCCTCACGGCCAGTTCAACCGTGCGCACCTGCAACTGGTTCTCGGTCTTGTGACCGTCGAGCACGGCAATCAGCCGTGTCGGCAGGCGCCATCGATACAGCAGTGCATGCTGTACATCGATCAACCGAACGTTCAGAACGGCTCTCTGCGCCTGTGCCGACCGCAGACCAGGTCGGCTGCGCATGCGCGCGCGTATCTCCAGCGCGAGATCGGGTTCGCTGCACCAGAGGAGCAACTCGGCCACGTCGTGCAGCATGGCGGCGCTGCGCAGGAGCGCAGCATCGGGGTCCATCCGATGGACCGCGAAGGCAAGTGCAAATCGAGCTGCTCTGAATGAACGTTCGAGCACCGACTGGAAGCCTTCCATGGCATCTGGCCGGTCCTGAAGCACGCTTTCCACGGCGTCCAGCTGCTGGAATGCCCGGAAAAAAGGCGTCACGCCCAGCATCAACAGCGCACCGATCACGGAGTCAGGATCGCTGTGGGATGTACGACCGCGCATCTGGGCGACCTGTGCGTACAGCTTCAAGGTCATCATCGGGTCGACCTCGATGACCGAGGCCAGATCCTGCGGGTCCAGGGCGTCCTGACGCTCGCGCAGTTGGTCGATCTCTCCGCGCGTGCGTTCCAGGACCGGAAGTGTTGCGGGCGCGTACCGGGTCACCCAGTCTTCCAGTTGCAGCCCTTCCGCGACAGACCCGCGCCCTTTGGACAACACCGCATCTGAGGTGGCCTGCGCCGGGCGCGTCGTTGCAGGAGCCCCGCGTTCCGGAACCGGTGCTGGCGCCGTATGGCTCGATGACAGCCGAAGCCTGCGTTCCACACCGTCCAGGCGCCTGCGCAGGACTTGCAACTCTCGCTCCAGCGTGTCCATGCTTCTGACGCAGGCCTGCAATTCGTCGAGCAGGAGACGCATGCCGGTGTCTGGGGCCAAGTCCCCGAACTCGGTATCGGCATTCGACGGATCCATGGGCGGCTCAGTCGCTTGGGGCGTCGGCGCGGCACCTACATGCTGCGGCGGTACTGCCCACCGACTTCGAACAGGGCTTGTGTGATCTGTCCGAGGCTGCAGACGCGCACGGCCTGCATCAGGATGTCGAACACGTTGTCGCCTTCGATCACCCCGCGGCGCAGCCGCTCCAGCATCTGCGGTGCGGCGTGCGCATGCATGGACTGGAATTCGTGGAGGCGCTGCAGTTGACTGCGCTTTTCGTCTTCCGTGGACCGCGCCAGTTCGATCTGGTCGGGCACCGGGTCGCCGTGCGGATTGCGGAAGGTGTTGACACCGATGATCGGGTGCTCACCGGTGTGCTTGAGCATTTCGTAGTGCAGGCTCTCTTCCTGGATCTTGCCGCGCTGGTAGCCCGTCTCCATCGCCCCGAGCACGCCGCCCCGCTCTGCGATGCGTTCGAACTCGGACAGGACCGCCTCCTCGACGAGTTCGGTGAGCTCGTCGATGATGAAGGCGCCCTGGTTGGGGTTCTCGTTGCGTGCCAGCCCCCACTCCCGGTTGATGATCAACTGGATCGCCATGGCTCGGCGCACCGATTCCTCGGTTGGCGTGGTGATCGCCTCGTCGTAGGCATTCGTGTGCAGGCTGTTGCAGTTGTCGTAGATCGCGATCAAGGCCTGCAGCGTCGTGCGGATGTCGTTGAAGGCGATCTCCTGGGCATGCAGGCTGCGTCCGGAGGTCTGGATGTGGTACTTCAGCTTCTGCGAGCGCTCGTTGGCACCGTAGCGGTCGCGCATCGCCGTGGCCCAGATGCGGCGGGCAACACGCCCCAGCACCGTGTATTCCGGGTCCATCCCGTTGCTGAAGAAGAAGCTCAGGTTGGGCGCGAAATCATCGATGTGCATGCCACGCGCCAGATAGGCTTCCACGAAGGTGAAGCCGTTGGACAACGTGAACGCCAGTTGGCTGATCGGGTTGGCGCCCGCTTCGGCGATGTGATAGCCGGAAATCGACACCGAATAGAAGTTACGGACGCCGTGCTGCACGAACCATTGCGCCACGTCGCCCATGACCTTGAGGCTGAACTCGGTGGAGAAGATACAGGTGTTCTGACCCTGGTCTTCCTTCAGGATGTCGGCCTGCACCGTCCCGCGCACCTGTGCGAGGGTCCATGCCCGGATCCTGGAGTGCTCCTGCTCATCGGGCTCTCGCCCGTGTTCGGCACGGAACTTGTCGACGTTCTGATCGATCGCGGTGTTCATGAACATCGCGAGGATCGTCGGGGCCGGTCCGTTGATCGTCATGCTCACCGAGGTGCTTGGGTGTGTCAGGTCGAAACCCGAGTACAGCACCTTCATGTCTTCGAGCGTGGCGATCGACACGCCTGAATTTCCCACCTTGCCGTAGATGTCGGGCCGCACGTCGGGGTCGTGCCCGTAGAGCGTGACCGAGTCGAAGGCCGTGGACAGCCGCTTGGCCGGCATGCCCTCGGACAGCAGCTTGAAGCGCCGGTTCGTCCTGAAGGCATCCCCCTCGCCGGCGAACATGCGCGTCGGGTCCTCGTTTTCACGTTTGAAGGCAAAGGTGCCAGCGGTGTACGGGAACGAGCCTGGCAGGTTTTCCAGCAACAGCCATTTCAGGAGTTCGCCATGGCATTCCCAGGTCGGCAACGCCACCTTGCGGATCTGGTTGCCTGACAGTGTGGTGTGGGTCAGGCGGGTGCGGATCTCGTTGTCGCGTACCTTGACGACGTACTCATCGGCGCGATAGGCCTGGACCACTTCCGGCCAGCTCTCCAGGAGGCGCCGGCTGTAGTGATCGAGACCTTGCTCGCGCTCCAGCGCGATCGCCCGGGCCGCCTCGGCCGCGCGCGGCTTGTCGGGCTTGCCCTCGGCCAGCATGTGGGCGGCGGCACGCAACTGTTGCACCTCGCGGGCGATCACGGATTGCTGGCGCGCGCGCCGCTTGTAGCCGCGCACCGTGTCCGCAATCTCGGCGAGGTAACGCACGCGAGCGCCCGGGACGATGGCGCCCTGCAAGGTGCTGTGACGCGTGGACACCGGCGGCAGCGCGGCTGCAGTGCAGGACAGGCCCAGCGACTGCAGTCGTGGTTTCATCGTTTGGTACAGCGCGGTCACACCGTCGTCGTTGAACCGGCTGGCCATGGTGCCGAAGACCGGCATGTCCTCGGGCCGCGTGTGCCAGGCTTCACGGTTGCGTTGCATCTGCTTGGCGACGTCGCGCAGCGCATCTGCGGCGCCCTTGCGGTCGAACTTGTTGACAGCGACGAATTCCGCGAAGTCCAGCATGTCGATCTTCTCGAGCTGGCTCGCCGCGCCGAATTCGGGGGTCATGACGTACACAGGCACGTCCACCATCGGCACGATGGCGGCGTCTCCCTGGCCGATGCCGGAGGTCTCGACGATGACCAGATCGAACTGCGCGGCCTTGCAGGCGGCGATCACGTCGGGCAGTGCGCGACTGATCTCGCTGCCGAAGTCTCTCGTGGCCAAGCTGCGCATGAAGACACGGGCCGGTGCGGTCCCGGACGCTGCCGAGGATGTGGTGCGGCTGGCCTCGTCACCGTCCGCCGCCGAGACCCTGGGCCATGGCGCAATCGCGTTCATCCGGATGCGGTCTCCCAGCAGGGCCCCGCCGCTCTTGCGCCTGGAGGGGTCGATCGACACCACGGCAATGTGCAGCCGGTCACCCTGATCAAGCCGTATGCGACGGATCAGCTCATCCGTGAGGCTGGACTTGCCTGCGCCCCCTGTGCCCGTGATCCCGACCACCGGCACCGGGACCTGGCGGGCTGCGCCGTGCAACGCACGGACGAAGCCGGCGTCGGCCGTGCCGTTCTCGAGTGCGGTGATCGTACGGGCCAGGGCCCGCCAGGCCGCATCGTCATGTCCGCACAAGGTCTGCACATCCGTTGGTGCCTGCGCCGAAAGGTCGCGGTCGCAACGCATCAGCATTTCGCCGATCATGCCCTGCAGCCCCATGCGTTGGCCATCCTCGGGACTGTAGATCCGTGTCACACCGTAGGCCTGGAGTTCGCGGATCTCGGCGGGGACGATGACGCCGCCGCCGCCGCCGAAGACCTGGATGTCCGCCCCCCCTCTGGCGCGCAGCAGGTCGAGCATGTACTTGAAGTACTCGACGTGCCCACCCTGGTAGCTGCTGATCGCGATGCCCTGCACGTCTTCCTGCAGCGCAGCGGTGACCACCTCGTCTACCGACCGGTTGTGGCCCAGGTGGACGACCTCGGCGCCCATGCTCTGGAGGATGCGACGCATGATGTTGATCGCGGCGTCGTGCCCGTCGAAGAGACTGGCGGCGGTGACGAAGCGCACCTTGTGCCTTGGACGGTATTCGGCCAAGGCCTTGTGTTCGGCGGACAGATCGGTCATGAGGGCACTCGCAAGGCGAAGGGGCACGGACTGCAGCCCGAAGCATCGGCGATCGCCGGACGGATGCGGGCCGCAGCAATTGACGTTCACGTCAACGGCAATCATGCCACCGACTGGGGGCCGACGCCCACAGTGCGCCCGCGCGGCACTCGGGAATGGGCGCATCCCAGCAGTGGTTACCATCGCGCCCTGGGAATTCGGAGGTGATCGAAGGGAGTGGCATGGCGTTCCTGGCCATCGACATCGGCAACACGAGGCTGAAATGGGCGCTCTTCGACGCCGAGCAGCCCGGTGCACGCGTGCTGCGCCACGGCGCGGTGTTCCTCGAGCACGTCGAAACCCTTGCAGACGGCGAATGGCAGTCGCTGCAGGCGCCGCAGCACATGCTGGGCTGCAACGTGGCTGGCGACGGCGTGCGTAAGCGCGTGGAGGAGCAGCTCGAGATCTGGGATCTGGCGCCACGCTGGGTGTCGTCGTCGGCGCAGGCCGGCGGTGTGACCAACGGCTACGACCACCCCGGCCGCCTCGGCACCGACCGCTTCGTCTCGCACGTCGGCGCTCGCTGGCGCGTCACGCGCAGCGGGCGCGACGAGCCGGTGCTGGTGGTGATGATCGGCACGGCGGTGACCGTGGATGCGATGGACGCCCAGGGGCGCTTTCTCGGCGGGCTGATCCTGCCCGGACACGGCATCATGCTCAGGGCGCTGGAGAGCGGGACGGCCGGCCTGCGCGTGCCGACCGGCGAAGTCGTGCAGTTCCCCACCAACACCAGCGACGCGCTGACGAGTGGGGGTACCTATGCCATCACCGGTGCCATCGAGCGCATGCGCCGCCACATCGAAGCGCGCTGCGGTCAGCCCCCGCGCACACTCGTCACCGGCGGTGCGGGATGGAAGGTGTCACCCTATCTGGACATCCCGCACGAACTGGTCGATGCCTTGATCTTCGACGGCCTGCTCGTGCTGCAGGCGGAGCACCGCCAGGTCTGGACTTGACCGCCACGGCCCTGGCGGCCTTTGGTCACAACACGTAGCGCGACAGGTCTTCGTTGCGCGCGAGCGCGGACAGCCGCTCGTCGACCTCGGCGCGGTCGATGACCACGGCGCGCCCCGCCATGTCCGGCGCGTCGAAGCTCAGGTCGTCGAGCAACCGCTCCATCACCGTGGCCAGGCGCCGCGCACCGATGTTCTCCGTGCGCTCGTTGACTTCGAAAGCGATCTGCGCCAGCCGATGCACCGCGTCCGGGGTGATCTCCAGCGTCACGCCCTCGGTGGCCAGCAAGGCCTGGTACTGCTTGAGCAGGCTGGCATGGGTGCGCGACAGGATGGCGACGAAATCGTCGACGGACAGCGCCGCCAGCTCGACGCGAATGGGGAACCGCCCCTGGAGCTCCGGGATGAGGTCGCTCGGGCGGGACAGGTGGAAGGCGCCGGAGGCGATGAACAGGATGTGATCGGTCTTGACGATGCCGTACTTGGTGCTCACCGAGGTGCCCTCGACGAGCGGCAGCAAGTCCCGTTGCACGCCCTGGCGGCTGACCTCGGCATTGCCGTGCTCGCTGCGTGAGGCGACCTTGTCGATCTCGTCGATGAAGACGATGCCGCTGGCTTCTGCGTGGGCCAAGGCAGTGGAGCGGATCTCGTCCTCGTTGACGAGCTTGGCCGCTTCCTCGTCGACCATCAGTCGCAAGGCCTCGCGTACCTTCATGCGGCGGCTGCGCCGTCGAGCGCTGCCCATCTGCGAGAACAGGCCCTTGAGCTGCTCGGCCATCTCCTCCATGCCCTGAGGGCCCATGATCTCGAGAGCCGGACGCGGCTCGGCCACCTCGACGTCGATCTCCTTGTCGTCGAGCGTGCCCTCGCGCAGGCGCTTGCGCATGATCTGCCGCGCTGTGCTGTCGGCCGTGGAAGGCAAGGCGCCGTGCTCGGACCTCGGGGGTGGCACCAGCACGTCCAGCACACGGTCCTCGGCAGCGTCCTCGGCCTGCGAACGCTTGAGCCGGACCTGGCGCTCGCGCTCCTGCTTGATCGCGACTTCCACCAGGTCACGCACGATGGTGTCGACGTCCTTGCCGACGTAGCCCACCTCGGTGAACTTCGTTGCCTCGACCTTGACGAAAGGTGCATCGGCCAGACGCGCCAGACGCCGCGCGATCTCGGTCTTGCCCACGCCGGTCGGGCCGATCATCAGGATGTTCTTCGGCGTGATCTCGCCGCGCAACTTCTCATCGACCTGCTGTCGGCGCCAGCGGTTGCGCAGCGCGATCGCCACGGCGCGCTTGGCTGCGGCCTGGCCGACGATATGGCGGTCCAGTTCCGAGACGATTTCCCGCGGCGTCATGGACGGCTCACTCCAGCACTTCGATCGTGTGATTGAGGTTGGTGTAGATGCACAACTGGCCGGCGATCGTCAGCGACTGCTCGACGATCTGCGCCGGTGACAACGTGCTGTGGCTCTGCAGTGCCATGGCTGCGGCTTGTGCATAGGCGCCACCGGAGCCGATGGCCACGATCCCGCGCTCGGGCTCCAGGACGTCGCCGTTGCCGGTGATGATCAGCGAGGTTTCGCGGTCTGCCACGGCCAGCATGGCTTCCAGTCGGCGCAGCACGCGGTCGGTGCGCCAGTCCTTCGTCAACTCCACCGCCGCACGCACCAGATGCCCCTGATGCTTTTCCAGCTTGGCCTCGAAGCGTTCGAACAGGGTGAAGGCGTCTGCGGTGGCGCCGGCAAATCCCGCCAGGACCTGCTCACGATAAAGACGCCGCACCTTGCGGGCACTGGCCTTGATCACGATGTTGCCGAGCGTCACCTGACCATCGCCGCCCATTGCCACGCTGCGTCCCTGGCGGACGCTCAGGATGGTCGTGCCGTGAAAGACGGCGGCGGTGCTGGCGCCGGCCTCAGTCACCGAACATCTTCTGCTTGAGTTCGCGCCGCTTCTGCGCCTCGAGGGACAGCGTGGCCGTCGGGCGGGCGAGCAGCCGCGGCAGACCGATGGGCTCGCCCGTCTCATCGCAGTAGCCGTACTCGCCGGTCTCGACCCGCGTCAGCGCCTGACTGATTTTCTTCAGCAGCTTGCGCTCACGGTCGCGGGTGCGCAACTCGAGCGCATGTTCTTCCTCGATCGTGGCCCGGTCCGCCGGGTCGGGCACGATGGTGGTGTCCTCGCGCAGATGTTCCGTCGTCTCGCCGGCGTTGGACAGCAAATCGTCCTTCTGCTGCTGCAGGCGTGCGCGGAAGAAGTCGAGTTGCTTGTCGTTCATGTATTCCGACTCGGGCATCGACAGGAGCTCGGCCTCGGTGAGGTCGCGGCCTGCCTTGCCCCTCCACACGTCTGCGAGTGCGGGGTCGGGCTTCACGGTGGTGGGTCTGACGGTGTCCATGGGCTCGATCGGAGGGCGTACCTGGGTTGGAGCGGGGCCGAAACGATCGGCGAACGAATGGGTGGACGGGCCCAAGCTTGCAGTTTTCGAAGCCGTGGTGTTGCCCGCGGCACGACCAGCTCGCACAGTGGGGGTGGCGGGGGACTTGCTCACGGGGCTCTCCTGGTCGGATCGACTCCCAGGCGCATCGCCTTCGGCGGACGGTGCTTGCTGGGGGGGCTGCGCGGGGCGGTCATCACCATCGTGACCGCGTTCTCCGATGTTCAGGGCGGCGCGATTCTATCCACGCACCGTGTTGCCTGGTGGCTTGAAGACACCGCGACATGCCCGAGCCGAAACCGCAGGACTGACGCCGGCTTCGGGCACGGCGGCGTTCAGGCCAGACACTGCTCCAGACCCTGGGCAAAGATCTCCCGCGGCAGATCGATGCCGATGAAGACCATCTTGCTGGACTTGGCCTCGCCCGGGGTCCACTTCGGGCCGAGATCGCTGCCCATCAGCTGGTGCACGCCCTGGAAGACCACCTTGCGATCGCTGCCCTTCATGTACAGGACCCCCTTGTAGCGCAGCATCTTCGGTCCGTAGACCTGCACGATGGCGCCGAGGAAGTCTTCAAGTTTGGCCGGGTTGAACGGCCGTGACGAGCGGAAGACGAAGGATTTGACGTCATCGTCGTGCCGGTGGTGGTGCGGATGGTCGCAATGCTCGCCATGCGCGTGGTCGTGATCATGATGGTCGTGATGATCGTGCGAGCCGTCGCCGTCGGCATTGAGGAAATCCGGGTCCACCTCCAGCGTGGCATTGAGGTTGAAACCCCGCAGGTCGAAGACCTCGCTGATCGACACCTCGCCGAAATGCACGGCCTTGTGAGGCGCGCGGGGGTTCATGTGCTTGAGGCGATGGCTCAGCGCCTGCACCTGCTGCGGGTCGACCAGGTCGGTCTTGCTGATGAAGATCTGGTCGGCGAAGCCCACCTGACGGCGCGCTTCCTGGCGGGCGTCGAGTTGCTGGTCGGCATGCTTGGCATCGACCAGCGTCAGGATGGAGTCCAGCAGAAAGCTTTCCGCCACCTCGTCGTCCATGAAGAAGGTCTGTGCCACCGGGCCCGGGTCGGCCAGCCCGGTGGTCTCGATGATGACCCGGTCGAAGTCGAGCGCGCCGGTGCGGCGCTTCTCGGCCAGATCTGCCAGCGTGCTGCGCAGGTCTTCGCGGATGGTGCAGCACACGCAGCCGTTGGACATCTGGATGATCTGCTCCTGCGTGTTGACCGACAGGATGTCGTTGTCGATGTTTTCCTCTCCGAACTCGTTCTCGATGACGGCGATCTTCTGGCCATGGGCCTCGGTCAGCACGCGCTTGAGCAGGGTGGTCTTGCCGGCGCCGAGAAAGCCGGTCAGGATGGTGGCAGGGATCAGGGCCATGGACTCGGGAGCCTCCAGCAGGGTGTGCACAGGGCCGATCCCGCAGGCAACTGCCGGACCGGCCACAACTGCGTTATTCTCCCGCGCATCTCGACTTCCGGCACGAGCGTGTCCGATACTCCTCCAGCCAGGGCTCAGAGAGCGGCACACCACCGTTTCACCGATCGGCCCGCAGAGCGACGCACCCTGTTCGAGCGGGTGGTCGAATTCATTGCCCCCGGGCCGGATTCACGCGACGAACTCATCGAATCGCTGGGTCAGGCTGAAGCACGCGAGCTGATCGGGCCCGAGTCGCGCGCCATGCTCGAGGGCGTGATCCGCATGGCCGACATGACCGCGGGTGACGTGATGGTGGCCGAGCCGCGGATGGACATGCTCGACATCGACGCGCCCTACGACGAACTGCTGGCGCAGGTCATCGACACCGGTCATTCGCGCTTCCCGGTGCACGAGGGCGCTCGGGACAACATCATCGGCATTCTCCTGGCCAAGGACCTGCTCAAGGTGCAGCGTGCCCCTGAGCTCAGCCTGCGCACGCTGCTGCGCCCAGCCGTCTTCGTGCCCGAGAGCAAGGGCCTGAACGAGCTGCTGCGTGACTTCCGCTCCAACCGCAACCACTTGGCCATCGTCATCGACGAGTTCGGCAACACCGCCGGGCTGATCACGATCGAAGACGTGCTCGAGGAGATCGTCGGCGAGATCGAGGACGAGTTCGACGAGCGCGACGTCGGCAGCAGCGGGATCGTTTCGCTGGCCGATGGCTCCTATCGCGTTGCCGGTGATGCCGATGTCAGCGCGGTCAACGAAGCCTTCGCCATCGACTTGCCCGAAGACGATTTCGACACCATCGGCGGCTTGCTCGCCGACGAATTCGGGCGCGTGCCGCGCCGGGGGGAGGCGGTCGACGTCGGGGGGCTGAGGTTCTCCGTCATGCTCACCCGTGGCGGTGCCGTGCGCTGGTTCCGCGTGACGCGCGCGCCGGCGAAGACGCCTATGGACAGCGCCCGCGACGGCACAGGGCCGGCCGGTCCCTGACGGTCGTGCCGCCTTCCGGGCCGCAGCCGTACCGGGCGCCGGCGCGGTCCGCCGCGCACTGGGCAGGCGTGGTGCTGGCCGGGGCGCTGATGGCGCCGCCGACGGCGCACACCTCGTTGTGGCTGTTGCCGCCGTTGGCCATCGGCTGGCTGGTGTGGCGGCTGTCCCGCGCCACCGTGCCTGCGGCGGCGCTGCTGGGTGCGGTGTTCGGCACGGCCTGGGTGTCGTCTGGGGTGTGGTGGCTGTTCGTCAGCATGCATCGCTACGGCGGGCTGCCAGCGTGGATGGCGGCGACGGCGGTGGTGCTGCTGGCCGCGGCCCTGTCGACCTATCTGGCGCTGGCCTGCATGGCCTGGGCAAGATGGCGCAGCGGCCGCCTCGGCAGGGATGCGGTGCTCTTTGCAGCGCTGTGGCTGTTGGCGGAGTGGGCACGCGGCGTGCTGTTCACGGGCTTTCCATGGGCCGCCAGTGGCTACACGCAGGTCGATGCACCCCTGGCCGGGCTGGCGCCATGGGTGGGTGTCTACGGCATGGGGGCGGTGCTGGCGTTCTCCGGCGCCTTGGCCGGGCTGGTCTGTGCCCGGTCGAGCCTGTTCGGGGCGTCGCCGACGGCTTCGAGCGCGCCTGCGATGGCCGACCCGCGGTCGTCGCGCCGCCGGCGGCGCTCGGTGTGGGTGCCGGTCGCAGGTGTCGGTTTGGCGCTGCTCGCGCCCGGCCTGCTGCGTACGCTGGACTTCACCGTGTCCGCCGGCACCACACGCGTCACGCTGTTGCAGACGGCGGTCGCGCAGGACGAGAAATTCGACCCCTCTCGTCTGCCCGGCCTGCTGGAAGACCTGTCGCGCGCGCTGCGGGACAGTACGACCCCGCTGGTGGTGGGCCCTGAGACGGCCGTTCCCTTGCTGCCCTCGCAACTCGATGCCTTCGCGCCCGGGTGGTGGTCGGGCCTGTCGGCGACTCTGGCCGCCGCCGGGCGCACGGCGCTGCTGGGTTTGCCCTTGGGCAGTTTCGAGCAGGGATACACCAACTCGGTCGTCGCGCTCGGTGCGGCGGCCAACGCCTACCGCTACGACAAGGCCCACCTGGTGCCCTTCGGCGAGTTCATCCCGACCGGATTCCGCTGGTTCACCGAGATGATGAACATCCCGCTCGGCGACTTTTCCCGCGGGCCGCTGCGAGCGCCGTCCTTCGCCTTCGACGGGCAGCGCCTGGCCCCCAACGTCTGCTACGAGGACTTGTTCGGCGAGGAACTCGCCGTGCGGTTCATCGACCCCGACCAGGCCCCGACCGCACTGGTCAACGTCAGCAACATCGCCTGGTTCGGCGACACGATCGCACTTCCCCAGCACCAGCACATCTCGCGGCTGCGAACCCTGGAGTTCCAGCGCCCGATGCTGCGGGCAACCAACACCGGCGCAACGGTCCTGATCGACCATCGTGGCCGGGTCACGCACGCACTGCCTTTTCACCGGCGCGGGGCGCTGGAGGGCGTCTTCGAGGGTCGCAACGGCTTGACGCCCTACGCCTGGTGGGTTTCGCGGTGGGGCTTGTGGCCCCTGGTGGCGTTGGCTGCCGCGCTGTGCGCGGTCGCGGCGGTCCAGACCGGCCTGCGCAGGCGGGCCGCGGCGCTGGCCGCCACGTTCGAGGGCGACGGCCCGTAAACTCCGCGGTTTTGCTTTCTGCGCCGGCGCTACGCCGGCCTGCGGCCATGCTGACTTTCCAGCAGATCATCCTGAAACTGCAGAGCTACTGGGACGCCCAGGGCTGCGCCTTGCTGCAGCCCTATGACATGGAGGTGGGCGCGGGCACCAGCCACACCGCCACCTTCCTGCGCGCGCTTGGTCCCGAGCCCTGGAAGGCGGCCTACGTGCAGCCCAGCCGCCGCCCCAAGGATGGCCGCTACGGCGACAACCCCAACCGCCTGCAGCACTATTACCAGTATCAGGTCGTGCTCAAGCCGGCGCCCAAGGACATCCTGGAGCTCTACCTCGGCTCGCTCGAGGCGCTGGGGCTGGACCTGAAGCGCAACGACGTTCGCTTCGTCGAGGACGACTGGGAGAACCCCACGCTTGGCGCATGGGGTCTGGGCTGGGAGGTCTGGCTCAACGGCATGGAGGTGACGCAGTTCACCTACTTCCAGCAGGTCGGCGGCATCGACTGCCGCCCCGTCACCGGCGAGATCACCTACGGCCTCGAGCGTCTGGCGATGTACCTGCAGGGCGTCGAGAACCTGTTCGATCTTGTCTGGACCGACACCGGCGGCAGCGTGCTGCGCTACCGGGATGTCTACCACCAGAACGAGGTCGAGCAGAGTGCCTACAACTTCGAGCACAGCGATGTCGACTTCCTCTCCAGCGCGTTCGCTGCGCACGAGCGGATGGCGCGGCACCTGATGGAGCAGCAACTCGCGCTGCCCGCCTACGAGCAGGTGCTCAAGGCCGCGCATTCCTTCAACCTGCTGGACGCGCGCGGCGCCATCAGCGTCACCGAGCGCGCGGCCTACATCGGGCGCATCCGCCATCTGGCGCGGGCGGTGGCGCAAAGCTACCTGGACAGCCGCGCGCGACTGGGCTTTCCCATGGCGCCGCGGGCCTGGGCCGACGAGGTGTTGGCGCAGCGTGCGGCACACGACAGGAAGGCAGCCTGAGCATGTCGAACACCTTGTTGCTTCCGCTGCTCGTCGAACTGTTCGTCGAGGAACTGCCGCCGAAGGCGCTGCGCACCCTGGGCGAGACCTTCGCCCGCAAGCTGCACGAAGGCCTGGCTGCCGCCGGGCTGGTGGCCGGTGAAGCCGCCGTCACGCCGTATGCCTCGCCACGCCGCCTGGGCGCGATGCTGGCCGACGTGCGCGACGTGGCTGAGGACCGCGCGGCGTCACACAAGCTGATGCCCGTGTCGGTCGGCCTGGATGCGTCGGGTGCGGCCACGCCGGCACTGCTGAAGAAGCTCGCGGCACTGGGCGCGACGCCTGAAGCCGTGGCCACCCTGCGGCGCGCGCCGGACGGCAAGTCCGAAGCCTTGTTCCTCGACACGACTGTGCCCGGCGCAACGCTGGCCGAAGGGCTGCAACGCGCGCTCGAAGCGGCGCTGGCGGCGCTGCCCATCCCGAAGATGATGCAGTACCAGCTGGATGACGGCTGGCGCAGCGTGCATTTCGTCCGACCGGCGCATGGCCTGGTGGCGCTGCACGGCGCCGATGTCGTCCCGGTGGCGGTGCTGGGCCTGCAGGCCGGGCGTCACACGCGCGGTCACCGCTTCGAGGCTGTTGCCGATCCCGTGGTGATCGAATCGGCGACGTCCTACGAGTCCCAGATGCGGGAGCAGGGCGCCGTGATCGCCTCGTTCGCGCAGCGCCGCACGGCCATCGAGCAGGGGCTGGCGCAGGCCGCCGCCGTGCATGGGCTGCGGGCCATCGAGGACGAGGCGCTGCTGGACGAGGTGACGGCACTCGTCGAGCGCCCGCACGTGCTGGCCTGCGCCTTCGACGAGCAATTCCTCGCGGTGCCGCAGGAATGCCTGATCCTGACGATGAAGGCCAACCAGAAGTACTTCCCGCTGCTGGATGCGGCGGGACGGCTGACGAATCGCTTTCTGGTGGTCAGCAACATCCGGCCTGACGACCCGACGGCGGTGATCGAAGGCAACCAGCGCGTGGTGCGCCCACGTCTGGCCGATGCCCGGTTCTTCTTCGACCAGGACCGCCGCCGCACGCTGGCTTCACGCGTGCCTGGCCTGGCCCGGGTGGTGTACCACGGGCGCCTGGGCACCCAGGCCGAGCGCACCGAGCGTGTGCGCACCATCGCCCGCGCCGTCGGACAGGCGCTCGGCGGCGCGGCCCTGGCCGATCTGGCCGACGAAGCGGCCACGCTGGCCAAGGCGGATCTGCTGACCGACATGGTCGGCGAGTTCCCCGAACTGCAAGGGGTGATGGGCGCGTACTACGCACGTCACGACGGTCTGCGTGAGGCCATCGCCGATGCCATCGAGGACCATTACCGGCCGCGATTTGCCGGTGATGCGCTGCCACGCGGCGAGGTGGGGCTGGCCGTGGCGCTGGCCGACAAGCTCGAGACGCTGGCCGGACTCTTCGGCATCGGGCAACTGCCCAGCGGCGACAAGGACCCGTTCGCGCTGCGGCGCCATGCCCTGGGCGTGGTGCGGATGCTGGTCGAGCGGCAGTTGCCCCTGGCGGCGGCGCACCTCGTCGACACCGCCTTCCGCGCTTTTCCCGAAGGTCACGGGCAGGCGCAGGCGGAGGTGCTGCGCTTTCTTGACGAGCGCCTGTCCGGCTGGCTGCGCGACCAGGGGTGGTCCGCACGCGAGGTCGAGGCGGTGCTCGCGCTCAAGCCCGACCACTGGGCCGCGCTGCCGGCGCGGCTGGCGGCTGTGCGGGCCTTTGGCGGACTGCCCGAGGCCCCTGCGCTGGCCGCGGCCAACAAGCGTGTGGGCAACATCCTGCGCAAGTCGGACGACGCCCCGCTGGTCGAGGTGGACGCGGCACGCCTGGTCGAGCCCGCCGAGCAGGCGCTGTGGCAGGCCGTGGCCGAGGCGACCTCGCGCTCGCAGCAGGCCTTCGAGGCGGGCGACCTGACGGCCTCCCTGCAGGTGCTGGCGGCGTTGAAGGCGCCGGTGGACGCGTTCTTCGATGCGGTGATGGTCAATGTCGACGACGCCGGACTGCGCGCCAACCGTCTGGCCCTGCTGCGCGCCCTGCACGCGGCGATGAACCGTGTGGCCGACCTGTCGCGACTGGCGGCCTGAGCGGCTCGCCCGGGAGGCTGTGTCGATGGCTGCGCCATCTGCGCGGCGATGCGGGTACGGTCGGCTCGCGGCCTGCCCGCACTGGCCGACATAATCCAGCGGCATGAAACTCGTCATCCTCGGCCGGGACGGCATCCTCAACGTCTACCGTGAGGACCACGTCAAGGCGCCCGACGAGTGGCGCCCCGTGGCCGGCGCGCTGGAGGCGCTGGCGCAAATGAACCAAGCCGGCTGGCACGCCGTGGTCGCCACCAACCAGGCCGGTATCGGCCGCGGGATGATCGACATGGCCTCGGTCAACGCCGTCCACCAGCGCATGATCGAGATGGCTCAGGCGCGCGGCGCGCGCATCGACGCGGTGTTCTTCTGCCCGCACACGCCCGAGGAGCAGTGTGCATGCCGCAAGCCGCTGCCGGGGATGCTGCTGGACATCGGGCGGCGTTACGGCGTCGATCTGCGGCAGGTGCCGGTCGTCTCGGACACGGCGCGGGACATGCACGCGGCCCACGCCGCGGGCTGCGAGCCCCACCTGGTGCGCATCGGCCGTGCGGCCGATCTGTCGGGGCCGGCCCTGCAGGCCCTCAAGGCGCAGATTCCGGGCTTGCAGGACCATGCCGATCTGACGGCCTGCTTCGAGCATCTGATGCGTCGGGAGACCGATCCACTGTCTCGCAGCGCGTTGTCGCGGGCCGGGACGGTGGCCGTCGCGGGGGCGCTCGCATGAGCCGGCTGATATGGGGCCTGCGCTCCGCGGTCTTCGTGCTGCTGCTCGCGCTCACCGTGGTGCCGTGGGCCATCGCGATGTTGGTGTTGTCGATGGCCTGGCGCGGCCCTCGCCTGTACTGGCCGACCGTGGGCTGGCTGCGCGTGGCGATGTGGGGCGCGCGTGTCATCTGCGGCATCCGTCCGCAGGTGCGTGGCCTGGAGCACCTTCCCACGGCCGAGGACGCCCGCGGTGCGGTGCTGCTCGCGGCCAAGCACCAGTCGACCTGGGAGACCTTCTTCTTTCCCACACTGATGCCGCACCCGCTGGCCTATGTCTTCAAACGCGAGTTGCTGCGCATCCCCTTCTTCGGCTGGGCGATGGGTCGGCTCGACATGATCCACATCGACCGCAGCCGACGCACCGAGGCGTGGAACAAGGTCGCCGAGCAGGGCCGGCGGCTGTTTGCCGAAGGCGTGTGGGTGATCATGTTCCCGGAGGGTACCCGCACGCCACGCGGCGGGCAGGGCACGTACAAGAGCGGTGCCTCGCGTCTGGCCATTTCTGCCGGTGTGTCCATCGTGCCCATCGCCGTGGCGTCTGCCCGGTGCTGGCCGAGACGCAGCTTCCTGCTGCGCCCGGGGGTGGTGCCGGTGTCGATCGGCCGCCCGATCCCAAGCGCCGGCCGTCAGCCCGACGAACTGATGCGTGAGGTCGAGGCCTGGATCGAGGCCGAGATGCGGCGGCTCGATCCCGAGGCCTATGGCGCGGCAGCGGCGGCCTCCTGACGAGGCCGGGCCGGCGTTGGGCGGCTCGATCGACAAGCTGTCGCCACGCGAGCCGGCCCAGGCCTCGCTGTTCGATGACGGCCCCGTCGAGACGCTGCGGTTGACGCCGGCGCCAGCCGAAGAGCGGCGATTCCTGCACCCCGACGCCGCTCGCGAGGTCGTGCTCGAGGGGGTGCGCGTGGCTTATGCCCTGCGTCGCGCCCGGCGCCGCAGCATCGGCTTCGTCATCGGCCCGCAGGGCCTGACCGTCAGTGCCCCACGCTGGGTGGCGCTGGGCGAGATCGAAGCGGCACTGCACGGTCGCGCGCGCTGGATCCTGCGCAAGCTTGCCGAGCAGCAGGACCGCTCGCGCCGTCTCGATCAAGCGCGCATCGACTGGCGCGATGGCGCCGAGCTGCCCTTTCTCGGGCAGTCGCTTCGTATCGTCATCGACCCGCGCACGCCCGGGACGGTGCTGCACGCCGAGGCGCACGACATCGATCCGGCCGTCGGCCCGAGCCTGCGAGTGGGTTTGCCCGCACCGGCCGAGCCCGCTCAGTTGCGCGATGCGGTGCAGAGTTGGCTGCAGCGCCAGGCGCGACGTGTCTTCGAGGAGCGCTGCGCGCACTTTGCCCCGCGCCTGGGTGTGCGCGTGCGCCGACTCGCGCTGAGCTCGGCGACCACGCGCTGGGGCAGTGCCAGTGCCGACGGGTCGATCCGGCTGAACTGGCGTCTGGTGCATTTCGCGATGCCGGTCATCGACTACGTCGTCGCGCATGAACTGGCGCACCTGCGGGAGATGAACCACTCGGCCGCCTTCTGGGAGGTCGTGCGGTCGGTGGTCCCGGATGTCGACCGCGTGCGTGCGCGCCTGCGCGAGCAGGTCCCGCCCGACCTCGGCTGACCGCGCTGGCGCCTGCGGCCGTTGCCCGGCGCCGGTGGCGGGCGTGACGGTGGTGAGCCGCAGGGTTCGGGTTACATTGACGTTGACGTCAACGTCTTCATCCGTCGTTCTGTCCCCATGTCCACCCGCAAGCGTCCGAGCGCGCCGGCCGAAGCGCCGGCAACTGCGCCGCCAGAGCCTCCGGCGCAGGGGCTGAGCATCACGGCGCTGGCGCAGGAGTTCGACCTGACGACGCGCGCGATCCGCTTCTACGAGGACATGGGTCTGCTGACGCCGCGTCGCATCGGCCGACGTCGCCTGTACAGCCAGCGGGACCGGACCCGTCTGAAGCTGACCCTGCGCGGCAAGCGTCTGGGGCTGAGCCTGTTGGAGATCCGGCAGCTCGTGGACATGTACGAGAGCCCGTCGGACACGGCCGCGCAGTTGACCGCCTTTCTTGAAGTGCTCGAGCGTCACCGGCGTGACCTGGAGCAGCAGCGCGAGGACATCGAGATCACCCTGGCGGAGATCTCGCTCCATGAAGCCCGCTGCCGGCAATTGCTGGCAGCCGGCCGTTCCCGTCGTCGCTCGGCGACACGCCAGGCCGAGACCCTGGCTGCTGCAGCGGCCGCGTCCGTTCCGGACCCTGTACAGGAGACCCTGCCATGAGCCTGCCCGGCCTCGACTTCCAACTCGGTGACGACATCGACGCGCTGCGCGACGCCGTGCGCGACTTCGCGCAAGCCGAGATCGCGCCGCGCGCCGCCGAGATCGACCGCAGCGACCAGTTCCCGATGGACCTGTGGCGCAAGATGGGCGAGCTCGGCGTGCTCGGCATCACCGTGCCTGAGGCCCTGGGCGGCGCCGGCATGGGCTACCTCGCGCACATGATCGCGATGGAGGAGATCAGCCGCGCCAGCGCCAGCGTGGGCCTGAGCTACGGCGCGCACAGCAACCTGTGCGTGAACCAGATCCGGCGCAACGGCACGCCGGCGCAGCAGGCGAAGTACCTGCCCCGGCTGATCAGCGGCGAGCACGTCGGCGCGCTGGCGATGAGCGAGCCCGGCGCCGGCAGCGACGTGATCAGCATGAAGCTGCGCGCCGAGGACAAGGGCGGCTTCTACCTGCTCAACGGCAGCAAGATGTGGATCACCAACGGGCCCGACGCCGACACGCTGGTGGTCTACGCCAAGACCGAGCCCGAACTCGGCGCCCGCGGCGTCACGGCCTTCCTGGTCGAGAAGGGCATGAAGGGCTTCTGGATCGCGCAGAAGCTCGACAAGCTGGGCATGCGCGGCTCGCACACCGGCGAGCTGGTGTTCCGCGACGTCGAGGTGCCGGCCGGCAACGTGCTGGGCGCCGTCAACGGCGGCGCCAAGGTGCTGATGAGCGGGCTGGACTACGAGCGCGCGGTGCTCGCCGCCGGGCCCATCGGCATCATGCAGGCGGTGATGGACAACGTCGTGCCCTACATCCACGACCGCAAGCAGTTCGGCCAGAGCATCGGCGAGTTCCAGCTCATCCAGGGCAAGGTGGCCGACATGTACACCGTGCTGCAGGCTGCGCGCGCCTTCGCTTACACCGTGGGCAAGAACCTCGACGCCCTGGGCACCGCGCACGTGCGCCGGGTGCGCAAGGACTGCGCCAGCGTCATCCTGTGGTGCGCCGAGAAGGCCACCTGGATGGCCGGCGAGGGCATCCAGATCTTCGGCGGCAACGGCTACATCAACGACTACCCGCTGGGCCGGCTGTGGCGCGACGCCAAGCTCTACGAGATCGGCGCGGGCACCAGCGAGATCCGGCGCATGCTGATCGGGCGCGAGCTGTTCGCGGAAACGATGTGAGACCGCCCGCACCATGCCGCTGCGACTGCTGAGCAACAACCAGGCCTGGGCTGCGGCCACCACGGCACGTGACCCGGGCTTCTTCACCCGCCTGGCGCAGCAGCAGAGCCCGCGCTACATGTGGATCGGCTGCGCCGACAGCCGGGTGCCGGCCAACGAGATCGTCGGGCTGGACCCGGGCGAGGTCTTCGTGCACCGCAACGTCGCCAACGTCGTCGTGCACTCCGACCTGAACGCGCTGTCGACGATCCAGTTCGCCGTCGAGCATCTGAAGGTCAAGCACATCTTCGTCGTCGGCCACTACGGCTGCGCCGGCGTGCGCGCGGCGATGCGGGGCCTGCGCGTGGGCCTGGCCGACAACTGGCTGCGCCACGTGCACGATGTGCGGCTGCGCCACCGCAAGCGCCTGGACCACCTGCCGCCCGCGCAGCAGGAGGACGTGCTGTGCGAGATGAACGTGATCGAGCAGGTGGGCAACGTCGCGCTGTCCACCGTGATCCAGGACGCCTGGGCGCGCGGGCAGGAGGTGACCATCCACGGCTGGGTCTACGGCCTGCGCGACGGCCTGCTGAAGGACCTGCAGGTCACGATGGACCGGCCCGACAACGTGGTGGAGGTGTTCTCGGCCGCGCTCAAGCGCTACCCGCGCGTCTCGGCGCCAGGGCCGGGCCCGTCGCCGGCGGCCGCCCAGGGCGATGACGACGCACAGGACGATTGAGGCCATGTTCCCGCACGAGCTGACGGACCGCCGTGCCTTCGACATCGCCCGCGCGATGCTCGAGGGCTTCGACCGCCACTACCGCCTGTTCCGCGAGGCCAGCGCCTCGGCGCAGCAGCGCTTCGAGCAGGCCGACTGGCATGGCCAGCAGCGCGCGCAGCGCGAGCGCATCGAGTACTACGACAAGCGCGTCAACGAGGC
>JBMTXX010000029.1:0-21904 GCA_049453935.1 Rubrivivax sp.
GGTCATGAGCGAGGGCTTCCAGGCCGCGCAGCGCGCGATGTACGCGCAGCAGGCCCAGGACGCCGACATCATCATCACCACCGCGCTGATCCCGGGCAAGCCGGCGCCCCGGCTGATCACGGCCGAGATGGTGCGCAGCATGAAGCCCGGCAGCGTCATCGTCGACATGGCGGCCGAGCAGGGCGGCAACTGCGAGCTGACCGTGCCGGGAGAGGCGGTGGTGCGGCATGGGGTGACGATCGTCGGCTACACCGACCTGGCCAGTCGCCTGGCCAAGCAGTCCTCGACGCTGTACTCGACCAACCTGCTGCGTCTGACCGAAGAGCTCTGCAAGACCAAGGACGGGGTCATCCACGTCAACTTCGAGGACGATGCGCTGCGTGGGCTGACCGTCATCAAGGACGGGGCCGTCACCTGGCCGGCGCCACCACCCAAGCTGCCACCGGCGCCGCCGGCCAAGCCTGCGGCCGCAGCGGCGGCGCCGAAGGCCCCGGCCCACGGCCATGGCCCGGGCGAGCCGATGTCGGCGAAGTCGCTGGCCATCGTGTTTGCCGTCGGCGCGGTGCTGTTCTGGCTGGTGGGCGCGTTTGCCCCGGCCAGCTTCCTGCAGCACTTCACGGTCTTCGTGCTGGCCTGCTTCGTCGGCTACATGGTGGTGTGGAACGTCACGCCCTCGCTGCACACGCCGCTGATGAGCGTCACCAACGCGATCAGCTCCATCATCGCCATCGGCGCGCTGGTGCAGATCGCCCCGCCGCTGGACGCGGCAGGCGCGGCCGACCGACCCAACACGCTGATCCTGGTGATGGCGGTGGTCGCCCTGGTGCTGACGGCCATCAACATGTTCGGCGGCTTCGCGGTCACGCGGCGCATGCTGGCCATGTTCCGCAAGTGAACGACAACGACAACAAGGAGCTGCGGACATGAGCGAAAGCCTGGCCACCGTCGCCTACATCGGCGCCACCATCCTCTTCATCCTCAGCCTGGGCGGGCTGTCCAACCCCGAGACAGCGCGTCGCGGCAACCTGTTCGGCATGCTGGGCATGGCGATCGCCGTGCTGGCCACGGTCTTCGGCCCGCGCGTCACCCTGGGCGGCATCGGCTACATCGTCGCGGCCCTGGTGGTGGGCGGCGCCATCGGCCTGTACGCCGCGCGCAAGGTGCAGATGACGCAGATGCCCGAGCTGGTGGCGCTGATGCACAGCCTGGTGGGCCTGGCCGCCTGCCTGGTGGGCTTTGCCAGCTACGTGGACACCTCCCTCAAGCTCGAGGGCGCAGAGAAGGTGATCCACGAGGTGGAGGTCTACGTCGGCATCCTGATCGGTGCGGTCACGTTCTCGGGCTCCATCGTCGCCTTCGGCAAGCTCAGCGGCAAGATCGGCGGCAAGCCGCTGCTGCTGCCGGCTCGCCACCTGCTCAACCTGGCGGCGTTGCTGGTGGTGATCTGGTTCGGCCGTCAGTTCATTGCCGCGCCGGATGTGGCCTCGGGCATGACGCCGCTGATCGTGATGACGGTGATCGCGCTGCTGTTCGGCATCCACATGGTCATGGCCATTGGCGGCGCCGACATGCCGGTGGTGGTGTCGATGCTCAACAGCTACTCGGGCTGGGCCGCCGCGGCCACGGGCTTCATGCTCAGCAACGACTTGCTGATCGTCACCGGCGCGCTGGTGGGCAGTTCGGGCGCCATCCTGAGCTACATCATGTGCCGCGCGATGAACCGCAACTTCATCAGCGTGATCGCTGGTGGGTTCGGCGGCGGCGCCCCGGCGCCCAAGGCGGCCGGCGGCGCGGCCGAGCCCCAGGGCGAGGTGCAGCCGGTCAGCGCGGCCGAGACGGCCGAGCTGCTGCGCGAGGCCAAGAGCGTGATCATCGTGCCCGGCTACGGCATGGCGGTGGCGCAGGCCCAGCACACGGTCTACGAGATCACCAAGCTGCTGCGCGAGAAGGGCGTGAACGTGCGCTTTGCCATCCACCCGGTGGCCGGCCGCATGCCCGGCCACATGAACGTGCTGCTGGCCGAGGCCAAGGTGCCCTACGACATCGTCATGGAGATGGACGAGATCAACGAGGACTTCCCTGATGCCGACGTCTCGATGGTCATCGGCGCCAACGACATCGTCAACCCCGCCGCGCAGGACGACCCCGCGAGCCCGATCGCCGGCATGCCGGTGCTGGAAGTCTGGAAGGCCCGCACCAGTATCGTGATGAAGCGCTCGATGGCCAGCGGCTACGCCGGCGTCGACAACCCGTTGTTCTACAAGGACAACAACCGCATGCTCTTCGGCGATGCGAAGAAGATGCTGGACGAGGTGCTGGGGGCGCTGAAGGCCTGAAGGCCTGGGCCCTCAGCGCCTTTCCTGGCCCGCCCCGCCGGCGTCGAGCCGGCGCGGGCGCAGGGACTCAGACGAACGTCGCGCGCACCGTGCCCAACGGGCCGAAATCGGCCACCGCCTGGCAGGGGCCGGGCGCGGGGATGACGCCGGTGCACGAGCCGGTGGTCACGAAGCAGCCCGCGCTCAAGGTGATCCCACGGCGCGACAGGTGGTTGACGAACCAGGTCACGGCCTCCACCGGGTGGCCCATCATCGCCGCCCCCGTGCCCCGGCCCACTTCCTTGCCGTCGAAGGTCAACACGACCGGCTGGTTCACGCAGTCGATGTCGCGCCAGTCGGTGAACTCGTGGCCGATGACAAAGCGGCCCGTGCCGCCGTGGTCGGCCACGGTGGCGAGCGCGCCCAGGCCGTGGTCGTTGCCGAGCCGGCTCTCCGGGATCTCGAAGCCGATGATCAGGGCCGAGATCGCCTCCTCGACCTCGGCGCGGCGATAGGGCTCGGCCCGCGGCGGCAGGTCGCGGCCGATGCGCAAGGCGTACTCCGACTCCACCACCGGCCGCATCATGTCGGCAAAGCGGTAGACGACGTCGTTGGCGTCGATGCCCTCGGCGGGGATGAAGCCGGTGAACGGCGCGCTCAGGCCGAGCGCCTTCTGCGGGCCTGGCCCGGTGGCGCCGATCTTCCAGCCTGCGATCGCGCGCGTGTTGCGCCGATGGATGGCCTCGTTGATCGCCGCCGCCTGTGCTTCGTCGGCGGGCTTGAGCCCCTCGGGCAGGCTGGGCTCGCGGCGGCGCGCGTCCCACGCGGCCATCAGGAAGGCGGCGGCCTGATCGTGTTGTGCTGGGGTCACGGGTGAACTCCTGTGGTGTCTTGGGTCGTGGGCTTGTCCGGCCGGGGCGTGCACCGGTGGGCGCGCGGCATCTGCAAGATTCCGGCCGCACCCTGCGGCGCGAGGCGGGGCCTGGGCGGACCGTTGCGGCGCCTGGTGTGGCCGACACGAGTCGCCCGGTGGCTTGCCTGCCGCCGGTGCTTGTCGTAGGCTCGCATTCTGGCCTGAACCCGCCATGCGACGACGACCGCCACGACATACCGCGCTCATGCCCCGGCCCTCTGCCTCCGACGGGTTGCTGCTGCCCCGCCACCGCCCCGAACGGCGGCTGCATGCCCAGGGCCGCGCATCCGATGGTGGCCGGGGTGCTGCCGCACATCGGTCGCCGCACGCCGGGGGCCTGCCGTGACGCTGGCGATCGTCAGCGCGATGCGCGAGGAGTGGGCGGCCCTGCGTGCCGCGCTGGTGGATGCCCGTGTGCAGTCCGCAGGGGGCCGCTCGGTCGTTCAGGGGCGTCTGGCCGGACGGGATGTGGTCCTGGCGCTCTGCGGCATCGGCAAGGTGGCCGCGGCCACGACGGCCACCTTGCTGATCGATCGTTTCGGTGCGCGAACCTTGCTGTTCACCGGCGTGGCTGGAGGGCTGGGCCGCGAGGTCCGGGTCGGTGACGTCGTCGTCGCCGACGCCCTGTTGCAGCACGACATGGATGCCTCCCCGCTGTTCCCGCGATGGGAGGTCCCGCTGACCGGACGCGCGCGGTTTGCCACCTGCGACCGCTGGCGCGACGCGCTGAACGCCGCCTGCGATGCCGTGCTGGCCGATCCGCCTGCTGCACTCGGTGCGCTCGGGCTCGGCCCCCCGCGCCGGCATCAGGGCCTGGTGATCAGCGGCGACCGCTTCGTGGCCACGTCCGCTGAGAGCGCAGCGCTGCGTGCGGCGTTGCCCGACGCGCTGGCCGTCGAGATGGAGGGTGCGGCCATCGCGCAGGTGTGCGCCGATTTCGGCTGCCCGCTGGCGGTCCTGCGCACGATCTCCGACCGAGCGGATGACCAGGCGCACACCGATTTCGGTCGGTTCGTGACCGAAGTCGCGGCCGAGTATGCGCGAGACGTTGTCATGCGAGCGCTGGTCATCGGACCGACAGACTGAACCTCGCAGCGCTGGAGGTCTGGTGGGCGCCGGTTGAAACCCGGTTCAGGGAGGATGAAAAGGTGCCCGGGTTATCGAATCCCCCGATGGTTTTTCGTCAGCAAGTCGTCAGAATTTCTGCCAGGAGCAGGAGAAACGACGATGGACCGACCCTGGACAGCGCATTACCCGGCGGGTGTGCCTTCGCAGATCGCGGTGGATGCCTACCCCTCGCTCGTGGCGTTGATGGAGGAGAGTTTCAGCCGCCATCGCGAGAAGCCCGCGCTCAAGTTCATGGGCATGACGTTGAGCTTCGGCCAACTCGACAACCTTTCGCGTGCCTTCGCGTCGTGGCTGCAGGAACAGGGCCTGTCGCCGGGCGACCGTGTCGCGGTGATGCTTCCGAACGTGCCGCAATACCCTGTTGTGGTGGCCGGAATCCTGCGCGCCGGCATGGTGGTCGTCAATGTCAACCCGCTGTACACCCCCCGCGAACTCGAGCATCAGCTCAAGGACTCGGGCGCCCGACTGATCGTCATCCTGGAGAACTTCGCCACCACGCTGCAGAAGGTGCACGACGCCGTGCCGACCAAGAAGGTCGTTGTGGCCGCGATGGGCGACATGCTCGGCTGGCTCAAAGGTGCGATCGTCAACCACGTGGTGCGCAACGTCAAGAAGCTGGTGCCGCCCTTCCAGCTCACCGGCAGCCACCGCTTCGGTGAGACCTTGCAGCGGGGGCGCGGTGGCGCGGCCGGGTTCCGGCCTGCAGTCGTCGGCCCCGACGACATCGCCGTGTTGCAGTACACCGGCGGCACCACCGGCGTCAGCAAGGGAGCGGTGTTGTTGCATCGCAACCTCGTGGCCAACGTGCTGCAGTCCGAGGCCTGGAACCAGCCGGCGCTGAAGTCCCTGCCGGCCGGCGAACAGCTCGTGACCGTCTGCGCGCTGCCGCTGTATCACATCTTCGCCTTCAACATCAACATGATGCTGGGCCTGCGCATGGGCGCGTGCAACGTGCTGATCCCCAACCCGCGCGATCTGCCCGGCACGCTGAAGGAGCTGTCCAAGCACCGCTTTCACAGTTTTCCGGCCGTCAACACCCTGTTCAACGCGCTGGCCAACCACCCCGATGCGGCCCGCGTCGACTGGAGTTCACTCAGGATCAGCCTGGGCGGCGGCATGGCGGTGCAGCAGGCCACGGCCCAGCTGTGGCTGCAGAAGACGGGCTGCCCGGTGGTCGAGGGCTACGGCCTGTCCGAGACCAGCCCTTCGGTGAGCTGCAACCCGGTGGACGCCACCGCCTACAGCGGCTCGATCGGCTTGCCGCTGCCCAACACCGAGATGATCCTGCTCGACGATGACGGGCACCCGGTGCCGCCCGGGTCTCCCGGCGAGATCTGCATCCGCGGCCCGCAGGTGATGGCCGGCTACTGGCAGCGGCCTGACGAGACGGCCAAGGTCATGACGCCCGATGGCTGGTTCCGCAGCGGCGACATCGGCACCATGGACGAGCGGGGTTACTTCCGCATCATCGACCGCAAGAAGGACATGATCCTCGTCAGCGGCTTCAACGTCTATCCGAACGAGATCGAGGACGTGCTGACGCAGCACCCCGGCATCCTCGAGGCGGCGGCCATCGGCGTGCCCGACGACAAGGCGGGCGAAGTCGTGAAGGTCGTGGTCGTGCGCAAGGATCCGGCCCTCAGCGAGGCCGACGTGCGGCAGTGGTGCGAGTCCAACCTCACCGGCTACAAGCGCCCGAAGGTGGTCGAGTTCCGCCAGGAACTGCCCAAGACCCCGGTGGGCAAGATCCTGCGCCGGGAACTGCGCACGTGAGCAAGGCGGGCCAGGCCATCGCCAGGCGGCCTGTGTGCCGCGCCTGCGCGCCTGTGGGAGACTGATGACATGAACACCTTGCGCATGTTGCAGACCCGGCTTTCGGCCGGGCAGGTCACCCGGGAGCACATCGTCGAGCAGGCGCTGGACGGCGCGCGCGCGCCGCGCGCTGCGCACACCTTCACCCGCCTGTACGCAGCCGCAGCGCTGCAGGCGGCGCGGCACGCCGACGCGATGGCGCGTGCCGGCGTGAGCCTGCCGATCCTGGCCGGCCTGCCGGTCTCGATCAAGGATCTCTACGACGTCGCCGGCGAGACGACCACGGCCGGTGCCGCCCTGCGCGAGGGTGCGCCGCCCGCCCTGGCCGACGCGCCCGCCGTGGCGCGGCTGCGCGGGGCCGGCGCGGCCATCGTCGGCAAGACGCAGATGACCGAGTTCGCGTTTTCCGGCATCGGCATCAACCCGCACCAAGGCACGCCGGCCAACCCGGCCGATCCCGTCACGCCGCGCATCCCCGGCGGCTCGTCCTCGGGGGCAGCCGTGTCGGTGGCGCTGGGCCTGTGCGTGGCCGGGCTCGGGTCCGACACCGGCGGCTCGCTGCGCATCCCCGCGGCGCTGTGCGGCCTGGTGGGCTTCAAGAACACGCAGTCGCGTGTCCCGCTGGCAGGCGCTTTCCCCCTGTCTCACACCCTGGACACGGTGGGCGCCATCGCCGGCTGCGTCGAGGATGCACTGGTCGTCGACGGCGTGCTGGCCGGCGCGCCGCTGGCGGTCGAGCCTCGGCCGCTGCAGGGCCTTCGGCTGGCGCTGCCCCAGACCCTCGTGCTCGACGGGCTGGACGCCACCGTGGCCGCGGCTCATGCGCGCGCCCTGTCGCAGTTGTCGGCTGCCGGCGCGCACCTTGTCGAGGTGCCGCTGGCCGAACTGGCCGAGGTCTCGCAGATCAACGCGCCGGGTGGGTTCTCGGCGGTGGAGGCCTGGGCCCTGCACCAGCAGGACATGCGCACGCGGCGCGAGCGCTTCGACCCGCGCGTGGCCGCACGCATCGCGCTGGGGGAGGCGGTGTCGGCGGCCGATTACATCCGCATGCAGCAGCGCCGGCGCGACTGGATCGCGCGCACCACGCGCGCCCTCCAGGGCTTCGACGCCTTCGTCTGCCCGACCGTGCCCGCGGTGGCGGCGCCGATCGCCGATCTGCAGGCCAGCGATGCGGCCTTCTTCGAGATGAACGGACGCATGCTGCGCAACACCTTCCCGGTCAACTTCCTCGATGGCTGCGCCTTCAGCCTGCCCTGCCACCGGCCCGACGAGTTGCCGGTCGGCCTGATGCTGGCAGCCCCAGGCGGTCACGATGCCCGGCTGGCGGCGGTGGCGCTGGCGGTGGAAGCGGCGCTTGCGCCGCACCGCTGAGCCTCTGCCCGACCGGCGCGCACGATCATGACGGTGCGTCTGCATGTCGGCGCCTTGCCGGCTGTCGGGCAGACGTTCGTGCTGCCGGAGGATGCCGCGCGCCACGCGCAGGTGCGCCGTGTGCAGCCCGGGGACGGGCTGCAGGTGTTCGACGGTGCCGGCCGCGAGCACGAGGCGCAGGTGCAGACGATGGGCCGGCGCGAGGTCGTGCTGTGCCTGGGCCCCGCGGTGCCACCCACGCCGGAGCCCACGCTGTCCATCGCGCTGGCGGTGGGCGTGCCGGCCAACGAGCGCATGGACACGCTGGTCGAGAAGGCGGTCGAGTTGGGGGCCGCGGCGATCCAGCCGCTGGCCTGCGAGCGCACGGTGCTGCGCCTGGAAGGTGAGCGCGCTGTGCGTCGGCAGGCTCACTGGCAGGCCGTGGCGGTGGCGGCGTGTGAGCAGTGCGGCCGCGCCTACGTACCGCCCGTGGCTCCGATGCGGTCCCTGCCTGCCTGGCTGGGTGCCGGGCTCGAAGCGCCCGTACGCCTGCTGCTGAGCCTGGCGCCTGACGCCTTGCCGCTGCACCGTTTGGCCGAGCCCACCGGCGCCGTCGTGGTGCTGTCCGGGCCGGAAGGTGGGCTGGCACCGGCCGAGGAGGCCCTGGCCCGCGCGGCAGGGTTCATGCCGGTCAGCCTCGGCCCGCGCATCCTGCGCGCCGACACGGCGCCGCTGGCGCTGCTGGCCGGTCTGCTGCTGCGCGGCTGAACGCGGCGATCCTGTCCGGCTGGCTGCGGGTTCGGATCAGGCGGCCGCGCTGTCGCGGGGCGGTCCAGCGCCTGTGGCCTGGTCCGTTGGCTTGGCTCGAGCTGATCCGGCCACGATGTCGAAGCGGAACATCCGGCATTCGATCGGCCCGTTCCACAGCGGTACGCGTCGGCTCTCCTTCAGCCGCATCACCGAGGGCAGGTCAGACTGGGGGCTCAGCAACCAGGCCGTCCAGCCAGGGTAGTGCCGCTTCCAATGGGCTGCGAGCGCACCGAAGAAGCCCGACGCGCCTGCGTCGGCATCGTCGAAGCCTTCGCGTCCACCCCGTGCGCGTGCCGAGCCCTGACCCTTGGGCTCGATGCGTTCGCCGTACGGCGGGTTCATCACGATCGTTCCCTGGGCCGCCGGGGGCGGCCGTTGCAGTGCGTCGCCGGCGCGGAAGTCGATCGCCCGGGACACCCCGGCGCGTTCGGCATTGCGCTGTGCGAAGTCGGTCATCCGAAAACTCACGTCCCCGGCGTACACGGGCGCCGCCGGCGCGTGGATGCGGTCCCGCGCCTGCTGGCGCAGGCGATGCCAGTGCCCGAGGTGCTCGCGGAACAGCGGCCAGCGCTCGAAGGCGAAACGGCGGTTCAGACCGGGTGCCACGCCGCAGGCCATCTGCGCGGCCTCGATGGCAATCGTCCCGGCGCCGCAGCACGGATCCAGCAGCGGGCCGTCCTCGGCCCGGCCCTGCCAGCCGGCGGCGGCCAGCATCGCCGCCGCCAGGGTCTCCTTCAGCGGCGCCTCGCCCTTGACGTCGACCGAGCCGCCGCGCGCATCGCGCCAGCCACGCTTGAACAGCGCCTCGCCCGAGGTGTCGGCGTAGAGCGTGGCCTGATCCGGTCCGAGGTAGAGCACCAGCGGCAGGTCGGGGTGGCGCGTGTCGACATCCGGGCGTTGCCCGCAGGCCTCGCGCAGCGCATCGCACACCGCGTCCTTGATGCGCAGCGCGGCAAAGTTCAGGCTGCGCAACGGGCTCGCATGGGCGTGCACGTCCACGCGCAGCGTCATCTGCGGCGTGATCCACGCGGGCCAGTCCACCTCGCGCCGGGCGAGGTCGTAGAGGTCGTGCTCGTCACGGTAGGGGCCGCAGGCCAGCGGCCAAAGCACGCGCTGGGCCAGTCGGCTTTCCAGGTTCAGCTGCATGGCCAGGCTCGGTGTGCCGCGCACCCACACCCCACCGCGTCCCGAATCGGCAGGACCCCCGGTCAGCTGCTGCACTTCTGCGGCCAACCAGGGCTCGGTGCCGCCGGCCGCAGGCAGGAAGAGGTCGACCATCGGACCGTCCGATCGGGCCACTGCCACCCGCGCAGGCGTCGGGGAGGTCTGCATCACAGCGCCTTGCGCACGTTGGCGGGCGCGATCTTCAGCGCCTCGCGATACTTGGCCACGGTGCGGCGCGCGACCTGGATGCCCTGCTCCTCCAGCATCTGGCTCAGCGTGCTGTCAGACACCGGCTGCCGCGGGTTCTCGGCGGCGACCATCTGCCGGATCAGGGCCCGCACCGCGGTGCTCGAGGCATTGCCGCCGGTCTCGGTGGCCAGGCCGCTGCCGAAGAAGTACTTCAGCTCGAAGGTGCCCATGGGGGTGGCCATGTACTTGGCCGTGGTCACGCGTGAGATCGTCGATTCGTGCAGGCCCAGTTCATCGGCGATCTCGCGCAGCACCAGCGGCTTCATCGCGATCTCGCCGTGGGTGAAGAAGGCGCGCTGGTGCTCGACGATGGCCTGGCTGACGCGCAGGATGGTGTCGAAGCGCTGCTGGATGTTCTTCATGAACCAGCGCGCCTCCTGCAGGCGGGCCGACATCGGGCCGCCGCGCTGTTGACGCATGGCCGCGGCGTAGATGTCGTTGACACGCAGTCGAGGCATCACGTCGGGGTTCAGCACGACCTTGTGGCCGCGTCCGCTGCGCTGCACGATGACGTCGGGCACGACGATCTGCGCCTGCGCGTCGCTGAAGGGGCGCCCGGGCCGGGGCTCGCAGGCGGCGATCAGGGTCTGCGCCTGGCGCAGCATCGCCTCGTCGGCGCCGGTGGCGGCGACGAGCTTCTTGGCGTCGCGCCGTGCCAGCAGGTCCAGGTGGTGCTGACAGATCTGCAGCGCCACCGCACGTGCCGGCGTGGCCTCGCGCAGCAGGAGCTGGATGGAAAGACATTCCGACAGGGATCGCGCCCCGACTCCCGGCGGGTCGAGCCGCTGCAGCCAGTGCAGCGCGCATCGCAGGCTGGACTGCAGGTCCTCCATGTCGTCTTCGTCCAGCCCGGCGCCCAGGCTGGCGGCGATCTCCTCCAGCGGGTCGGCAAGGTAACCGTCGTCGTCGAGCGACTGGATCAGCGCCCGTACCGCTGCGGCTTCCTGTGGTCCGATGCGCAGGCCCGCTACCTGGGCTGTCAAGTGCTCGGCCAGCCCCACCGGCGCGCTGCGCGAGCCCAGCGCGTCATGTTCGTCGTCGTCCGGGCCGCTGCCGCCGGTGGACATCGAGGGCAGTTCGCGGATGCTGTCGAAGTCGTCGCCTTCGGTTCCGTTGGCCCAATCGTCGCGCTCGGTCAGGCCGAACGGGGTGTCGCCGAGATCGTCCAGTCCCGCGTCGCGCGCGTCGTCACCTTCGCTCGCGGCGTCGGTGTCGGGCGTCGGGGCACCTTCGCCGGCGCGCTCGGCGGCGGGCACCGCCACCGCCGTGGCTTCCCAGGAGGGGCCCTCTTCGTCGTCCGGTTCCAGGAAAGGGTTCTGCTCGAGCATCTGCTCGATTTCCTGTTGCAACTCCAGGGTGGACAGTTGCAGCAGCCGGATCGACTGCTGCAACTGCGGTGTCAGCGCCAGATGCTGCGACAGCTTGACCTGCAGGGACGCACGCATCGTCGAGGTCACATCCGGAAATGCTCACCCAGGTAGACGCGGCGCACCTGAGGGTTGTCGACGATGTCCTGTGGCGTGCCCTCGGCCAGCACCGTGCCGTCGCTGATGATGTAGGCGCGGTCACAGATGCCCAGCGTCTCGCGCACGTTGTGATCCGTGATCAGCACGCCGATGCCGCGTTGACGCAGGTAGCCGATGATGCGCTGGATGTCGATCACCGCGATCGGATCCACACCCGCGAAGGGTTCATCCAGCAGGATGAACCGGGGCTGGGTGGCCAGGGCGCGCGCGATCTCGACCCGGCGGCGTTCACCGCCTGACAGGGCCGGCGCCGGCGTGTCGCGCAGCCGCTCGATGCCCAGATCGCGCAGCAGTTCGTCCAGACGACGATCGATGTGGGTGTCGTCCAGGCGTCGACCGTCCGGGCCCTGCTGCAGTTCCAGCACGGCGCGCACGTTCTCCTCCACCGTCAGCTTGCGGAAGATCGATGCTTCCTGCGGCAGGTAGGACAGCCCACGCTGCGCGCGGCGGTGAATGGGCTCGCCCTGCACCGCACGCCCGTCGATCAGGATCTCGCCTGCGTCGGCCCGCACCAGCCCGACGACCATGTAGAAGGTCGTCGTCTTGCCGGCGCCGTTGGGCCCGAGCAGGCCGACCACCTCGCCACCGGCGATCGTCAGGTGCACGTCCTTGACCACCCGGCGCGCGCCGAAGCGCTTCTGCAGTCCTCGGGCCTCGAGCACGTTGCCCGCATGCGCCCCACCGGCTGGCGGCTGCGCCATCCCGGCGGCGGTCGGCGGGCGGGCGGGAGGTGCCGAATCTGGCGGCTGCGCGCTCACCGCGACGCGCCAGGGCTGCGCGCAGGCGGCTGAGGGCTGGCGCCAGGCTCGGCCCGCGGCGCGAGCACGGCCCGCACCCGACCCGACGGGCTCTGGGCCGTGGGCGGGCCGCCTTCGACGTTGAAGACCTCGGTCACGTTGTTCCAGGTGATCAGCTGACCGGTGATCTCGTCGGTGGCGCGCGAGCCCTGCAGGCGTCTCACCACCGCGTCACCGGTGAAGCGCAGCGAGTCGGTGCGGCTGTCGAACTCGATGCGCTGCGCTTCGGCTTCCATGAACTCGTCCGCGCCGTCGCGTTTCTGGCGGAAGGTGGCGCGCTGGGCGGGCGTGCCCGACGCCACGCCGCTGCGATGGCCGTCCTTGCTCTCGCGCACTTCCACGCGGTCGGCGCGGATCTGCATCGTGCCCTGGACGATCACGACATTGCCGCTGAAGGTCACGATCTGCCGCTGCATGTCGAAGCTGCCGGGCTTGTCGGCTTCGACGACCATCGGCTGGTTGCGGTCGGCACGCTCGGCCTGCGCGACCGGCGCGAAGGCCAGGGTCCACGGCAGCAGCAGTGCCAGCGCCAAGCTGCGCGGGCTGGCACTGCGGCGAGTGAGCGTCGAGCCGGCGTGTGTCGGGCGGTGTGGCAAGGTCTTCATGGGCAAGGCACAGAATTTGCAGACGATTCTAGTGCCCGTGACCCTTCGTGCAACGGCCTTCCGCGCCGAAGACCGCTCAGACGTTGCGTCGCACCCGGTCGATCAGCACCTCCGCAACCGCCAGCGCTCTGAGGTTGTCGCCCGCCAGTGCGCCACCGGTGTAGAAGCGCCCGTGCACACCGAGCGTGGGCACACCGTCGACGTCGTAGGCCTGCGCCAGTTGCTTTGCCTGACGCATGCGGGTCTGCACCGTGAAGGACTTGCCGGCCTGCAGGAACTTGTCGCCATCGAGACCGTTGGCACGCACGAAGGCGGCCTGGTCGGCGTCGCGGTCCAGCCGCTGACGCTGGTTGTGGATGGCGGCGAAGACGCGCGTGTGCATCTTGTCGAGTTCGCCCATCGCCTCGAGGGCGTAGAACAGCTTCTGGTGCGACTCGTGCGTCGCGCTGAAGGCCACCGGCACGCGCCGGAAGGCCACGTCCGCCGGCAGACGTTTCGCCCATGCCTCGAGCGCGGGCTCCAGCGCATTGCAGTGCGGACAGCCGTACCAGAAGAACTCGACCACCTCGATCTTGCCGTTCGGTGCCGACACGGGTGCGGGTTTGGCCAGGCGCAGGTAGTGGACCCCTTCCACCGGCGCGCCGGTCTGCGCCAACGCGGTCGCCCCGGCCGCGCTCCATCCGAGGGTGACCAGGCCGTGGAACTGGCGGCGTTTCATCATGTCCTTCCTTCCAGAAATGTCGATCGACCGCGTCTGAGTCCTCAGCGCGCCCGAAGTTTCACGGCGTCACGCGTTCGGCCCGAAGCAATTGCGCCTCGATCCCGGCCGACACCAGCCGGTCACGTGTGGCCTGTGCATCGTCGCGCGTGTCGAAAGGACCGACGCGTACCCGCTGCACGACCCGCCCGGACTGGTTGCGCTCGTACAGCCGGGCTTCCAGCCCGAGCATGCCCAGCTTGGCACGCTGCGCTTCGGCTTCGGCTGCCTGTTCGAACGCGCCGGCCTGGACGAAATAGACGTAGGCGTCCGCCGGTGACGGTCGCGGCACGATCGAGGGCACGGCATCGACCACCGGAGCCCCTGGCGACGGCTCTGCCAGGGGCGGGCCGGGCAGAGCTGCCGCCCGGCCGTCCAGGATGGCGGCGGGGTCCCGCGGTGGTGTGGCGTCGTCCCCGGTCGCCCCCGCTGTCGATCCACCTGCCTCGGGGGCGGGCGTCACGGCGCCGGTGGCGCTCACCGAGGGACGGGGGGCACGGCTGGCCAGTGGCGCGTTCGGATCCCAGTCCTTGTTGCGCTGTGCTTCGGCGGCGTCTTGCTCGGCGCTGCGCTGGGGCACCTTGTCCATGAAGGGCACGGGCACCTTGGTGACGTACAGTGCCACGCCTAGCGCGACAGCCAGGCCCAGCAGCAAACCGGCCACGAGCCCGGTGGTGAAGCCGCCTCGTTGCGCCAGCGCAGGCGCGACCGGCGCCCGCTGCCGTTCAGGCCGCAGTCGCATCGACCGGCTCCTCGGCGTCGCGCGTCATGCTCTGCGGTGCGCTCACGCCCAGCACCGCCAGCGCGCAGCACAGCACCTGGCGCACGGCAGCCAGCAAGGCCATCCGTGCCCGGGCGAGCGCCGGGTCGTCGACCAGGAAGCGCTCTGCGGCGTAGTAGCCGTGGAAGGCCGCCGCCAGGTCGCGCAGGTAGAACGCCACGTCATGAGGCGCATGATCGGCTGCCGCGCGGGTCAGCACGCCCGGGTACTCGGCCAGTTTCAGCATCAGGGCTGTTTCCGTCGGCGCCACCAGCCGCGACAGGTCGGCCGCGGCGAGCCAGTGGGCCGAAGCGCCGTCGTAGGCACGTGCTGCCTCGGGCGAGGCCTCGAGTTGCAGGCGGTACTGCGTCAGCACCGAGCAGATGCGCGCATGCGCGTACTGCACGTAGAAGACCGGGTTCTCGTCGTTGCGCTTGAGCGCCAGGTCGACGTCGAAGACGAATTCGGTGTCGGCCTTGCGGCTGATCAGGAAGAAGCGCACCGCGTCCCGGCTGGTCCAGTCGATCAGGTCGCGCAGCGTGACGTAGCCGCCGGCGCGCTTGGAGATCTTGACCTCCTGGCCGCCGCGCATCACGGTCACCATCTTGTGCAGGACGTAATCCGGGTAGCCCGGCGGGATGCCCAGCCCGACGGCCTGCAACCCGGCGCGCACGCGTGCGATCGTGCCGTGGTGGTCGCTGCCCTGGACGTTGATGACCTTGACGAAGCCGCGCTGCCACTTGTGGATGTGGTAGGCCACATCGGGCACGAAGTAGGTGTAGGCACTGCCGCCCATCGGGCTTCCGTCCTGACCCGGCGCGGCGGACTTGCGCATCACGCGGTCCTTGTCGTCGCCGTAGTCGGTCGTGCGCAGCCACAGCGCGCCATCGTGCTCGTAGGTCTTGCCGGCGTCGATGAGTTGCCTCACCGTCTGCTCGACCCGGCCGGTGGCGTAGAGGCTCGATTCCAGGTAGTAGTGGTCGAAGCGCACGCCGAAGGCGCGCAGATCCAGGTCCTGTTCGTGGCGCAGGTAGGCGACGGCGAACTCGCGGATGCTGTCGAGATCTTCCGGGTCGCCGCTGGCGGTGGTGGCGCGGTCGTCGGCGCTGACGGTCAGGCCGGCGGCGAAGTCCGCCGCGATGTCGGCGATGTACTCGCCGTGATAGGCGTCCTCGGGCCAGTCGGTGTCCCCCGGCTTCAGTCCGCGCAGCCGGGCTTGCGTCGAGCGCGCCAGCGTGGCGATCTGCACCCCGGCGTCGTTGTAGTAGAACTCCCGGTGCACATCCCAGCCCTGGGACTGCAGCAAGTTGCACAGCGCGTCGCCCAGCGCCCCCTGCCGGCCGTGCCCGACGTGCAACGGCCCGGTCGGATTGGCCGAGACGAACTCGACCATCACGCGGCGTCCGTTCGAGGCCTGCGTTCCGTACGCGTCGCCTCGCTCGAGCACCTCGTGGATCACCGACTGCTTGGCCGCGGCCGTCAGGCGCAGGTTGACGAAACCGGGGCCGGCGATCTCGAAGGCCTGCACCCAGCGGTCCACGTCGGGCTGGCGGCGCATCGCCTCCACCAGCGCCGAGGCGAGCTCCCGGGGGTTGCGCCGCAGCGGGCGCGCGAGTTGCATCGCACAGGTGACGGCGAGGTCGCCGTGCGCAGCCTGACGCGGTGACTCGAAAGCGGCGTCGACGGGGTGTTCGGGTGCGATCTCGGCCAACGCCGAGCGCAGGGCTTGCAGCAGCGCCTGGCGGACCAATTCCATAGTGGGCCGGATTCTACGAGCGGGGGCTTGCCACCGTCGGCGCAGGCCCGTCCGCCAGACCGGGGCGTCGTGTCGGCGCTGACGGCACGGTCTGGAGGAGCCGAGCCAGGCGCAACAGCAGTCGCTCGTCGTGCCAGCGGCCCACCAGTTGCAGCCCGATGGGCAGGCCCTCGGCGCTGAACCCGCAAGGGATCGAGATGGCCGGGTGGCCGGTCTGGTTGAAGGGGAACATCGCCGGGCACCAGGCCTGGTATAGCGGCTCGAACACCGACCCTTCCTCATGGACCGACACGGCCGGACGTGTGAGTGTGGGCATGGCCAGCAGGTCGTGCTCCTGCAGCATCGCCTGGACGGCCCGGAACAGCACCGTTCTCTGCTGAACCGCTTGCGCCAGCCGCAAGGCGTCGGCGCGGGCCACCCGGTCGAGCGCGGCGCGCAGGGTGGGCGTCAGACGCGACGCGTGCCCGGACCGCAGGCCCTCCAGCCGCGCCGCCATCCCGGCCGAGGAGATCAGCGCGTAGTCCTCGTAGGCACTGCGCAGTGCGCCTGCGTCCAAGAGGTCGACGTCGGCGACGCCGTCATCCTGCAGTGCCTGCAGCGCCGCGACGCAGGCCGCGGCCACCTCTGCGTCCACCGGGCTATGACCCACCTGGGCGATCCAGCCGATGCGCAGATGCCGCGGCAGGACCTGCAGCGCCCGGGCATCGTGTGCATAGGCGGCCGAGCGAAGCGACAGCGCGTCCGCGGGGTGGGGCCCGGCCAGCACCGCGAGCATCAGGTCCGCGTCGACGGCGTCGCGGGCCAGCGGGCCGATGTGCGAATGCCCGCCGAAAGTGTCGGGCAGGCTTTCGTTGGGCACGCGGCCGAGCGTGGGCTTGAGCCCGACCAGCCCGGTGCAGGCCGCCGGGACACGGATCGACCCGCCCCCGTCGGTGCCCAGCGCCAGTGGCCCCAGGCCGGCCGCCACCGCGGCCGCAGCCCCGCCGCTGGAGCCCCCGGGCGTGCGGTCCAGGCGCCAGGGGTTGCGGGTGATGCCGTGGATCGGTGAGTCGGTGAGCACCTTGTGGGCGAACTCCGGCAGCGTCGTCTTGCCCAGCAGCACGGCGCCGGCGTCGCGCAGCCGTTGCCAGGCCTGCGCATCAGCCGCCGCAGGCGCGCTGTCCACCGCGGCGGAGCCGTGGCGCAACGGCACCCCGGCGACGGAGATGTTGTCCTTGACCGTGATCGGCACGCCGTGCAGCGGGCCCAGCCGATCGCCCCGCATCACCGCCTGTTCCGCCTGTTGCGCTGCTTCCAACGCGCGATCGGCATCGAAGTGGGCGAAGACCCGGCAATGCGGGTCGACCTGTGCCGCGCGCCTGAGCATGGCCTGCATCACCTCCACCGGCGAGACCTCGCGGGCGGCCACGCGACGCGCCAGCTCATGGGCCGGCAGCCAGCACAGCGCGTCGGCGGCGTCGGCCGGCCTCGTGTCGTCAGACGCTGCCGGCGGTTTCGATCGGCCGGCGTCGGCACCGTCCACAGGTGCCGGTGGAGTGTTTGGCGGGAAAGAATGCATGGGCGGCCTCCTCGGGCGGTCAGGCGTCCGGTCGTTCGGGGTCGAGAGCAGGCCGGTGGACCGGCGCCGTGCGCGACGCGGAGGATTTCACCTCAACCCGCAGGCTGGGCCGTTTCCACCGGCGCCAGGGCATCGCGTTGCAGCAAGTCCGCGAGGAACCGTCCGGTGTGGCTGGTCTCGCACGCCGCCACCGCCTCGGGGGTGCCGGTGGCCAGCACCTGTCCACCGCCTGCGCCGCCTTCCGGGCCCATGTCGATGAGCCAGTCGGCGGTCTTGATGACGTCCAGGTTGTGCTCGATGACGACGATGGTGTTGCCGGCGTCGCACAACTGGTGCAGCACCTTCAGCAGCAGCCCGATGTCGTGGAAGTGCAGACCGGTGGTGGGCTCGTCCAGGATGTACAGGGTGCGCCCGGTGTCGCGCTTGCCCAGTTCCTGCGCCAGCTTCACCCGCTGCGCTTCGCCCCCCGACAGCGTGGTGGCGCTCTGGCCGAGGCGGACATAGCCCAGGCCCACGTCCAGCAGCGCCTGCAGCTTGCGCGCGATCGTCGGCACGGCGTTGAAGAAGGCATGCGCCTCCTCCACCGTCATCGCCAGCACCTCGGTGATGTGGCGGCCCTTGTAGAGCACCTCCAGCGTCTCGCGGTTGTAGCGCCGGCCGGCGCAGCTGTCGCAGGGCACGTAGACGTCGGGCAGGAAGTGCATCTCGACCTTGATGACGCCGTCGCCCTGGCAGGCCTCGCAGCGCCCGCCGCCGGAGGCGGCCGGCACGTTGAAACTGAAGCGTCCGGCGCCCCAGCCACGTTCACGCGCGGCTGGCACCTCGGCGAACAGCTCGCGGATCGGTGTGAACAGCCCGGTGTAGGTGGCCGGGTTGCTGCGCGGGGTTCGTCCGATCGGGCTCTGGTCGACGTTGATGACCTTGTCGAAGGCTTCCAGGCCCTCGATCGTGTCGTGCGGCGCGGGCTCGGCCTGCGCATGGTGCAAACGCCGCGCCACGGCGGTGTACAGGGTGTCGTTGACCAGCGTGCTCTTGCCCGAGCCCGAGACCCCGGTCACGCAGGTGAAGAGCCCGACCGGGATCTCGACCGTCACGCCTTTCAGGTTGTGGCCGCGCGCGCCTTCGATGCGCAGCACGCCGGCCGGGCCGCCCGCGCCGGGCGTGCGCCGCCGGCGCGGCACCTCGATGCGCAGGCGGCGTCCGAGGTAGGCGCCGGTGAGCGATGCCGGGTCGGCGGTGACGTCCTCGGGCCGGCCCTGTGCCATGACACGCCCGCCGTGCACACCGGCGCCCGGGCCCATGTCGACGACATGGTCGGCCGCGCGGATCATGTCCTCGTCGTGTTCGACGACGAGCACCGAGTTGCCCAGGTCGCGCAGGTGCTTCAAGGTGCCGATCAGCCGTTCGTTGTCGCGCTGGTGCAGTCCGATGCTGGGCTCGTCGAGCACGTACATCACGCCCGACAGCCCCGAGCCGATCTGGCTGGCCAGCCGGATGCGTTGCGCCTCGCCGCCGGACAGCGTGTCGGCGCTGCGCGCCAGGCTCAGGTACTGCAGGCCGACGTCGTTGAGGAACTTCAGCCGCGACCGGATCTCGCGCACGATCTTGTCGGCGATCGCGGCCTTCGCCCCGACCAGCTGCAGGCTCTCGAACCAGGCCAGGGCTTGGGCCAGTGTGGCGCGCTCGAGTTGGTGCAAGGACAGCTGGGGCGGAACGCCGGTCGCCCCCGGCTGGGCCGTGCAAGCCTCGGCGCTGGGGGTGGCTGCCGCGGCGTCCTGAACCATCGCTTCCTGCGCCGCGACCAGGAACACATGGCGTGCCTCGCGCCGCAGCCGCTCGCCGGCGCAGGCGTGGCAAGGCCGGGCCGCCTGATAGCGCGAGAGCTCCTCGCGCACGGCGGACGAGTCGGTCTCGCGCCAGCGGCGTTCGAAGTTCGGCAGGATCCCCTCGAAGGGGTGTGAACGCTTGACGCTGCGCGGGCGGCCGCGTGCGCCTTCGGCCTCGTAGGTGAACTCGATGGCTTCCTCCCCCGAGCCGAACAGGATCACCTGGCGCGCCCGCTCGGGCAACTGTTCGAAGGGCTGCTCGATATCCACGCCCAGGTGGCGCGCCACCGCCTGCAGCATCGAGAAGGTGTAGGGGTTGCGTCGATCCCAGCCCTTGACCGCGCCCGAGGCCAGGCTCAGGCTGGGGAAGGCCACCACCCGCTCCGGGTCGAAGGCCGTGACCTGGCCCAGGCCGTCGCAGGCCGGGCAGGCGCCGACCGGCGAGTTGAAGGAGAACAGCCGCGGCTCGAGTTCCGGCAGCGAATAGCCGCAGTGCAGGCAGCCATAGCGGCTGCTGAACGGGTGTTCGCTGCCGGCCGCAGGGGCCGCCGCCTCGGTGGCAGCGGTCGGCATCTCGACGGCCAGCGCCCGCCCGTCGGCCAGTCGCAGCGCGGCTTCGAAGCTCTCGGCCAGACGCTGGCGCAGCGCTGTATTCGTCGGGTCGATGCGCAGCCGGTCGACGACGACGTCGATGTCGTGACGGTCGTTCTTCTTCAGCGCCGGCAGCTCGGCCGCCTCGACGACCTGGCCGTCGAGGCGGAAGCGCACGTAGCCCTGCGCCTGCCAGGTGGCGAGTTCCTGGGCGTGCTCGCCCTTGCGGTCACGCACCACCGGCGCCAGCACCATCAGGCGTGTGCCGGGGGGCAGGGCCAGGCAGGCATCGACCATCTGGCTGACGCTGTGGGCCTGCAAGGGCACGGCATGGTCGGGGCAGTAGGGCGTGCCGGCGCGCGCGAACAGCAGGCGCAGGTAGTCATGGATCTCGGTGATCGTGCCCACCGTCGACCGCGGGTTGTGTGAGGTCGCCTTCTGTTCGATGGCGATCGCCGGCGACAGGCCCTCGATCACGTCGACGTCGGGCTTGTCCATCAGCTGCAGGAACTGCCGTGCGTAGGCCGACAGGCTTTCCACGTAGCGCCGCTGGCCCTCGGCGTAAAGCGTGTCGAAGGCGAGGCTGGACTTGCCCGACCCCGACAAGCCGGTGATGACCACCAGCGCCTGTTTGGGCAGGTCGATGTCGACGTTCTTCAGGTTGTGCGTGCGGGCACCGCGCACGCGCAGCATCGGCAACTCGGGCGGCAGGACGCCGGGGTCGGGCAGGGGCATCGGGGTGGACTTGTCAGCCGGTGGCTGCGGTCAGGAGGGCAACCCTCGATCATAGGCGGGCGGCGGCGGTGGGCCTGCCGGTTCGGCTGCGGCCGGGCGAGGCCCTGGCTGGTGTGCACCGCGGTAGGTCTGTTCCCGGTGTGGCGCTCATCCCGGTCCGGGCGGCTTGACCTGGGTCAGGGCGCCGTGCGTCGGCCTTGCCCATGATCACGGCTCAGGAGGACAACACCATGTCGAGACACCTGGGCGCCGGTCAGCGCGCCTTGCTGCAGGCCGAGTTGGAACTGCGCCAGCGTCATCTGGACCAGACCCTGAGCGCCCATCGACAAGGGGCGAGCCGCGTCGAGCACGCGCACGAGTGGCTGGCACAGGACGAGGAGAGTTCGAGCCGGCACGCCATGGACCGAGAGGTCGATCTGGCGTTGTCGGATCTCGACACCGCCGATCTCGGCGCCGTCAGCCGTGCGCTGGCGCGGCTGCGCGAGGGCGACTACGGCGTGTGCGTCGACTGCGGCGTCGAGATTCCCTTCGACCGCCTCAAGGTCGAGCCGCAGGCCGAGCGCTGCGTGCCCTGCGAATCCCGGCACGAGCAGCCTTCTTCACATGGAGCGGCGGTTCGCTGAGACGCCTGTTTTGAAGCCTGATAGGACGTGGTCTGCGCGCGAAGGGTCGAGCTGGCAGCGCCGCTGGCCAGATCAATCCGTTGCCTTTCCTGTGCTTGCCGCGAGCACGCGCAGGATCTCGGGGCCATAGGCGTCCAGTTTCTTCGCGCCCACGCCGCTGACCCCGGCCAGCGCATCCAACGTGGCCGGACGCTCGCGCGCCATCTCGGCCAGTGTGGCGTCGTGGAAGATCACGTAGGCCGGCAGCCCGTGGGCGCGCGCGACCTCGCCGCGCCAGGCGCGCAGCGCGTCGAACAGGGCCTGTCCTGTCTCGTCCAGCGGCAGGGGTGGGGCCCTGGACCCATCGCCACGGGTGCCTCGGGCCGCGCGCTCGCGCCGCAGCGCCTGCGCCGGCTCTCGCAGCAACAGCTGCACCTGGCCGCGCAGGACCTCGCGCGCGCTGGCTGCCAGCCCCAATGTGCCGTACTCGCCCTCAGCGCGCAGGTGGCCGAGCGCGACCAGTTGGCGCAGCACGCCGCGCCAGCGGGCCTCGCTGACGTCGGCGCCGATACCGAAGGTCGACAGCCGCTCGTGACCATGCTGGCGCGTCTTGTCGGTGGACTTGCCACGCAGCACGTCGATCAGATGCC
>JBMTXX010000030.1:0-21828 GCA_049453935.1 Rubrivivax sp.
ACGCTGCGCCGCAGAACTCGATTCGTTCGTTCTGAACGATGCCTTGCGATCGTGCTCGAATACGGTCCGCGCCTTGCGGCACGACTGTCTCTGCCAGTCAGGTCAGCGAGGTGTGATCCAACACAGTCTGCAGGGCGCGCCAGGCGTTGTGGCTGTGCGCCGAAGAGCGCCTGCCGACCTTATTTCTTCTGCGCATCCTGCTTGAGCGCGTCGAGTACAGCGCGCATGGGATCGTCGTTTTCCGCATTTTGCGCAGGGGGCGCGAATGGGTCGCTGGAGACGGGCGCCTCCTGTTGGCGCGGCGGTGGAGGGGCGAAAGGATCGCTGGACGCTGGCGCGTCCTGCTGACGAGGCGGAGGTGGTGCGAAGGGGTCGTTGGAGGGTGACGACGGATCCTGCGTCTGTTTGTCCATCAGCAGTTCGAACGCCTTGTCCACGTCGACCTTCGGCCTCGTATCGATCAGGCTGTCGACGACGAGCTTGGGGTAGGCGATGACCAGTGCGACCATCGTCACCTGGATCACGATGAAGGCGATCGATCCCTTGTAGATCTGGCCCGTGGTCACCGCAGGGATTCGAGCGCCGGTGATGCGATCGTCGTAGTCCTTGCGCGCTGCCACACTGCGGAGGTAGAAAAGCGCAAAACCGAAGGGTGGCGTCAGGAACGACGTCTGCATGTTCATGGCCAGGATGACGCCGAACCAGATCATCACCGCACTCTCAGGCACACCGGGCAACAACTCCGGCAGGATCTTGGCGGCAACGGGTGCAAGGAGCGGGACGACGATGAAGGCAATCTCGAAGAAGTCGATGAACATCCCCAGCACGAAGACCAGGAAGTTCACGAAGATCAGGAAACCCAGCGCGCCACCTGGCAACTTGTCGAACAGGTGTTCGACCCAGAAGTGACCGTCTGCGGCGTTGAAGGTGAAGCTGAAGACAGTCGAGCCGATCAGGATGAAGAGCACGAAGGTCGACAACCTCGCAGTGCTGTCGAGTGCCTGCTTCAGCAGGGAGAAACCCAGACGACGTCGGCCAAGGGCCATGACCAGGGCGCCGACAGCGCCCATGGCGCCGCCTTCCGTGGGGGTGGCCACGCCGAGGAAGATCGTCCCGAGCACCAGGAAGATCAGCACCAGTGGCGGGATCAGCACAAAGGTCACTCGCTCACTCAACTGGGACAGCAGCCCCAGCTTGAAGGTGCGGTTGACCATTGCCATGGCCAGCGCGGTGAACGAGCCCACGGTCATGGAGAGGATGAAGATCTCGTCCCGCGGTGCGGCGAACGGCCGCTCGATGAACTGCTTGAGCACGCTGTCGTGAACCACCGACCACGCGTAACCCACTGCCGCTGCAATGCCCAGCAGCACGATCAACGACCGATGTCCGCTGGCCCCGTTGGGTTCCCGGTAGATGCGCGCCTCTAGAGGCAGTGCCGGGACCCAGGCCGGCTTGACGACCGCCAGCGTCATCACGTAGAGCAGGTACAGGCCCACCAGCATCAGCGCAGGGTACAGGGCGCCGGCATACATGTCGCCGACGGAGCGACCCATCTGGTCGGCCAGCACGATCAGCACCAGCGAGGGCGGGATGGCCTGCGCCAGCGTACCCGACGCGGTGATGGTGCCAGTGGCCACCGTTCGGTTGTAGCCGTAGCGCAGCATGATGGGCAGGGAGATCAGGCCCATCGAGATGACTGCCGCAGCGACGACGCCCGTGGTGGCGGCCAGCAGGGCGCCGACCAGGACAACCGCCACGGCCAGACCGCCGCGCATCGGCCCGAAGACCTGACCGACCGTCTCGAGCAGGTCTTCGGCCATCCTCGACTTCTCCAGCACGATGCCCATGAAGGTGAAGAAGGGAATGGCCAGCAGCGTGTCGTTCTGCATGATGTTGAAGACACGCAGCGGGAGGGCGCCGAACATGTTGACCGGGAACAGACCAACCTCGATCCCGATGAAGCCGAACAGCAGCCCCGTGGCTGCCAGACCGAAGGCCACCGGGATGCCCGTGAGCAGGAAGAACAGCAGCCCGAGGAAGAGCAGGGGGACGAAATTGCCGGAGATGAACTCGCTCATGGCTGACGCCCCACGATGGCCACGCGGTCGCTCGCCTGATCTTCCGGCGCCAGCTCGTTCTGGGTTCCGCTGCCCGGTTCCGGTGTGAAGGGCTGTTCGAGCACCCCTTTCAGGTAGGCCAGTCGCTTGATCAACTCCGACAGGCTCTGCAGCAGCAGCAAGCCGAAGCCTACCGGGATCAGCAGCAGCACCGGCCAGCGGATCAGCCCGCCGGCGTTCGAACTGACCTCACCCGAGACCCAGGCACGGTGAAACACGGGCCAGGACAGATCGATCAGGATCACGCAAAGCGGGATCAGGAAGACGACGATGCCCACCGCATCGATGAGGGCGTTCAGCCTTCGGGGCAGCCTGGAAGAGATGAAGTCGATGCGCACATGGGCGTTGCGCAGGAAGACGTATCCGGCGCCGAGCATGAACACGGCGGCAAAGAGATACCACTGGATTTCCAGATAGGCGTTCGACCCGATGTCGAAAGCCTTGCGCATGATGGCGTTGCCTGCGCTGATCAGCACCGATGCCAGCACCAGCCACATCATGGCGTGGCCTATGCGCTCGTTGATCCAGTCGATCAGGCGCGAAAAACCGAGCAATGTCCGCACGATGTACCCCCGGGAACGTCCATCACCCACCCTCGTGGCGGGATTGTCGCGCAATGCCGTTGTTGCACGCCGCTGCAAGGCCCTGGAACATGCCCGGCCTCTGCGGCCTACGCGGCCTCTACGATTTCCGCGACCGCCTCGGTCGGCTGATCGATGCAGGGCATCAACACGCCGGTCCGCCGGCGCGCCGTGACCTTCAGACTTGCTGAGCCAGCGAATAAAGGCGCGCCGACCGCGCGCCGGAGCGGCAGAACATCAGCAAGGGCCGAGGCAATTCAGACAGCAGCTGTGCCATGGCTGCGGCGTCTTCCGGCGACTGGTAGGCGCTCGACACAGGCAGATGGCGGTATTCGAGACCGGCGGCCCGGGCCGCTTGTTCGAGATCTTCGCTGGTGGGCTGCAGGGGCCCCCCCTCGAAGTCGGGACGGTTGTTCACGACGCTGCGAAAGCCTGCGCGGGCCGCGGCCGCCATGCCTTCGGCGGTCATCTGGGGAGCGACGCAAACATCCGATGCGATGGCTTGGACGGGAAGGTTGGCATCCATGAAAAGATCCTCAGCGCGACAGAACCTGCTTGACGGCAGCCGAGACGAGCGCCATGTCAGCCTTGCCTGCCAGGCGCATCTTGGCCGCAGCCATCATCCGGCCCATGTCTGCAGGCCCTTGGGCCCCAAGTTCCTGGGCCAGGGAGGCAACCTCTCCGGCGATGGCCTGCGCGTCGAGCCGTCGGGGGAGATATGCTTCCAGCACGACCACTTCCGCGCTCTCCTTGTCGACCAGATCCTGCCGTCCGGCTTGCGCGAAGGCCGCGATCGAGTCCTTGCGCTGCTTCAGAAGCTTGTCGACCAGAGAAACAATGATGGTGTCGTCCAGTTCGATCCGCTCGTCGACCTCTTTTTGCTTGCACGCGGCGAGCAACATGCGGATCGTCGACAGCCGAGGCGCATCCTTGGCGCGCATGGCGGCCTTCATGTCTTCCTGGAGGCGGTCTTTCAGCGACATCACGATCTGGGGTCCATGACAGAACGCCCGCCACGGCGTGCCGGGCGGGCGAACGAACAAGGGTTCTTGCGGAGAGCGTCAGTAGAGCTTCTTGGGCAGCTGCATGCTGCGCACACGCTTGTAGTGACGCTTCACGGCCGCAGCCTTCTTGCGCTTGCGCTCGGAGGTGGGCTTTTCGTAGAACTCGCGCGCGCGCAACTCGGTGAGCAGTCCCAGCTTCTCGATCGTCCGCTTGAAGCGGCGCAGGGCGACGTCGAAAGGCTCGTTTTCCTTGACACGGATCGTGGTCATGTGAGGCTAAGGTTGCGCGAAAAACGCTGATTATAGGCGACTGCGGGCTTGGGCGGCATCGGAGGATTCAACCTGTTTGCAGCAGGTGGCCGCCGGCCCGCGAGTTCAAGGGTGTCCGTCGAAGTGGCCGAGCCGCACTCCTGAACCCTCAGGGAAGTTCAGGTGGGCGAGGTCAGCGCGGCTTCGGGTTCGTCTGACGCGAGACGATCACGCCCGCCGGGCGATGTTCCAAGCCCTGGCTCAATGAGCATCGGTTCAAGGAAATATAGACCCGGACACACTTCAACGGACCATCCATTGTAGGCGGGTGCACCTGGCAGGCACGAGGGGCCGCCCGCATGTGGCCTGCGTGCCCTGACGGAGGGCACGCAGATTCAGCGCATCACAGCAGGTGACCGTCGTCCGACAGCGCCGCGTCCAGCCGGGCTTGCAGCGACGCCAGCGCAGCTTGCGTCTGCGTATCGGCAGGCTCGCCATCCCGGGCGCCAGGGGCCTGTGCAGGCGGCGTGCCAGCGGGCGGGTCGGTCTCGGTCATGCGGTAGGCCAGGTTCAGCGCCGCCAGAACGGCGATGCGTTCCCGCGCCTTGATCTTGCCGGTGTCGCGGATCATGCTCATTTCGCGGTCCACCAGCGAGACTGCCGACTCGAGCTTGGCCTCGCCGCCCGCAGGGCATCCCAGGATGTAACCCTGACCCAGGATCGTCACTTCGACCTGTTTCATCACGCGGAGGGGCTCCTGCCGGCGCCTTCTCCTGCGGGCAGGCGTTCCAGCAGGGCATCGAGCCTCGTCCGCGCGGTCTGCAGACGGCTGCGCAAGGCGTCGCGCTCCGCCGTCACGGCGTCCAGTTGCCCTTGCAACAACTGGTTGGTCCGCTTCAACTCCTCGTGTCGCAGGAGGAGTTTATCGACGCGCTCGATGATCGCAGTCAGGTCGGCCATGCTCAGGTCTGGCATGAAAAGACGCCGATTGTAGGGTTCAGGCCGTCTTCGCCTTCGGCGCCGAGTCGCACCATCGGCTGACCGGACATGCCGCGCAATCGGGCGATCGCGCCTTGCAGACGTAGCGGCCGTGCAGGATCAACCAGTGGTGGGCGTCGACCCGGTAGGGCCGAGGCACGCGCTTGAGCAGCCCTTGCTCGACTTGATCCGGCGTCTTGCCTGGGGCCAGGCCGGTCCGGTTGGCCACGCGGAAGATGTGGGTGTCCACCGCCATGGTCTCTTCACCGAAAGCGCAGTTGAGCACCACGTTGGCGGTCTTTCGGCCGACGCCAGGTAGGGCTTGCAGGGCTTCGCGAGTGCACGGCACTTGCCCGTCGTGCCTTTCGAGCAGCAGACGACAGGTCTCGTGCAGATGCCGGGCCTTGGTGCGGTACAGCCCGATGCGCTGGATGTGCGATTCGATCCCCGGCACGCCGAGATGCCACATCGACCGTGGTGTCGGCGCCGCGGCGAACAGGGTGCGTGTGGCCTTGTTGACGCTGACATCGGTGGCCTGCGCCGACAGAAGGACCGCGGCGAGCAGTTCGAACACGCTGGTGTAGACAAGTTCTGTCACCGGCTGCGGGTTCGCCGACTTCAGCGTGGCGAAGAAAGGCTCGATGTCGGCGACTTTCATGCGGTGTCCCCTGCGGTGGCCGGTCTGGCCTCTGTGCGCGCGGCTGCCCGCGCTCGGGCACGCTCCACAGCGGCCGTCACCAGCATGCGCTTGCGATCCAGCGTCGCGGGATCCTGGATCGTGCTGTGTTCTGCCAGATCGTCCAGCTTGGATGCGGCTTTCTCGGCCAAGCGCGCGGCGCGCTCCTTCGCTTCGCGGTGTTGCCGATGTCCGCGGTCCATGTAGCGCTGTCGCGCTTGTCGCGCCTGTTCGTCGCTCCACGCGTCCCAGCCTGTCCTGTCGGCGGTCACCGGGCGCAGATCGATGCAGTCGACCGGACAAGGCGGCACGCAGAGCTCGCAACCGGTGCACAGGTCCGCGATGACGGTGTGCATCTGGCGCGGGGCGCCCACGATGCAGTCCACCGGGCAGGCCTTGATGCACAGCGTGCAGCCGATGCACCAGGCTTCGTCGATGACCGCCAGGCGCCTCGGCCCCTCTTCGCCACGGCTGGGGTCCAGCGGTCGAATCGCCCGGCCGGTCACGGCGGCCAGTCGCTGGATGCCCTGGGCGCCGCCCGGGGGACAGCGGTCGATGTCGGCCGCGCCTTGCGCGATCGCTTCGGCGTATGACCGACAGTCAGGGTATCCGCAGCGCGTGCACTGGGTCTGCGGCAGCACCGCGTCGATGCGATCGACCAGTGCTGTTGGCGCGGCCCCGCCCGCAGGCGGGGCGTCGCTCACGTCCATCGGCGCGGCCGGCCCACGCTCAGGCGGCCTGAGCGACGTCGCCAGAGGTCTGCAGGGCCTGCCTGTGCGCGGCGATGAAGTCGCGGATGCGCGGGTAGGCATCGTCGCGCCAGCGGCGCCCGGAAAAGATCCCGTAGTGCCCTGCACCGGGGACGTCGTAGTGGAACCGCCGGTGTGCGGGGATCTGGCTGCACAGGTCGTGCGCAGCGCGGGTCTGCCCCGCGCCGGAAATGTCGTCGAGTTCGCCTTCGATGGTCATCAGCGCGGTGTCGCGGATGTCCTGCGGACGCACGCGGCGCCCGTGGACATCCCAGGTGCCGCTGACGAGGGCGAACTCCTGGAACACGATGCGGATGGTGTCGAGGTAGTACTCGGCCGGCATGTCGAGCACCGCGTTGTACTCGTCGTAGAAGCGTCGATGCGACTCGGCGCTGTCTTCGTCGCCGCGGATCAGGTCCAGGAAGTAATCGTAGTGGGAACTCAGGTGCCGGTCCGGGTTCATGGCGACGAATCCGGTGTGCTGCAGGAAACCCGGGTAGACGCGCCGCCCCGCACCTGGGTAGTTCAGGGGCACGCGGTAGATGACGTTGTGCTCGAACCAGTCGATGCTCTTGGTGGTGGCCAGATTGTTGACTGCAGTGGGTGAGCGGCGTGCATCGATCGGCCCGCCCATCATGGTCATCGTGCGAGGGGTCTGCTCTCCGGCGCTGGCCATCAGGGAGATCGCCGCCAGCACGGGCACCGTGGGCTGACACACCGAGATCACGTGCACGTCGGCGCCGATGTGGCGGATGAAGTCCTGGACGTACTCGATGTAGTCGTCCAGGTGGAAGGGGCCTTCTTCGACCGGCACCATGCGTGCGTCGGTCCAGTCGGTGATGAACACCTTGTGGTCCTGCAGCAGGCTGCGGACCGTCTCGCGCAGCAAGGTCGAATGATGCCCCGACAGCGGCGCCACCACCAGCACGGTGGGCTGTTGCTTCATGCGTTCCAGCGCCACCGGGTTGTCTGTGAAGCGCTTGAAGCGCAGCAGCCTGCACATCGGCTTGTGCAGGATCACCTGTTCCTGGATCGCCACATCGACGCCGTCCATCGAGACACGGGTGATGCCGAACTCGGGCTTTTCATACTCCTTGGCGAGCCGGTGCATCAGGTCCAGACCGGCTGCGGTGCGCTGGGACAGCGGCCACTGCGAGAAGGGCGACAGCGGATGGGTGTAGAGCTTGGCCGATGCGCTGGCGAATTCCGCGAAGGGGGCCATCATCGCGCGCTGTGTCTCGTAGAGCTGATAGAGCATGTCGGATCCCTGTGCAAGCGCAACGTGACACGTCACGCTGTGCATATAAGTTGACGTTGCGCAGCGGACTTTGCCACGAAATCTGCTGCGGCGCAGCAAATAAACAGCGACAGACTGTAGTGCGCAGGACTGCCGCCGACCTGACAGTCACGCTCGCCCATGTGGCCCTGGCCTGCGCCGGTCGCCCTCTGCTCACCCTGAAGGGTCCTGGACGCCTGCGGCGCCGAGCTCGTTCGCGACGTGCGCAAGCGCCGTTCAGAGCACGCTGACGATCCCCCGCACGACCGTGGGCAGGTTGTGATGGTTCAGCGCGGCCACGCAGATGCGGCCGGAGTCGACACCGTAGACACCGAACTCCGAGCGCAGGCGGTGCATCTGCTCGCGCCCGAGGCCCGAGTAGCTGAACATGCCCTTCTGCCGTGTGATGTAGTCCAGGTCCTGGGTGACACCGGCCGCACGCAGGCCCTGCACCAGCGCCTGTCGCATCTCACGGATGCGCTGTCGCATCCCTGCGAGTTCCTGCTCCCACTGCGCCCGCAGCGCCGGCGTCGTCAGCACGGTGGTGACGATCTGCGCACCGTGTGTCGGCGGGTTGGAGTAGTTGGTCCGCACGACGATCTTCAACTGCGACAGCACGCGCGCCGCCTCGTCGGCGTTCGCGCAGACCGCGCTGACCGCGCCCACGCGTTCGCCATACAGGGAGAAGCTCTTCGAGAAAGACGTCGCGACGAAGAAGTCGATGCCGGCCTCCAGAAATTGCCGCACCACGGCGCCGTCCTCGGCGATCCCGTCGCCGAATCCTTGGTAGGCCATGTCGAGGAATGCGACCAGACCGCCTGTCTTGACGGCCTCGACCACCTGCGACCACTGGGTGGCTTCCAGATCGCACCCGGTCGGGTTGTGACAGCAGGCGTGCAGCACCACCACCGTGCCGGGTGCTGCGGCTCGCAAGGCGGCAAGCATGTCGGCGAAACGGACGCCGCGCGTCGAGGCGTCGTAGTAGGGGTAGGTGTCGACGTCGAAGCCAGCGCGGGTGAACAACGCCCGGTGGTTCTCCCAACTCGGGTCGCTGATCAGGACCTTGGCCGACGGGTTCAGGCGATGGAGGAAATCAGCACCGATCTTCAGGCCTCCGGTGCCACCCAAGGCTTGCACGGTGGCCACACGTCCCGCCGACACGGCCGCCGATGCCGATCCGAACACCAGGCCCTGCACGGCCTTGTCGTAGGCCGCAATGCCGTCGATGGGCAGATAGCCGCGAGGTTTGCCTGCCGCCACCAGCGCCTGCTCGGCTTGCGCCACGCAAGCCAGCAGGGGCAGCTTGCCTTGCTCGTCAAAGTAGACGCCCACACCGAGATTGACCTTGTCCGGGCGTGGATCGGCGGCAAATTGCTCGTTCAGGCCCAGGATGGGGTCGCGTGGGGCCATTTCGACGGCGTCGAACAAGGACATGGTGGCGTTCCGAGGAGGGGGTGACGGGGTGTGGGGGGCTGTGCCGGGTGGGGTCTGGTGCCGGCCTGGGCCGCCTGCGTTACGCTGGCGGGCCGTCCGGCGTCCCATCCCGGGCGCCTTTGCCGCAATTCTAGGATTCGCCCGAGATGCCCAGCCCTTCTCGCAACGTCGTGCGCTCACTCGACCCCGACGTCGGGGCGGGCATGGCGGCCGTATCCGCAGCCCCCATGCCCGCGGCCGCTGACCCCCGAACGAAGGCAGATCCAGCGCAGACGCCTGGCTGCTTCGTCCACTTCCCCGAATCGCCTTTCGAACTCTTCCAGCCCTACCCGCCGGCCGGTGACCAGCCCGTCGCGATTGGGCAACTGGTCGACGGGCTGGAGGCCGGCCTGAGTTTCCAGACGCTGCTGGGCGTGACAGGCTCGGGCAAGACCTTCACGATGGCCAACGTGATCGCCCGAACGGGACGTCCAGCCATCGTCTTCGCGCCCAACAAGACCCTGGCGGCTCAGCTCTACAGCGAGTTCCGCGAGTTCTTCCCGAAGAACGCGGTGGAATATTTCGTCAGTTACTACGACTATTACCAGCCGGAGGCTTACGTCCCCCAGCGCGATCTGTTCATCGAGAAGGACAGCTCGATCAACGAACACATCGAACAGATGCGGCTGTCGGCGACCAAGAGCCTGCTCGAGCGTCGTGATGTCGTCATCGTCGCCTCGGTCAGTGCGATCTACGGCATCGGGGACCCGGGGGACTACCACCAGATGGTGATGACGCTGCGCGTGGGGGACCGCGTCGGCCAGCGCGACGTCATTGCGCACCTGATCCGGATGCAGTACGCGCGCAACGAGGTCGATTTTTCCCGTGGCACCTTCCGCGTGCGCGGCGACACCATCGATGTCTTCCCGGCCGAACACTCCGAGCTGGCGATCCGTATCGAGCTCTTCGACGACGAGATCGAGTCGCTGCAACTGTTCGATCCCCTGACCGGCCGCATCCGTCAGAAGATCCCGCGCTTCACGGTCTATCCCGGCAGCCACTATGTCACCCCGCGCGAGCGCGTCCTCAGCGCAATCGATTCGATCAAGCTGGAACTGCGCGAACGGCTGGCCGAACTGGTCGGCGCGGGCAAGCTCGTCGAGGCCCAGCGTCTGGAGCAGCGCACCCGCTTCGACCTCGAGATGCTGCAGGAGGTCGGGCACTGCAAGGGGATCGAGAACTACACACGTCACCTGTCTGGCGCCCAGCCGGGCGACCCGCCGCCCACCCTGGTCGACTACCTGCCGCGCGACGCCGTGATGTTCCTCGACGAGAGCCATGTGCTGATCGGTCAGTTCGGCGGCATGTTCAACGGTGACCGCGCGCGCAAGACCACATTGGTCGAGTACGGATTCCGGCTCCCGAGCGCCCTGGACAACCGGCCCCTGAAGTTCGAGGAGTTCGAGTCCAAGATGCGCCAGACGGTGTTCGTCTCGGCCACGCCGGCGGCCTATGAGCAGCAGCATGCGGGGCAGGTCGTCGAGCAGCTCGTGCGCCCCACGGGGCTGGTGGATCCCGTCATCGAGGTGCGGCCGGCGGTCACCCAGGTCGACGACGTGCTGCAGGAGATCCGTCAGCGTGTCGACGTGGCCGAGCGGGTGTTGATCACCACGCTCACCAAGCGGATGGCGGAGCAGTTGACCGACTACCTGTCTGACAACGGGGTCAAGGTGCGCTACCTGCACAGCGACGTCGACACCGTCGAGCGCGTGGAGATCATCCGCGATCTGCGCCTGGGCACCTTCGACGTGCTGGTCGGTATCAATTTGCTGCGCGAAGGTCTGGACATCCCCGAGGTCTCGCTCGTGGCGATCCTGGATGCCGACAAGGAAGGATTTCTGCGGGCCGAGCGCAGTCTCATCCAGACCATCGGCCGCGCGGCGCGCAACGTCCGCGGCACCGCGATCCTGTACGCAGACCGCATCACGGACTCGATGCGTCGCGCCATCGACGAAACCGAGCGGCGTCGTACGCGGCAGCTGGCGCACAACGAAATCCACGGCATCGTCCCGCGCAGCGTGTCCAAGCAGGTGAGGGAATTGATCGACGGTGTGGTCGTGGACCGCAGTGGCAAGGATGACGTGAACCGTGCGCAGGTGGCGGCCCAGCCCGAGGCGCTGAACGAGAAGGATCTTGGCAAGCGCATCAAGCTCCTGGAGAAGCAGATGCTCGACCATGCGCGCAACCTGGAGTTCGAGAAGGCGGCGCGCGTGCGCGACCAGTTGGCGGCGCTGAAGGAGCAGGTCTTCGGAGCCTCGGGGCGGACGGCCGGCGCGGCGGCCCTCGCTCCCACCTGAGACCCGTGCGTCGCGCGAGCTCGCCTTTTCGGCGGCGTGCCAGGCTCGGCCGAAAGCCCCTGAGCAAGCGCAGGGCTTTGACGGCCGATTTCTCGATCAAAATGCTTGGTTTCTGCTAAAGTTGAGTCTTCCAGTAGGAATCAGGGCCGCCAGGGAGCAGTCCACCAGACCCGGCAAGCCCGGGCATGTGGCTCGGCGGTTCGAGGTGCCTGCGTTCACGCAACGCCGCCGGAAAGCGGACAGGAGATCCACGATGCGTCTGACCACGAAGGGCCGATTCGCCGTCACCGCGATGATCGACCTCGCCCTGCGATCGCACAACGGGCCCGTGGCCCTGGCGGCGATCAGCCAACGCCAACAGATCTCGCTGTCCTATCTCGAGCAGCTGTTCGGCAAGCTTCGCAGGCACGAACTCGTCGAGAGCACGCGTGGCCCCGGCGGCGGGTACTCGCTCGGTCGCAGCATGGCAGAGATCACGGTGGCCGACATCATCGTCGCCGTCGACGAGCCGATCGACGCCACGGGCTGCGGCGGCAAAGAGAACTGCATGGGCGAGGAGTCGGGCCGGTGCATGACGCACGACCTGTGGGCCAGCCTCAACAGCAAGATGATCGAGTTCCTTGACTCGATCAGCTTGAAAAAGCTCGTCGACGATCAGATCGCCCGCGGCGTGTCGATCGAGGAGACGCCGGTCAAGCGCGCCATCTCCACCCAACCGGTGGTCAAGCCGATCAAGGTGACCGCTCCCAACTCGGTGTTCGCGCTTGGCGGCTCGTTCGGCAAGTGAGCAAGGCATTCCCGCTTTCGGTTCCGTTCATCCTGTTTCCGCGCCGCATCCGCATGCGGCTTGACGCCCACCACACGCCATGACGCCCCACTTCCCGATCTACATGGACTATGGCGCCACGACGCCGGTCGATCCGCGTGTCGTCGATGCGATGATCCCCTGGCTGCGTGAGCATTTCGGCAATCCTGCCTCTCGCAGCCACGCCTGGGGCTGGGAGGCCGAGGAGGCAGTCGAGAAGGCGCGCGCCGATGTGGCCGCCCTGATCAACGCCGACCCTCGCGAGATCGTCTGGACCTCCGGTGCCACCGAGAGCAACAACCTGGCGATCAAGGGTGCTGCCCACTTCTACGCATCGCGCGGCAAGCATCTGGTCACGGTCAAGACCGAGCACAAGGCGGTGCTCGACACGATGCGAGACCTGGAGCGTCAGGGCTTCGAGGTCACCTACCTCGATGTGCGTGAAGACGGTCTGCTGGACCTCGACCGCCTGCGCGATGCGCTGCGGCCCGACACCATCCTCGTGTCGGTGATGTTCGTCAACAACGAGATCGGCGTCATCCAGGACATCCCCGCCATCGGCGCGATGTGTCGAGAACGCGGCATCGTGTTCCACGTCGATGCCGCGCAAGCGACCGGCAAGGTGCTGATCGACCTGTCGACGCTGCCTGTGGACCTGATGAGTCTGGCGTCGCACAAGACCTACGGCCCCAAGGGGATCGGTGCGCTCTACGTGCGTCGCAAGCCCCGGGTCCGGCTCGAAGCCCAGATGCATGGCGGCGGACACGAGCGCGGCATGCGCTCTGGCACCTTGCCGACGCATCAGTGCGTGGGCATGGGTGAAGCGTTTCGCATCGCTCAAGCCGAGATGGGCACCGAGAACGAGCGGATCCGGATGTTGCAGCGCCGTCTGCTCACCGGTATCCAGCAGATCGAGCAGGTCTTCATCAACGGGCATCTCGAGCATCGCGTGCCCCACAACCTGAACGCGTCCTTCAACTTTGTCGAGGGCGAGTCGCTGATCATGGGCATCAAGGGAATCGCCGTGTCCTCCGGCTCGGCCTGCACGTCCGCCAGCCTCGAGCCCAGCTATGTCTTGCGCGCCCTCGGGCGCAGCGACGAGCTGGCGCATTCGAGCCTGCGCATGACCATCGGCCGGTTCACCACCGAGGCCGACATCGACTACGCGGTGGCCACCTTGCAGGACCGTGTGGCCAAGCTGCGCGAGCTGTCGCCGCTGTGGGAGATGTACCGCGACGGCATCGATCTGACCAGCATCCAGTGGACCGCCCATTGAGGGTTGCCGGTGTTGCGCCCCATGTGCGCGCCCCGTCGACCACCGATGGACTGACTGCATCTGCATCCCCGAGGAGGATCTCTCATGGCTTACAGCGAAAAAGTGATCGATCACTACGAGAACCCGCGCAACGTCGGCAGCTTTGACAAGGGCGATGACACTGTGGGCACCGGCATGGTGGGCGCGCCGGCCTGCGGCGACGTGATGAAGCTCCAGATCAAGGTCAACCCGGAGACCGGGACGATCGAGGACGCGCGGTTCAAGACCTACGGCTGCGGCTCGGCCATCGCCTCGAGTTCACTCGTGACCGAATGGGTCAAGGGCAAGACGCTCGATGAGGCGATGACGATCCGGAACACCCAGATCGCGCAGGAGCTGGCCTTGCCGCCGGTGAAGATCCACTGCTCCATCCTGGCCGAGGACGCGATCAAGGCGGCCGTCAACGACTACCGGGCCAAGCACGCGGAGCCGGTGTCCGAGGACGCGGTCACGCATTGAGGAGCCCGCCATGGCTGTGACGATGACCGAGGCCGCCGCGCGTCACGTGACGCGCTTTCTGTCCCGCCGGGGCAGGGGAGTGGGTGTGCGGCTCGGGGTGAAGACCACCGGATGCTCTGGGCTGGCCTACAAGCTCGAGTACGCCGACGACGTCGCGCCGGAGGACATCGTCTTCGAGGATCACGGCGTGAAGGTGCTCATCGACCCCAAGAGCCTGCCCTACCTGGACGGCACCGAGCTCGACTTCGTGCGCGAGGGCCTGAACGAAGGCTTCAAGTTCCACAACCCGCGCGAGCGGGACCGTTGCGGCTGCGGGGAATCGTTCCGCGTCTGAGCCTGCGAGCCCCGTCGTGGCGGGCTTCGGAAAATGACACTCGACGACGACGACTTCACGCTTTTCGGCTTGCCGCGTCGTCACGGGCTGGACGCTGCCGAACTGGCGCGGCGGTGGCGCGACTTGCAGGCGCAGGTGCACCCGGATCGCTTTGCGGGGGAAGGTGCATCGGCGCAGCGGTTGGCGATGCAGTGGGCCATGCGGGTGAACGAGGCTTACCGCCGGCTGCGTGACCCCATTGCGCGGGGCGGCTATCTGTGCGAACTGGCCGGAGCGGCGGTGGACGCGCAGCGCCACACCGGCATGCCGTCGGCGTTCCTCCAGCAGCAGATGGCCTGGCGTGAGGCCTTGGCCGAGGCCGAAGACAAGCTTGCCATCGATGCCTTGCGCGCCGAGGTCGACGCTGCGGAGCGAGATTTGCTGGAAGCGTTGCGGCGCCAGTTGGACGACGATGCCGACCCGTCGGCTGCGGCGGCGTCCGTACGCGCCTTGATGTTCGTCTCTCGCTTCCGGCAGGACGTCGAGCGCCAGCAAGAGGACGCCTGAGCCCTGTGGCTGTTGTCGCCGCGCGGACCGACGCCGCGGTGTGCCCCCCATTCCCGATTGATCCATGGCCCTGTTGCAAATCTCCGAACCCGGCGAATCGCCGGACCCTCACCAGCGACGCATTGCCGTGGGCATCGACCTCGGCACCACCCATTCGCTGGTGGCCGCACACCGGCATGGGCAGGCGGAGTGTCTGCCCGACGCGCAGGGACGGGTGATCCTGCCGTCTGCGGTGCGCTACCTGGCCGACGGCCGCCGCCAGATCGGCCACGCGGCGCTGGAGGCGCAGGCGGAAGACCCTGAGAACACCCTGGTGTCGGTCAAGCGCTTCATGGGCCGCACGCTGCGAGACCTGCGCGGGCATGAGCGTCTGCCCTACCGCTTCCTCGACCGGCCGGGGATGGTCGCCATCGAGACGCGTGATGGCGAGAAGTCTCCGGTGGAGGTGTCTGCGGAGATCCTCGCCAGCCTGCGCCAGCGTGCCGAAGACAGTTTCGACCAGGACCTGTTCGGTGCGGTCATCACCGTGCCCGCCTATTTCGACGACGCACAGCGTCAGGCGACGAAGGATGCAGCGCAGTTGGCAGGCCTGAACGTCCTGCGACTCATCAGCGAGCCGACGGCGGCGGCCGTGGCCTACGGGCTGGACCGCGGCAGCGAAGGTCTGTACGCGGTCTACGACCTGGGTGGCGGCACCTTCGACATCTCGCTGCTGCGGATGACCCGGGGTGTGTTCGAGGTCGTCGCCACCGGTGGGGATGCCGCGCTGGGAGGCGACGACGTCGACGCCGCGCTCGCGGCCTGGGCGCTCGAACGCGTGGGGCTGGTGGCACGCAGTGCGCGCGACCGCCGTGCCGTGCTGGTGGCCGCGCGGGGCACGAAGGAGGCGCTGACCGAGGCCACCGACGTGGTGATGGGCTTCGAAGTCGACGGCCGGCCGGTGCGCCTGGACGTGCGGCGGGCCGATCTGGAGGCTGTGGTGCAGCCCTTGATCGCGCGCACGCTCGCCCTGGTTCGAGGCGTGCTTCGTGACGCCCGCGTCAGCCGCGAGGAGGTGCAGGGCGTGGTCATGGTCGGTGGCTCGACGCGGATGCCGGCGGTGCGTGCCGCGGTCGGCACGCTCTTCGGGCGGGAGCCGTTGACCGACGTCAACCCCGACGAGGTCGTGGCCATCGGGGCCGCGCGGCAGGCGCACGCCTTGGCCGGAAACCCGTCGGACGATGGCTTGCTGCTGCTGGACGTCATTCCGTTGTCGCTCGGGCTCGAAACCATGGGCGGGCTCGTCGAGCGCATCATCGAGCGCAACACCACGATCCCGGTCGCCCGGGCGCAGGACTTCACCACCTACCAGGATGGCCAGACGGCCATGGCCATCCACGTGGTGCAGGGCGAGCGCGACCTCGTCACCGACTGCCGCAGCCTGGCCCGCTTCGAACTCCGCGGCATTCCCCCGATGGCCGCCGGCGCGGCGAGGATCCGGGTGAGCTTCGAGGTAGACGCAGACGGCCTGCTGGGCGTGTCTGCGCGTGAACTGGGTTCGGGTGTGCAGGCGTCGGTAGCGGTCAAGCCGAGTTACGGGCTGGCCGAGGACGACATCGCACGCATGTTGCGCGACGGCTTCACCCACGCCGACGAGGACATGCAGTCCCGGCGGCTGGTCGAGTCCCGGGTCGAAGCCGAGCGCATGGTGCTGGCCACGCGCTCGGCGCTGGCCGCCGACGGCGATCTGTTGAGTGACCAGGCGCGTGCCGCGATCGGCGGTCTGATCGACGCCGTGCTGGCGGCGGCCGAAGGCGACGACCCTGCCCGCATCGACCGCGCCATCGAGGCGCTCGCCCAGGGGACCGAGTCCTTCGCGGCCGAGCGCATGAACCGCGGCATCCGCGCTGCGCTGTCCGGCCGCAAGGTCGGTGACCTCTGAGCCTTCCGGGACCCTGCATCCATGCCCGTCATCCGCATCCTCCCCCATGCCGATTACTGCCCCGAAGGCAGCACTGTCGTGGCACCCCGCGGGACGTCGATCTGCGAGGCCCTGCTCGACAACGGCATCGAGATCGAACACGCCTGCGAGATGAGTTGCGCCTGCACGACCTGCCACGTCATCGTCCGCGAAGGGTACGCGTCGCTCGGCGAACTCGACGAGACGGAGGAGGACCTGCTCGATCGAGCCTGGGGGCTGACGCCGACCTCGCGCCTGTCGTGCCAGGCCATCCTGTCGGATCAGGACGTGACGATCGAGATTCCCAGGTACTCGATCAACCACGCGCGTGAGCGTCATTGAGTGGCCCGCCTGCCTGCGGACGTCCCTGCGATGAACGTCCTCGGCGTGGAGTCGTCCTGCGACGAGACCGGTGTGGCGCTGGTCACGGTCCGGGGCCATGAGCGTGCGCAACTGCTCGCCCATGGGCTGCACAGCCAGGCGCAGATGCACGAAGCCTATGGCGGCGTGGTGCCGGAGCTGGCCTCCCGCGATCACATCCGCCGTGTGGTGCCGCTGACGCAGCAGGTCCTGCGCGAGGCGGGTTGCGCGGTGGAGGACGTGGACATCGTCGCCTACACCCAGGGCCCCGGCTTGGCCGGGGCTTTGCTGGTGGGCGCTGGGTTTGCCGTGGCGCTGGGCGCGGCGCTGCGTCGCCCGGTGCTCGGCGTCCATCATCTGGAGGGTCACCTGCTGTCGCCCTTCCTGTCGCGCGACCCCCCGAGCTTCCCATTCGTTGCCTTGTTGGTGTCGGGCGGACACACCCAACTCATGCGTGTGGACGCGGTCGGTCGCTACGCGATGCTGGGCGAGACGATCGATGACGCCGCCGGGGAGGCCTTCGACAAGTCGGCCAAACTGCTGGGTCTGGGCTATCCCGGTGGGCCCGCCCTTTCGCAACTGGCGCAAACGGGTGATCCCCGAGCCTTCGCGCTGCCACGGCCCTTGCTGCACAGTGGCGACCTGGATTTCTCTTTCGCTGGGTTGAAGACGGCGGTGATGACCCAGCATCGGCGTCTGGGCTTGACACCTGGCGATCAGTCGCTGGCCGACCTGGCGGCTTCGACGGAAGCGGCCATCGTCGACGTGCTGGTGTCCAAATCTTTGCAGGCGCTGGCGCGTACCGGGTTGAAGAGGCTCGTGGTGGCCGGCGGGGTCGGGGCCAACCGGCTGCTGCGCATGCGGCTGGACGAGGCCGCTGTCAGACGCGGCCTGCGGGTGCACTATCCGGAACTGTCCTTGTGCACCGACAACGGCGCGATGATCGCGCTGGCCGCGGCGATGCGACTGCAGGCCGGTGTGGCCAGCCCCTCGGACGCACAGGCGTTCGATGTGCGTCCGAGGTGGCCTCTGGCGGAGCTCAGTTGATCGTCAGCTGGGCGGCGGCCGTCGCGCCGCGCCGCGCAAGGGCGAGTTCCAGCACGCCGTCCGCCATTCTGGCGCTGGACGCAGCTTGGTCGACTTCCGCCGGCAGCGTCAGGCTGCGTGCATAGCGTGTGATCTGGCGCTCGCGCAGCAGGACGCGCCGGCCCTCCACCTGCGGCTCGGCGCGGCGTACCGGAGCCTCGATCGACACCAGCCGTCCTTCGATCGACACCTTGACGTCCTCCTTGGAGACCCCGGGCAGGTCCAGTTGCACGGTCCAGCCCTTGTCGGTCTCGGTCACGTCCAGCGCAGGGCTGGTGGCATCCACGGGGCCAGGCGCGCCGGAGGCCTGGAAGAAGCGGTCGAAGGTCTCGTCGAACAGACGGGACAGGTCGGAGCCACGACGGGCAACGGGGACGAGGAACATGTCGATCTCCTGAAGGGTGGCAGGCCGCAGGTCCGTGACCTTCTGGCCTGAGGCTGCGCACCATGCGCAGCGGCGATACTCCAAAGGTGATCCCCGCGGCGGGCTTTTCAAGTTCCCGCGATTTGCGTCAGGTCAAGGGCCTGGTCCCGGCGGGCCAGACGCGGGCGATGGCCACGGTGCGGCTTGCTGGACGCCCGGCCCCTGGCTGCCGAAGATTCTTCGAGGTTCATGACGTCCCATGAGAACAACCATCCGCGACCTTCCCGGCTCCAAGATCCGCGACGTGGCCAACGCCGCCATGGGCCGCCCCGATGTGCTGGCCTTCTGGTTCGGCGAGAGCGATGAAGTCACACCGCAGGCGGTGCGCGACGCCGCCGCACGCTCCCTCCAGGACGGCGAGACCTTCTACGCCCACAACCTGGGGCTGCCCGCGCTGCGCGAGGCGATCGCGCACTACGTCAGTGCGCTGCACGGGCCCGTGTCGATCGACCGCGTCGCGGTGACCTCCTCGGGGGTCAGTGCCTTGATGATGGCGATGCAGATGCTGGTCGATCCGAATGACGAGGTCGCCGCCATCACCCCGTTGTGGCCCAACCTGACGGCGCAGGCCGAGATCATGGGTGCGCGTGTGCGACGCGTGCCACTGCAGCCCCGTCAAGGGGCCTGGACGCTCGACATGGATCACTTGCGGGCAGCGGTCGGCCCCGGCACCCGGGTGCTGCTCGTCAACGCGCCGAACAATCCCACGGGATGGACGCTGGCGCGTGAAGAGGTCCAGGCCATCCTGGACCATTGCCGAAAGACGGGGACGTGGATCGTGGCGGACGAGGTCTACGAACGCCTGTACTACGGTCCGGGCCATGCGGCACCGAGCTTCCTGGATCTGGCGTCGCCCGACGACCGCGTCGTGGCCGTCCAGAGCTTCTCGAAGAGCTTTCTGATGACCGGCTGGCGCCTGGGATGGGTGGTGGTCCCCCCGGACAGCCTCGACGCGATCGGCAAGCTGATCGAATTCAACACCTCGTGCGCGCCGGTGTTCGTGCAGCGCGGCGCGCTCGAGGCCTTGCGGCTCTCGTCTTCCCTCGTGCCGGCGTTGCAGCAGCGCATGCTGGCCTGTCGCAATGTGCTCGTCGGTGGTTTGCGCGAGCTCCCCCGGGTCACGGTCGAGGCGCCGGAAGGTGGCATGTACGCGTTCCTGCGGGTCGAAGGCGTGTCCGACTCGCTGGGCTTCGCACGTGAGCTGGTCTTGCGCCACGGTCTTGGCCTGGCTCCTGGCGCGGCGTTCGGGCCCGAGGGCGAGGGCTGGTTGCGCTGGTGCTTCGCCTCTCGGGATCCTCAGCGCCTGCTTCTGGGGGTGGAGCGGCTGGCAGGGGCGCTGCAAAGGCCATGAGCTAGAATCAACAAGTTGTGCGTGGGCTTGGGCCAGGCAAGGTTTGCTTGCCGCGTTTTCCCAGGCGCATGAACAACAAGGCACGGCGCGGGTCGGTTTCACCCGCGTTCGCAAGTGAAACGGCCCTTGTGGCCAGGGAAACCGGGTCAGGTCAGCCGATGGAGGCTGGTCAGGCGCGCGTTTCCCGTTGCATCAGAGGAAATCGCGATGACGATGACAAGCCAGCAGAAGGCCGAGGTGGTCCAGGCGCACGCCCGTGGCGCGGCAGACACCGGGTCCCCGGAGGTTCAGGTGGCGCTCCTGACGGCGCGCATCAACGAACTGACGCCGCACTTCAAGCTGCACAAGAAGGACCATCATGGTCGCCGAGGCTTGCTGAAGATGGTCAACCAGCGCAAGAGCCTGCTGGCTTACCTCAAGGACAAGGATGCTGACCGTTACACCGCACTGATCCAGAAGTTGGGTCTGCGCAAGTAAGGTTCGGCGGGACGATCACGGCGTCAAGGGGTGCCCCGCTGGGGGCACCCGATACGCCAGGGGATCATGGGAACGCAGGCAACTGCTGTGTCATTCCAGGGCGGCTGGTCCGAAGTTCGGCCCCAGTCGCGCTGGAATGGCATTGTTGCCGTCGACCTGTGTCTCCGGCCTGCAGGCGCGGGGCTGACAAGCGCGCCCACACAGGAGCAGATGGCATGAGCATGTTCAACAAGGTCGTGAAGACCTTCCAGTGGGGACCGCACCGCGTCACGATGGAGACGGGCGAGATCGCCCGCCAGTCCAGCGGCGCCGTTCTGGTGGATATCGAAGGCACGGTGGTGTTGGCCACCGTGGTGGCGGCGAAGAACGCCAAGCCGGGTCAGGACTTCTTCCCCCTGACCGTCGACTACATCGAGAAGACCTACGCTGCCGGCAAGATCCCCGGCAGTTTCTTCAAGCGCGAAGGACGACCCAGCGAACTCGAGACGCTGACCAGCAGGCTGATCGACCGCCCGATCCGGCCGCTGTTCCCGGACGGCTTCTTCAACGAGGTGCAGGTCGTCGTCCACGTGTTGAGCCTGAACCCCGAGGTCCAGGCCGACATCGCCGCATTGATCGCCACGAGCGCGGCGCTGTCCATCAGCGGGATCCCGTTCAACGGGCCCGTCGGGGCAGCCCGCGTGGGCTATGTCAACGGCGAGTACGTGCTGAATCCGGGCAAGGCCGAGCTCGCCAACAGCAAGCTGGATCTGGTCGTTGCCGGCACCGAAGCCGCGGTGCTGATGGTCGAGTCCGAGGCTGATCAGCTGAGCGAAGAGGTCATGCTCGGTGCCGTCGTCTACGGCCACGACCAAGGCAAGGTGGCCATCGAAGCCATCCATGAACTGGTGCGCGACGCGGGCAAGCCCGAGTGGCAAGCCGCAGGCACCTGGACGCCCCCCGCCAAGGACGAGGCTTTCATCGCGAAGGTCAATGCCCTGGCGCTGGAGCCCTTGCGTGCGGCCTATCAGATCCGCAGCAAGCAGGCCCGCACGCAGGCCTGCCGCGAAGCCTATGCCGCCACCAAGGCGGCCCTGAAGGCCGAGGGCGCGGAGTTCGATGAAGTCAAGGTCGAAGCACTGCTGTTCGAGATCGAGGCCTCCCTGGTGCGGGGCCAGATCCTGGCGGGCGAGCCGCGCATCGACGGCCGCGACACGCGCACCGTGCGTCCCATCGAGATCCGCACCTCGGTGCTGCCGCGGACGCACGGGTCTGCGCTGTTCACGCGCGGCGAGACGCAGGCGCTGGCGGTGGCCACGCTGGGCACCGAGCGCGATGCGCAGCGCATCGACG
>JBMTXX010000031.1:0-20323 GCA_049453935.1 Rubrivivax sp.
GCCCAGCACCTCGGCGAAGACCTCGTGGTCCACGTTGCCGCCGCACAGCGTGACGCCGACGCAACGCCCCCGAGCCCCCACCGGTTGCCTTCGCGCCTGCTGCAACGCGGCCGCGAGCGACGCCGCGCCGGCGCCTTCGGCGACGTTGTGGGTGTCGAGGTACAGCGCCTTCATCGCCTGCGCGATCTCGGTGTCGTCGACCTCGACCACGCCATCCACCTGATCGAGCATGGCTTCCAGCGCGGTGGCGTCGGGCACGCGGCAGGCCATGCCGTCGGCCAGCCGGGTGTCCACGGGCGAGGCCACCGCGGTTCGCTGGGCCAGCGACAGCGCGTAGGCGCGCGCGTGCGCCGAGACGACGCCGACGATGCGCATGCGGCGGCCCAGCGCGTTGCGGGCGGCCAGGGCGGCGCACAGGCCCGAGCCCAGGCCGATGGGCACGTACACCACGTCCAGATGCGGCACGGCTTCGAAGAACTCCATCCAGGCCGTGGCCACGCCGCGCACGAGGTCGCGGTGGAACGACGGCACGCGGTGCAGCCCGTGCTGCGCCGCCAGCGCCGAGGCGTGCTCGGAGGCCTCCTGGAAGTCCTGGCCGTGTTCGATCAGGGTGGCGCCGAAGGCCCTCATCGCAGCGTTCTTCTCGCGGCTGTTGCCGTGCGGCACCACGATGGTCGCGGTGATGCCGTGTCGCCGCGCGGCCAGCGCCAGCGACTGCCCGTGGTTGCCGCGCGTGGCCGAGACGATGCCCGGGCACTGCGGCTCCCGCCGTGCCAGGCCTTCCAGGTAGACCAGCCCGCCGCGCACCTTGAAGGCGCCGGTGGGCGTGTGGTTCTCGTGCTTGACCCAGACCTCGGTGCCCAGGCGCTGCGCCAGCAACGGCCAGGCGTACTGCGGCGTGGGCGGCATCGCCGTGTAGACGATGCGTGCGGCGGATTCGATCTCTTCGCGGTCGGGCAGCAGGGTCGTCATGGCCAGGCTCTCCTCATCGGTCGGTCGTGGGCCCTGGGGCCGCCGGGGCAGGGGGCGCGGCGGGTGTGGCCTGGGGTGCAGCGGATTCCGTTGCTGCCGCGTGGCGCGCCCACATCCTCGTGTAGACCCAGCCCAGCACCACCAGCGCGAGCGCTGCGCCGCCATAGGTCCACGACGGATGCGCGTGGGTCAACGTCCAGCCGGCCAGCGGCACGCCCATGCTCTGGCCGAAGAACAGGCTGGCAGCAAAGAAGGACAGCGCCAGACCGCGCCGGTGCGGCGACAGCGTGGTGGCCTGGAACTGCAGTGTGTTGTGCATCGCGAAGAAGCCCAGGCCCAGCATGGCGCAGGCGACGGCCGTGGCCGCCGGGCTCACCATCAGCGCGATCAGGCCCAGTCCGCCTGCCATGAGCACGGCCCCCGCGCGTGCCAGCGCACGCGGGTGCAGGCGCTTCATCAGCCGAGGCGCGAGCCTGGAATACAGCAATCCGCCAAGGCCATAGGCCGCCACCACGGCGCCACCCATGGCCAGCGGCAGGTCGAATCGGTCGTGCATCAGGCTCGGCACGAAGGTCAGCGCGCCGAACACCAGCAGGCCCTCCAGCAGCACGACACCGTACACGCGCCTCACCCAGGCCCGCCCGAGCAGATCACGCACGGCCGTCAGGTAGGGGGTGCGGTCGCGTGGCAGGCTGGCGTCACCGGAGCTCCCGGCACGTGCCGGATTCGCCAGCAGGGCCACGCCGGCCAGCACGAACAACGGCGCGACGATGGCGAAGGCCGCGCGCCAGCCCAGCCACTGTGTCAGGGCGCCACCGGCCCACGCGCCCAGCAGCGTGCCCATGATCGTGGCGGTGCTGTAGCGCGCAAGCGCCTCGTAGCGGCGCTCGGAGGTGACCGTGTCACCGATCCAGGCCAACACCAGCGGGACGATGGCGGCCGACCCGGCGCCGGTGGCGAAGCGGGCCAGCGTCAGCGCCGACAGCGACGTAGCCAGGGCGGCGGCGGCGGTGGCGGCGCCGCACCACAGGCAGGCCAGCGCGATGACGCGCGGCTTGCCGTAGCGGTCGCCCAGCGGGCCCGCGACGAACTGCAACGCGCCATAGGCGATGGCCAGCGCCGTGACGACCGAGGCCGCCTGCGCAGTGGTTGTCGAGAAGGTCGACGCCAGGGCCGGCAGCATGGCATCGCACAGCCGCATCGACAACGTGCTGACGAAGCCGGCGCAACCCAGCAGGAACAGGGTCGGTATTCGCAAGGGATGCTGCGGGCGCGGACCGAGGGGGCGACGGCCTGGCGTTCGTCGGTGGGTGGCGGTGGCGCCGCTTCAGTCGCTGAGCCGCTCAGCCCTTCAGCGCCTGCTCGATGGCACGACCGACGTCGGTCGTGCCTGCGGTGCCGCCCAGGTCGGCTGTGCGCGGTGCCCCGCTGCCGGGCTCGAGCACGGCCTCGATGGCGCGCAGGATGGCGTCGTGCGCGTCACGGTAGCCGAGGAAGTCCAGCATCAGCGCGCCGCTCCAGATCTGGCCGATCGGGTTGGCAACGCCACGGCCGGCGATGTCCGGGGCCGAGCCGTGCACCGGCTCGAACAGCGACGGATGGGTGCGGTCGGGGTTGAGGTTGGCGCTGGGCGCGATGCCGATGGTGCCGGTGCAGGCCGGGCCCAGGTCGGACAGGATGTCGCCGAAGAGGTTGGAGCCCACGACGACGTCGAAGTGGTCCGGGCGCTGGACGAAATGTGCCGTCAGGATGTCGATGTGGAACTTGTCCACCGTCACGTCCGGGTACTCGCGCGCCATCTCGGCCACGCGCTCGTCCCAGTAGGGCATGGTGATGGCGATGCCGTTGGATTTCGTGGCGCTGGTCAGGTGCTTCTTCGGCCGCGAGCGTGCCACCTCGAAGGCGTAGCGCAGCACGCGGTCCACGCCGTGGCGTGTCATCACCGTCTCCTGCATGACGATCTCGCGCGGGGTGCCGGCGAACATGCGCCCGCCGATGCTCGAGTACTCGCCTTCGGTGTTCTCGCGCACGATGACCATGTCGATCTCGCCGGGCTGGCGCGGGCTGCCGTCGCGCCGCACCACCGGCGCCGTCACACCGGGCATCAGCCGCGCCGGGCGCAGGTTGATGTACTGGTCGAACTCGCGACGGAACAGCAGCAGCGAGCCCCAAAGCGAGACATGGTCGGGCACCATCGCCGGCCAGCCCACGGCGCCGAAATAGATCGCCTCGTGGCCGCCGATGCGCTCGCGCCAGTCGTCGGGCAGCATCTTGCCGTGGCGTGCGTAGTAGTCGCAGCTCGAGAAATCGAAGGTGTCGAACTGCAGCGCGATGTCGAAGCGCGTGGCCGCGGCCTGCAGGACGCGCAGGCCTTCGGGCATGACTTCCTTGCCGATGCCGTCTCCGGCGATGACGGCGATGCGATGGGTATGGCTCATGGGGGTCGTGGAGCAGGAAAGGGGCGGCGCGGCGGCCGGACAGGCCAGGCCCGCCGGACAAGGGCGGCGGGCGATGTGCCATCGGGTCGGTTGCGATGGTACCCGCGCCTGTGGTGCGCGCTCGCGCGGCCCTGTTCCACGCCAAGAGGGCGTGGCGAGGCCTCTCAGCGCGGTGCGCGCACCACCAAGCTCACCCCGAACGCTGTGAGCGCGATGCCAACCAGCGTCAGCGCGGTGATCGGCTCGTCGAACAGCATCCAGGCGATCAGCGCCGTGCACGGCGGTACCAGGTACATCAGGCTGGTCACCGAGGCCGCGGCGCCGCGTTGGATCAGCAGGTACAGCAGCGAACTGCCGCCCAGTGTCAGCCCGAGCACCGACCAGGCCATCGCCCCGACGATTTCCCAGTTCACGCCGCCGGCAGCCGTGGCCCAGCGCATCGGCTCGGGCTCCAGCAAGGCCAGCGGCAGCGTCACCAGCAGTGCTGCGCCCAACTGCACCGCGTTGGCGCTGCGCACGTCGCACGGCTGGACATGGCGCTTCTGATAAAGGGTGCCGGCGGTGATGGACAGCAGCGCCAGCACCGCCAGACCGAGGTTCACGGCGGTGACCTGATCGCCCGGCCCGCCAGCGCCGACCTTGTGCGACACCACCAGGGCCAGTCCGGCGAATCCCAGCAGCAGCCCCAGCCACTGCCGCCGCGTCACGCGCGAGCCGGTAGCCGACAGCCACACGGCGGTGAGCACCGGCTGGATGCCCACGATCAACGCGGACACACCGGACCCCATCCCGGCCTTGACGGCCGCCCACACCCCACCCAGATAGCCCGCGTGCATCAACACACCGGTCACGGCCAGATGCCCCCACTGTGCAGGCGTGGTCGGCCAGCGCACGCGTGCCACCGCGATCCACACCGCAAAGCACAGGATGGACAGCGCGAACCGCAGCGCCAGGAAGCTCAGCGGCGGCGCATGCGGCATGCCGAAGCGCGCGACGATGAAGCCGGTGCTCCAGATCAGCACGAACACCCAGGGCATGGCGCGCAGCCAGGCGTTGTGGTCTGGGGCATGGGTCATGGGGAAGGCGGCGCTTCGCCCGCAGGCGGCGCCGGGGGTGGCCGGGTCGGCGCCGATTCTGGCCCAGTCCCCATCGGCTACCAGTTGCACCGCGAGGCGGCTCCGCGTGGCCGCACGGCTGTCGCCGATCCGCGCCAGAATCCGGCCGCTGCAACACTGCCTGCCTTTGACCATGAGCCTGCTGCCCCTGTCGATCGCGACCACCGACTACGACCACTTCCGGGACCTGCGCTTCGGCCTGGTCAAGCCCGAGGGCGTCGACCTGAACTGGATGACGCTCGGCCACCACGAGTGCTTCGCCCGCTTCACCGCGAACCGCGAGTTCGACCTGGCGGAGCTGTCGTTCGCGAAGTTCGCCACCCAGGTCACGCGCGAGGACAGCGACATCATCGGCCTGCCGGTGATCTGCTCGCGCCTGTTCCGCTTCGGCTCCTTCTATGTCAACCGCCGCAGCGGCATCCGCAGCGTGCAGGACCTGGCTGGCCGCAAGGTCGGCTCGCCCGAGTGGGCGCACTCGGCGGCCGTCTACATGCGCGGCTGGATGCACAACGAGATGGGCGTCAAGCTCACCGATGTGCACTGGTATCAGGCCGGCGCCAACGCCCCCGGCCGCGCCGAGAAGGTCGAGATCCACCTGCCCGAAGGCGTGAAGCTCACGCGCGTGGCCGATCGGTCGCTGAGCCAGATGCTGGCCTCTGGCGAGATCGATTGCGCCATCATCGCCCGGCCGCCGACCTGCTTTCTCGAGGGCCACCCCGACGTCGAGCGCCTGTTCCCGGACTTCGTCGAGATGGAGCAGGACTACTACGACCGCACCCGCGTGTGGCCCATCATGCACATCATCGCGATGCGCCGGTCCATCATCGAGGCCCACCCCTGGGTCGGACGCAACCTGCTCAACGCCTTCGAGGAGTCCAAGCGTCGCAGCCTCGAGCGCCTGCTGGATCCTGCCGTCTCGCGCTACCCGGTGCCGTGGCTGACGAGCTATGCCCGGCGGCAGCGCGACCGCTTCGGCGCCGACCTCTTCCCCTACGGCATCGAGCCCAACCGTCCGACCTGGGAGCAGATGGCGCTGTACACCTGGCAGCAGGGCATCGCGCACCGCCAGTTCACGCCCGAGGAGATCTTCCCGCGCGGGATCATGACCTCGGTGATCATCTGACCCACCCCGCTCGAGACCGCCTGCGCCGCGCATGCCATGACACCGAACCTGCCCCCTTCCGCTGCCGTTGACGTGCCCCCCGCCTCGGGCAGCCCGGTCGACGCAGCCCGTATCGCCGATCTGGCCGCGGCCAGCCGCATCCTCGCCGCGCAGGGCGTGGTCGACGGCTTCGGCCATGTGTCGATGCGTCATCCCGACGCGCCCGGGCGCTACCTGATGGCGCGCTCGCTGGCGCCGGCCCTGGTCACGCCCGACGACATCCTCGAGTACGACCTGGACAGCCGGCCCTGCAACGCTGCCGGCCGCAAGAGCTTTCTGGAGCGCTTCATCCACGGCGAGGTCTACAAGGCCCGGCCCGACGTGATGGCGGTGGTGCACAGCCACTCGCCGTCTGTCGTGCCTTTCGGGCTGGTGCGCGCGCGCATGGGCGCGATGTTCCACAACGCTGCCTTCCTGGCCGCAGGGGTGCCGGTGTTCGACATCCGCGAGCGCTTCGGTGCCACCGACATGCTGGTCAGCGACGGCGACAAGGGCCAGGCGCTGGCGCAGACGCTGGGGCCGCGCCATGTCGCGCTGATGCGCGCGCACGGCAGCATCGCCGTCGGCCCGAGTCTGGAGACGGCCGTCTTCCGCGCTGTCTACACCGAGGTCAACGCCCGCATCCAGCACTGGGCGCAGGCGCTGGCGGCCGGCGAGCCGCTGGCTGCGCTCGACGAGCACGAGGGCGAGCTCGCCGACGGCGTGAACCAGGGCGCCGGGCTGCGGGCCTGGGAGTTGTGGCGCGCCCAGACCCGTGCGCAGACCGGCTGGTGAGCCTCGGACCGGCCCCGAGGAGGAGAACCCGATGACCGACATCGACACCCTGAAGCAGCAACTGGTCGACTGCATCCGCATGCTCGAGCACCAGGAGATCATCGACTACAACGGCCATGCCAGCATCCGCCTGGACGACGGCCGCATGCTGATCAATGCCGGCAACTGCCAGCGCAGCCGGCTGACCGTCGACGACATCTGCACCATCGACCTGGACGGCCAGGTGGAGGCCGGCCGCGGCAAGCCGCCGCTGGAGTTCCACCTGCATGCCGGCATCTACCGCGCGAGGGCCGACGTGCGCGCCGTCGTCCACGCGCACCCGCGTTGGTCGACCGTGCTGACCATGGCCGGCAAGCCCTACCTGCCGGTGTACGCCCAGGGTTCGCTGGTGCACCCGGTGCCGGTGCTCGACTCGCCGAACTCGATCAACAACCGCGCCATGGCCGACCGGCTGGCAGCCACGCTGGGGGATCGTCCGGCGGCGCTGATGAAGTCGCACGGGGCGGTCACCGTCGGGCAGACCCTCGTCGAGGCCTTCGTGCTGGCAGCCTACATGGAGGAGAACGCCCAGCGCCAGTTCATGGCGATGCAGCTCGGCCAGCCCTACGTCTTCGACGCGGAGGAGCTCGCGCTGTGCCGCCAGAAGCTGTGGTCGCAGGCGCTGTTCCAGCGGGCCTGGGACCACTTCCGCGCCAAGCTGCCGGCGCTGGACTGAGCCTAAATTCGGCAGTTGACCGCTTTCTTCCGCGAGCAAGTACTTGTCGGGTCGGGAGATTCCGGCCACGACCAGCCTCACCAGCCGGGTGACGGCGCTGCACACCCGATCGAGCTGCCCTCGACCACGCTGGCGGCGTTGCAAATCCTCGCCATGGCACAGGCCATGGCTGCGGTTCGCGCCTTGCCATCGAGGCCGATGACAGCCCGCTCGGGCGCGCCCAACTGCCGAATCTAGGCTGAGCACGCCGGACGTGCGCCGGCGGGCAGCGCCGGATGGGTTGCAGCCGGCGTCTGCCGGTCGCGCTGTGCGACCGGATCCGCCCCGGCCACGTCGCCGCGCCGGGCGCGACAGACAGTGAGCGACAGCTACAGCGAGGCCTCGACCAGGCGCCAGAGCTCGTCGGTGACCACCGGCTCCAGCCCGAACCAGCGCTTCCATGCCAGTGGGCCCTGGTGCAGCAGCATGCCCAGGCCGCGCACCGTCGGCAGGCCCCGTGCGCGCGCAGCCGCCAGGAACGGCGTCTCGGCCGGGATGTAGACGATGTCGGCCGCGATGGCGCTGACCGGCAGGCGCGAGACCTCCAGGTCCAGCGGTGGCTGGCCGACCATGCCGGCGCTGGTGGTGTTGACGACGAGTGCCGCGTCTTGCAAGAGGTCGTGACGCTCGTCCCAGCGGTGGACGCTGATCGGCCCGCCGAGCGCTTCTGCCAGGGCCTGCGCGCGCTCCAGCGTGCGGTTGACCAGGCGCACCTGCGGCACGCCCTCCTGCAGCAGCCCCCAGCACACCGCGCGGGCGCCCCCGCCGGCGCCGATGACCACGGCCGGGCCGTTGCCGGGCTGCCAGCCCGGCTGCTGCTGGCGCAGGTTGCGCACGAAGCCGAAGGCATCGTTGTTGCAGCCGTGCAGGCTGCCGTCGGTGCGCACCGTCACGCAGCTGATGGCGCCGATGCGTCGGGCCGATTCGTCGAGCTCGTCGACGACGCGCATCGCCTCCTGCTTGTGCGGGATCGTGACGTTGACCCCGGCAAAGCCCAGCGCGGGCAGCGCGCGCAGCGCAGCCTCGACATGCCCCGGTGGGATCGCCAGCGGCACATAGACGCCCTTGAGACCTTGCACCTGGAACCAGTGGTTGTGGATCAGCGGCGAGCGCGAGTGCATCACGGGCCAGCCCATGACGCCAGCAAGGTGGAAGCGGTCGGTGGAACTCATCAGGGGCTCTCCTTCGAGGTGGGGCGAACGTTCACGCCGTCGGTGTCGCGCCCGGGTCTTGCGCTCACCATGGCAGGAAGGCGCCGAGCACGCCGGCTGCCAGGATCAGCAGCACCGGCTGCAGGCGGGTGCGCCACAGCAGGGCGATCGTCACGGCGGTGATGGCCAGCGACTTCCAGCCGCCGGGGCTCTGGCTGAGCAGCAGCCAGCAGCTGGCGCCCATCAGACCCAGCGCCACCGGCGACAGCCCGTTCTGCAGCGCACGGATCCACAGGCCGAAGCGCGGGCGTCGCCCCAGGCGCGAGATCGCCATCGGCAGCAGCAGTGCCGGCAGCGTCAGGCCCAGCGTCGTGGCCAGCGCGCCGGGCATGCCGGCGATGTACCAGCCCATCACGGTCACATACAGCAGGTTGGGCCCGGGCGAGGCCTGCGCCACTGCGATGGAGTTGACGAAGTCATTGTGGGAGATGTAGCCGTGCTCGTCGACCACGTAACGGTGGATGTCCGATGCCAGGGCGATCGCACCGCCGGTGGCAAACAGCGCCAGCGAGGCGAAATGCGAGAAGAGCGCCAGCAGCGCTTGCGCGCCGAGAGGGGCCTCGTCAGCCATGCGGGCCCTCCGGACGGCGCGCGATCTCGCGCCACGCCAGCGCCACCGATCCCACCCCGAAGGTCAGCACCACGGCGCTGACCGGCCAGTGCGCCATGGTCACCACGCCCAGTGTGCCCAGCGCGATGACCACGCCGCGCCGGCTGCCTTTCAGGGCGCGTGCCATGCGCCAGGCGGTGTGCACGATCAGCCCCACGCTGGCCGCGCCCATGCCGTGCAGCGCGCCTTGTATCCAAGGATGGTGTTGCTGGCTGTGGAAGAGGGCGGTGATCGCCAGCACCAGCACCGCCGGCACCGCGATGAACCCCGCCAGCGCCGCGATCACGCCCCGCATGCCGAAGTGCCGGTCACCGAGCAGTACGCAAAAAGAAATGCCCGTCGGCCCTGGCATGACCTGGCTGATGGCATACACGCCCAGGAAGTCCTTCGGTGTCATCCAGCGGCGTCGCTGGACGATCTCGCGCTCCAGCATGGCCAGGGCACCGCCGAAGCTCTGCAGCGCGATCTGCGTGAAGGCCAGGAACATCTCCGTGGCCGATCTCGGGGCCGCCGGGGCAGCGGCCTCCTCGGCGCCAGCGGGCGAGGTGTGTCGGGGCGTGCGCTCGGCCATCAGCGGGCGTGCCGTTACGGCGGGCCGTCGTGACCTGCGGGTCTCGGGCTCGGGGGTCTCAGGCCGCCGATGCGCCTCGGCGGCCCCGTCGCAGCGCGATCAGCATCGAGTAAACGATGAAGCTGGCGCACATCAGGCCCACGCCGATCCACACACCGCCCTGCTCCCAGCGCGCCGCAAAGCCCTCGTGACCTTCGCGCGCCAGTGCGGCGACGGCGGTGCTGAACGCGATCAGCGCGACGAAGGCACTGGAGATGCGGCTGGCACGCAGCGCGACCTCGTCGCTGCGCCCGGCAAACCACGCGATCAGTGCGCCGTTGACGGCATCGGCCACCATCATGCCCAGACCGAAGGCGCCGGCCATCAGCATGACCGCCATCAAGCCGGCCAGATCCCCGCCGCGCGCGGCGAAGAAGGCCGCTTGCGCCATCGAGTCGAAGGACAGGGCGAACGCCACGCCGACCAGCGCCGGGTGCAGGTGCGCGCCTGTCAGACGGGTCATGAGCAGCGCCAGCGGGCCCGTCGCAGGTGCCGTGCGGCCGGTCGGGCGCACGGCGTGAGCGGCGTTGCCGATGGCCACCACGACGAGGAAAGTCACCGAGACCCACAGGCCCAGGCCGTCCAGCCACTCGGGCACGGCGCCACGCTGCCAGAAGAACAGCAGCGACGCGAGCATGATCATTGCACTGTGCCCGGCCGCGAACTGCAGGCCGACCAGACGCGCCGACCAGTAGGAGCGGTGCAACTGACGGGCGCGGGTCATGCCGTCGACCACGGCGATGTGGTCGGCATCGAAACCATGCCGGAAACCCATCAGGCCGACCAGCAGCAGTGAGGGTGCCAGTGCGGCCGAGGCGGCCGCTGAAGGGTCGAGGCTCATGGTGTCTTGCTCGCCGGCGTGTCGATGCCCGGCCCTGTGGTTGCGGCCCCTGCCGTCACCTGGGCATGATCGTGCCCGTGCCCGTGCTCGTGCTCGTGCTCGTGATCGTGATCGTGATCGTGATCGTGATCGTGGCTGTGGCTGTGGCTGTGGTGACCGTGGCTGTGGCCCTGGCGCCCGTGGTGATGGTGCCCGTGGCCCGCGTGGGCGTGCCGGTGCATCGTGCCGTCGCCGTGGTGGTGCCACTCGGAGACGTCGGACTTGCCGTGGGACCGAGGGTCTTCGCTGAAGACCAGGGACTTGATCGTCACCGGTACGGTCAGCGAGGGCATGCGGATGCGGCCCAGGTCGATGTAGTCGAAACCCCACAGCGTGATGCCGTCGATCACCAGCACCTCGCCTTGCACGCGTGGGTCTTCCTTCAGCAGGCTGCCCAGCGTCAGCGCGATGTCGCCGTCGGCGACCACGTACAGCGGGCGGCCCTCGGCCACGGTTTGCGGCAGCGCATCGACCAGGCCCAGCGCCAGCGCGCTCAGCCTGCGAAAGGCCGGGGCACCGCTCCAGCGCAGCGACACGGCGACGTCCTGCGCGCCTTCGCTCAGGTCGTGTCGCTTGAAGGCCCGTCGCAGCGCGCCGGCCACCTCGGCGCGGTCTATCGTCTCGCCCAGCGTCAGGCCCAGGGGCACGACCTGCAGGTTGCGGCGCGGCAGCAGACGCACCGGTGCCGAGATGTAGGTGGTGTTGCCGCTGAGCTGGACACTGTATTCCGAGGCGCCGAGCACGGTGGCGCGGATGCACTCGCCCGCAGGCAGCAGCGGCCAGGGCAGCGCGCCGGCGTCGATCCGTGCGCGCAGCGCCCGACCGAAACGCTTGCCGAGGTCACCGAAGTCCCGGGGTTCGCGGTCGTAGACGTACTCACCCACCCCGCCGGAAAACATCATCCCGGCGATCCCTTGCAGATCCTCGATCGGGTCGGTCAGCAGCAGCTCGCGCAGGTCCTCGGCGGTGAAGCGTCGGGTGAGCACCCGCACCAGCGCATCGGCCATGCCGCCAGCCACCAGGTCGAGTTGCGCATCCGTCACCACAGTGCCGATCTGCCAGTCGAACCCTGCGCGCCGTGCATGTGCCTGACCGGCCGGGTCCAGACGCGTGATTCGGCCGGCGTCGTCGACGACGAGCAGCCGTCCGCCGGTGTGCACCGCGGCGGTGGCGACCAGTTCACCCTTGTCGACCAGGCCGAGCTTGGTCGTGCCGCCGCCGATGTCGATGTTCAGGATGCGGCTGCCCTCGTCGAAGGAGCGACGCGCGGCCCCTGAGCCGTAGACCGCCAGCATCGACTCCATGTGGTGGCCGGCCGTGGCGCAGACGAACTCCCCGCCTTGGTCGGCCAGCATGGCGGCGATGGCCTCGCCGTTCTCGCGCCGCAAGGCCTCGCCCGTCAAGATGACGGCGCCGGCGTCGATCTCGTCCGGGTGCAGCCCCGCGGCGATGTAGGCCGACTCGATGATCTCGCCCAGCGCGCGCGCGTCGATCTGCGTGTCGCTGAGGTAGGGCGTCAGCGAGATCGGCGACTGGTGCAGCGGCTCGCGCGACAGCACCACGTAGCGCGTGGACAGTTGGTCCGACACGCGCTGCAGGTGCACCTTCGAGAACACCACCTGCGTCCCGGAAGAGCCGATGTCGATGCCCACGCTGTGCAGCACGACGTTGTCCTGCTTCCACAGCGACGTGTCCGGCGACCCGGGCACGGCGTCCATGTCGTCGTGGTCATGGTCGTGATCGTGGTCCGATTCCTCGCCCTCGGCATGCACGTGGTCGTCGAGGTTCGAGCCCCACTGGTGGTCTTTCAGGCTGTGGGACGGGCGGGAGGGGGTCATCGGTGCGTGCGCCGGGTCGGGCGGGTCGGGGGTTCAGTAGAACGAGTCGAAATGCTGCTGCTCCGGCGGCACGCCAGCGTCCAGCAGCATGCGCTGCACGGCCTGCGCCATCGCCGGCGGGCCGGCGAAATACACCTCGAAGTCACGCAACCGGTCGCCGAACAGCGACTGCGCGCCTTCGTGCACCAGTCCCGCAGGGCCCTGCCAGTCGGGAGTTGGTGACGACACGAAGGGGTGGTAGGAGATCCGATCGCCCCATCCCGGCAGCGCGCGCAGCAGGTCTTCGCCGCACAGGTCGGCCGGCGTGCGGCCACCGTAGACGAAGTGCACGTGGCGCGACGCCAGGCGTGGCTCGGCGCGGGCGCCGCGCGCAATCGAGATCATCGGCGCCAGCCCCGACCCGCCTGCCAGGCACAGCAGGTCGCGCTCGGCGTCGCGCCGCAGCCAGGCCATGCCGTAGGGCCCGTCGATCTCGACCCCGGTGCCGGGCGCCATGGCGAACAGGGCCTGCGACCCCTGTCCGCCCGGGACCTGTCGCACCTGGAACTCGAGCACGTCGGCAGGGGCCCCGGGCAGGGCGGCGTTGCTCATCGACCACACGCGCGGCCCGGTGACGCCGGGCATCTGCACCAGCGCGTACTGCCCCGGCTCGAACGCCACCGGCTGCGCGCAACGGAAGCGGAACTCGTGGAGGTCATGCGTCAGGGCGCGCCGTGATTCGAGCACGGCCGCGGTGCGCAAGGGGCGGTGCACGGGCGCGTAGTGCGATGACAGCCGCAACTTGACCGTGCACGGGCCCAGCGGCATCGACTGGCAGCCCAGGTGGCGCCGCCGCTGCCGGTCGCGGTCGGACCAGGCGGGTGCCTCGGGCCAGACGGTGGAGATCTCCCCTTCCACGAGCTCGAAGCGGCAGTTGCCGCACGCGCCGGTGTTGCACTCGTAGGGAAATCCGAGCCCTGCCCGCTGCGCAGCGCGCAGCAGCGTGTCGTCGCCTGCACAGCTGAACGTCTGGTCGGTGCCGGCGATGCGGATGGCGTGGGTGGCGTCGGGAGCGGTCATCGTCATCGGGCCCGGTAGCCCAGGCGGGCGGAGATGGCGTCGGCGGTGCCGACGACGTCGGGTGCGAGCGCGCGCAGGTCCTTCTTGGTCAGGCGCTGCACCGGGCCGGCCAGCCCGACAGCGGCGACCACCCGGCCCGACAGGTCTCGAACGGGCGCGCCGATCCCGCGCACCCCGACCTCGCATTCCTCGTCGTCGACGGCATGGCCGGCTGTGCGCACGTCGTCGAGCGCACGCTGCAGGTCGCCGGGATCGGTCAGTGTCTTCGGCGTGCGGGCCGCCTGCGGGCGGCCGATCACGGCCGCGCGCTGCGCGGCGGGCGCGAAGGCCAGCATGGCGCGGCCCTCGGCGGTGCAGTAGGCCGGCTTCTGGGAGCCGATGTAGGTCATGATGCCGATGGCCTGCGAACTCTCGAGGTTGTAGAGGAACACGATCTGATCGCCCGACAGGATCGCCAGGCGCACGGCTTCCTGCGTCTTGTCGCGCAGCGCACCCAGCAGCGGGCGCGCCTCGTTGGACACGTCCATGCGCTTGCGCACCAGCGCGCCGAGCGAGAACAAGGCCAGGCCCAGACGGTAGCGCCCGGTCTCCGGGTTCTGCTCCAGGAAACCTTCGGAGGCCAGCGTCACGGCCAGACGGTGCACCGTGCTCTTGGCCAGCCCGAGCCGCTTGCCCAGCGCGCTGATGCCGATCTCGGCCTCCTCGGCAGAGAACGCTTTCAGCACCATCAGGGCAGAGGCGACCGAGGACAGCCTTCCGGGCGCGTCCTCAGCGGATTTGTCTTGCGTCCCCATCATGCCGGTATTGTGACGGGTTTTCCTCCAGACGGAACGGCGTTCCGTATGAAGGACCTCATCGGCTGGCCGTCTCCCGGGGCGTCCACAGCACCAGCACGCTGGCGCAGACGATGGTGGCGGCCAGGAAGTGGAAGGTGGCCGGCAGGCCCCAGCGGTCGGCGATCAGCCCGCCGATCAGCGGAGCCACCGACGAGCCCAGCGACTGTGCCCCGAACAGCACGCCGATGCTGCTGCCGCCCATGTGCTTGGGCGTGACCTCCAGCGTCCAGGCCTGGATCACCGGGCGGATCGCGTAGAGGAAGAAGCCCAGCGCCGCCACGAGCACGACGAAGAAGACCGACCGGCCCGCGAAGGCCATGGCCACGAGCACCACGGCCACCATCACCATGGTGCCGGTCAGCACGCTGTGCCGGCCCACCCGATCGGACAGGTGCCCGGCCACGGGCGACGCTGCGAAGCCTGCGGCCTGCAGCAGGAACATGGCCAGGCCCACGGCCATGGTCGAGTAGCCCAGCTCGCGCGCCAGGTACAGCGGCAGGAAGGTCAGCAGCGCGTTCTGCGTCATCGACCGGAAGGCGCCGCTGGTGGACAGCAGCACCAGGCTGCGGTTGCGCATCAGATCCCGCAGGCCCTGCCGGTAGGACGCCCAGGACTGCCCTTCCGTGGCGCCGCCGCTGGCCGCCTTGCGTGCCCGCGATCCCAGCGACAGCGTGCCGAGCATGGCCAGGATCAACACCGACATCACCAGGCCGGGCAGCACGTTCAGCGCCACCACTTCGCGCCAGGTGAACACGGCCAGCAGCGCCCCGACGACCAAAGGGGCCAGCGCATCGCCGACGTTGCCCCCCATCCCGTGCAGCGACAGCACGAAGCCCTTGCGCGCCGGAAAGCGCTGCGCGAGCGTCGGGATGGCCGTGGGGTGCCACAGGCTGTTGCCCACACCGACCAGCACCACGCAGCCCAGCAGCATCAGATAACTGTGGGTGAAGCCCATCAGCAGGTAGGGAAAGCCCACCCAGAACAGCGACACCCCCATCAGCAGCCCCTTGCGGCCGACGGTGTCCACGAGCACGCCGCCAGGGATGTTGGCCACCGCACCGGCGATGTACTGGCAGGTCATGATCAACCCGATCTGGCTGAAGCTCAGGCCGAGTTCGTTGCCGATGATCGGCAACAGCAGGAAGAAGGTGGCCGGGTACCAGTGGGTCAGTGAATGGCCGAGCGTGATCAGCCACAGTTCCTTGGACGTGCCAGCGGGTGGCACCGGTGGCGCCGGATGATCGAGGACCTGGGTGTTCACGGTGACGTTCCCCGAGGCCGCAGGCCTCACGATCGGGTCGGGTCAGATGCTCAGCGTGTGGCCCGCTTGAGCACCGTGTCCTCCATCAGCTTGGTCCACTTCTCGGCCTCGTCCAGCGTGCGTGCCGGGTCGGTGATCACGATGCGCACGCCCTTCAGCGGCGTTTCCACCGAGGTGTTGGTCGGGATGTAGGAGATGCTCTGCAGCAGGGGCTGGGCCTCGGTCAGCATGAACTCGTGGAACAGCAGCGCAGCCGCCGGACGAGGCGCCTTGCGCGCCACACCCACCGCGTTCGACCGCGCCACGGCCGGCTCGATGACGAACCAGTCGATCGGCGCGCCCTTCTTCTTGGCCTGCTCCGGCATGTAGTTGTAGACGGTCAGTGCCATCGGCACCTCGCCCGAGACCACCATGTTGTTCAGCAGCGTGTGCCCGCTGCGGATCGACAGGCCGTTGGTCGCCACCAGGTCCGAGAAGTACTTCAGGCCCTTGTCGCCGCCGCCGTTGAGGTCGACCACGGTCTGGAACCAGTCCTGGTTCTTCGCCTCGATGCCGAGCTTGCCCTTCCACTTCGGGTCCAGCAGGTCCTGGTAGGTGCGGGGCAGGTCGGCCTTGCGGATGGCGTTGGTGTTGTAGGCCTGCACCCACACGGACAGCAACGTGGCGGCCCACTGCCGGTGCGCCGGCACCGAGCCCGGCACCAGGTCCTTGTACGCAGGCGAATTGACCGGCTGAAGCACCTTCTCGCGCGCCAGGGCCTCCATCTCGGGCGAGCCGAAGTGGATGACGTCGACGTCGTTGCGGTTGGCGGCGGCCTCGGCCAGCGTGCGTTGCAGCACCTTGTCGGTGCCGGCCCGCCACACGTTGACCTTGATCCCGTAGCGCGCCTCGAAGGGCTTGAGCAGGGTCGGCAGGTCCTTCTCGGCGATCGTCGTGTACAGCGTCAGCGAGCCTTCCTTCTTGGCTGCGGCGACGATGCGCTCCATCCTGTCCGGCCCCTCGTAGGTGGCCAGCGGTGACTGCGCAAGTGCGGGCAAGCTGCAGCCGAGTGCAAGGGTGGCCGCCAGGGCCGACAGGGTGCGACGTTTCATGGACAGGCCTCCGTGGTCGTGAAGGACGTTGCTTTGGAACGAGACGATGTCAACGGAAGGGTTCAGCCCTTGCCGCCGCCGAAGATCTCGCCGTAGACCTTGGTCCACTTGTCGTACTCGTCGAGCATCTTCTGCGAGTCGACCAGGCGGATGCCGGTCTTGCTGAAGGGATTGGGGATCTTCGTGTTGGTGGCGACGAAATCGCGTGAGGCCAGGATCTTCTGCCCTTCCTCGCTGATCTCGTAGTCGTAGAACAGGATGGCCCCATGGGGGTTGGGTGCGGCGCGCGGCACGGCCACACCGTTGGCCCGCGCGATCGGCGTGCCGATCGACAGCCACTCCAGCGGCGCGCCCTTATCCTTGAACTGCTCGGCCTTGTAGCTGTAGACCGTCAGGGCGAACGGGATCTCGCCCGAAACCACCAGCTGCGCCAGCAGCGTGTGGCCCTTGCGCACCGAGATGCCGTTGGTCTTGACGATGTTGCGGAACAGATCCAGCCCCTTGGCCTCGCCGACCTCGGCGCACACGCCCGCCAGCCAGTCCTGGTCTTCGGCCTCGATGCCCAGTCGGCCCTTCCAGCGCGGGTTCAGGAGGTCTTCCCAGGTCTTGGGCTCTTCTTCCTTCTTCACGGCTTTGGTGTTGTACGCCTGCACGAAGACGTTCAGGCGCGTGCCCACCCATTCGCCGTGGGGACGCAGCGCGCCCTGGGTGATCTGCGCCAGGTAGGGTGACTTGATCGGCTGCAGGATCTTCTCCCGGCTCATCGACTCGAGTTCCGGGCCGTTGGTCTCGAGAATGTCCACCGTGTGCCGGCCGGCGCGCGCCTCGGTCACGGCGCGCTGCAGCACCTTCTCGGAGCTGGCGCGCCACATCGTGCACTTGATGCCGTACTTTTTCTGGAACCCGGCCACCAGCGCGCCCATGTCCTCGTTCTGGGCCGAGGTGTAGATGGTCAGCGGGCCTTCCTTCTTCGCGCCGTCGACCAGACGCTGCTCGCGGTCGGCGCCGGAGTAGCCGGCGAGATCGGCTGCCGAGGTCTTGCCCTGGGCAAAGCTCAGTCTGGGCAGCGCCGCGGCGGCCGCGGTGCCGGTCAGAAGGCGGGTGAAGGTGCGCTTGTCCATGGTCGGCATTCCTTGCTGGGGTTGGGTCGCTTCGACGAAATGGTTCCGCATGTAGGAACACGGGTCCTGTCTGCGGAACTCAATGAAAGGGCTTGCAATTTGGAGCGGTTCGCACCGGATGTCAATCTGGGGCCTTCCCGCACGCGTTGCGGTCCTACGACACCTGGGGCGGCAGGTCGGCGAGCTCCGCCTCGTAGGCGGCTTCCATGCGCGGGGCCAGGCCAACGCGCCCCAGGGCCTCGGCGAAGGTCTCGCGCACGCGCGGCGATTCGTCGGCGTAGTCGATCTGATCGCCGCCGACGCGGCGGCTGATCCAGGCCTTCGGCACGCCCTGGGCGTTGCGGATCGACACGCCTTCGGCCTTGAATGCCAGGTAGCGCGCGGGCGTCGTGCCCGTGTTGAAGTGCTGGTGGAACCACATGTTGGGGGGCACGATCATCGAGCCCTCCTTCCAGTCGTAGCGGCGTGGCTCCTCGCCCTCGGGCCACATCAGGCTGTAGCCCTCGCCGCTCATGATGATCACGTGCGCGCCCGGGCCGTGGGCGTGGGCCTTCTTGTAGGTGCCCACCGGGAACTGGGAGATGTGGCTGTTCATGCTCCCCTTGGCCATGCTGAAGCGGATGTGGCCACCGCCGGCGCCGCGCTCCTTGGCCGGGATCAGCGGCAGGTTGACGGCGTCGGCAACGAAGTTGGTGTCCAGCAACAGACCCCTTTGCTCTCCACCGTTGGCGAAGTAGTTGCTCTCGCCGGCGAAGCGGTTCTTGAAGTCGTGGTCGGTGTGGAAGATGAAGTCGAGGTCGCCGAAGGCGTTGATGATCGCCGGGGCGTTGGTCACCGAGACGAACCGCACGGCTTCAGCGCCCGAGCCGTTGAAGTGCTGATGCATCGTGTTCAGCGGGATGGCGAAGATGGACCCCGCCTTCCACTCGAAGCTCACGCGCGCCCCCGCACCGTTCCACACCGTGGTCGAGCCGCGCCCGTCCAGCACGTAGACCATCTCCTCGAACAACTGCCGCTGCGGCGCGAGTTCCCCGCCCGCCGGGATCTCACAGACATAGCAGTCGTTGGAGGTGCGCGAGGCGTCGTGGTTGAGATAGACACCGCGCCCGCCGCGCCGCGCCCAGGGCTTGAGCTCGACGGTGTGCAGGTCCGGCACGTACATCGAGTTCAGGATGTCCAGCCCTTCCTCCTCGATCCAGCGGGTGTAGGGCGTGGCTTTCTCGGTGGCGAACTTGCTCGCCACCGCGTCGGAGACGAGGGCGTTTTTCCGGGGCGTGTCGGTCATGGTGGTCAGGCGGCGCTCTTTGCGCGCTTCAGCGGTTCGCAGGCGTCTTCAGGAAGGCGGCGATGGTCTGCGCATCCAGACGCTTCGTCGGGTCGTACTCGGGCGCATCCTCGAGCTGTTCGAGATCGTTCAGACCGCAGGACTTGAAGATGCGGTTGATCGCCGAGATCAGCCGCACCGGCTTGTCCGGGCTGGCGTTGAAGTGCTGATGGATGGTGTTGGGCGGGATGTAGATGACGTCCCCAGCTTGCCACTCGAAGCGCTGGACGCGCTCCTGCGGCTTCCAGTGGTAGGTGTCGGTGATCTCGACGTCACAGTCCTGGTGCAGGTCGTAGCCGCGCCCCTCCACGACGTACAGGCACTCCTCGGCCAGGTGACGGTGCTTGCCCGAGCGGCTGCCCGGCGGGATGATCTGCATGTAGGCGTCCACCGTCTCCATGCGCGTGTTCATCGCCTCGTTCAGCAGGTGCTTGAGCAAGCCCTGGCGCGACATTTCCCAGGGCATGTCCTCGGGCTTGACGATCTTCTTGCGCTTGGCATTGCGCGCCGGCGCCGCCGCGGCGTCGTCGAGCAGCGCCTGGTACAGCGGCTGCTGCTGCTGGCCTGCAATCCAGGCCTTCGATTCGCTCCAGGCCATGGTTCAGTCCTCGGGGTGGTTGAAGTTGTCCTCGGCCTCGCGCACGCGATAGCCCTCGCCGCCCGGAGCGGGCTCGCTCGGTCGCGGCTCGACCTGCTTCTGGAACAGCATGTTCATGAACATGTACATCGGCTTGGTCTTGATGACCAGCGCGCGCGCCGGCTTGGTGTTGCTGGCGTTGAAGTGCTGGTGCACGCAGTTGTTGTGCACGATGGCGATGTCGCCGGCCGTCCAGTCGTAGCGCACGCCGTCGTGGATCTCGTAGCCGTCGCCGTCGAGGATGTAGAAAGCGGCCTCGTTGACGTGGCCGTGCTTCTGCGAGCGCCCACCCGGGCCGTACTCTTCCAGGTGCAGGTGGAACAGTTGGCTGATCCCGTCCTTGGGCTCGACGTAGTGCCGGCTGAAGGCTTGCGGGCCGTCGTTGAACTTGATCTCGGTGCCGCGGCGCACGCGCGGCGCAGCACGCAGGCGAGCCAGCTCATCCTTCAGGCTGTACTGGCCCTGGATGCCGCGCACGAAGACGCGGTCCTTCTTGCTGTGATAGTGGGATTCGTTCGGTGCGGGCGCGGGGGCCGGCGGGGTGGTTTCTGCGTCCATGGAGTTCCAGGATGGGGATCGATGAGAACGTCCGGTCGTAGGGGGACGGGACGGAACGGGGTTCAGGCAGGC
>JBMTXX010000032.1:0-20306 GCA_049453935.1 Rubrivivax sp.
TTGATCGTCTCCGCGGTGCGCTCGGCGAGCGGCAATCTAGGGGGCGCCGCACGGCACCTGGGCCTGACGCGGCACGCCCTGCGCCATCAGATGCTCAAGCTCGGCCTGAAGGAGGACGAGTGAACTTCGCGCATCCGTGCGATCCCCACGCAGCGCCGGCGTGCCCGAGACGCCAAAAGGTGTCCGAGCCCCCTGAACAGGCTCGCTGGCGGCGGTGCAAGCCTGGCACGCTCGGTGCTGACAGTGGCCTCGAAGCCAGCGCACGCCGGCCCCCTTCCTGGAGGTATTTCCCTTGCAGTCCCTGAAGATCATCTGCCCCAACGGACACCTGGGCTTCGCGCCGATACGCACCGGCAGTTTCGAGCTCGGCGTCGCAGCTCGCCCCGATGTGATCGCAGCCGACTCCGGCAGCGACGACATCGGCCCGGGCCCGCTCGGCTCGGACACCTCCACCAGCCCGGAGGCCTGGCAGCGCCACGACCTCGAGCACATGCTGCTCGCGTCCAGGCGCCTGGGCGTGCCCATGGTGATCGGCTCGGCTGGCGACACCGGCTCGAACAGCCGCGTCGACCTGTACGTGCGCATCATCCGGGAACTGGCCGAGAAGCACCGGCTGCCACGCTTTCGCCTGGGCTGGTTCTACTCCGAGGTGGACAAGTCGTGGCTGCGCGGCCGCATGGACGCGGGCGAAGTGGTGCGCGGCTTGGACGGCTACGCCGACCTGACACCGGCCGAACTGGAGGCGACCGAGCGCATCGTGGCCATGGCGGGCGTGCATCCCTACATCGAGCTGATGCGGCAGGGCGCCGACGTGATCATCGGCGGGCGCAGCTCGGACGCGGCGCTGTTTGCCGGTCCGGCGCTGCACCACGGGTTTCCCGAGGACCTGGCCTACTACCTGGGCAAGGTGCTCGAGTGCGCCTCCTTCTGCGCCGAGCCCTATGGCGGCAAGGAAACCGTGCTGGGCGAGATCAGCCACGACGATGTGCGCGTGACCGCGATGAGCCCGGAGCAGCGCTGCACCGTCGCCTCCGTGGCCGGACACGCGATGTACGAGCGGTCCAACCCCTACGAGGAGTTCTTCGCCGGCGGCCGCCTGGACATGACGCACTGCCACTACGAACAGATCGCCGAGAAGACCACCCGCATCACCGGCTCGCGCTTCGTGCCCGACACCCAGGTGCGTGTCAAGCTGGAAGGCGCCGGCAAGGTCGGCGAGCGCTACATCGGCCTGTGCGGCGTGCGCGACCCCTACACCATTGCCCACATCGACCGGGTCATCGGCTGGGCCCGTGACCAGGTGCGCGCGCGCTTCGGCGAGACCGGCTACGAGCTGCACTACACGGTCTACGGTCGCAACGGCGTGATGGGTGACCTCGACCCGATGCGCGACCGGCCCGGGCACGAGCTGTGCATCATGGTCCAGGGGATCGCGCCGACCAAGGAAATGGCCGAAGAGGTGGCGATGACCGGGCTGCGGCAGATGTTCTATGCCCGGCTGCCCGACGTGAAGGGCACGGCCGGCTCGGTGGCCTTCCCGCTGGACGAGGTGCTGCACGCCAGTCCGGCCTACCGCTGGACGCTGAACCACACCGTGGCCGTCGACGACCCGATGGCCCTGTTCCCGACCCATCTGGGCGAAGCTGGCGTCTGAACCCCTTCAGGACCTAGGACCGAGGAAACCCGACCATGAGCACCGCACTGAAGGACCTGGCCAAGACGATCCGCAGCAAGAACGCAGGGGTCAACAAGATCACCTTCGACATCATCTTCCGCGACCGCGAGCCCTACGAGCGCGTCAAGCGCGCCGGCGTCCTCACGCGCGAGTCGATGGCCGCGCTTTACCGCATCCCGGTCGAGCGCATCAGCGACTTCGTCGAGTACGACCCAGGCTACGCGATCAAGTTCACGCTCTACCGGCTGCGTCCCAGCGGCAGCGCCGGCGATGGCGACATCTTCGGCGCGCAGCAGTACGCGCCGCTGCTGGAGGTGCAGGTGCCTTGAGGCACCGCAGGGGCAAGCCGCTCATCGGCCGGCCCCAGACGAGTCCGGGGGGCACAGAGGGCCTGCGCGCCGCCTGTGTCCGGGTCGCGCCAGGGCGGCTCAGCGCAGCAGGTGCTGCCGGTAGTGGAGCAACTCGTCGATCGACTCGTGGATGTCGGCGAGCGCGGTGTGCTTCTGGGCCTTCTTGAAGCCGGCCAGCACCGGCGGCGCCCAGCGCCGGGCCAGTTCCTTGAGGGTGCTGACGTCCAGGTTGCGGTAATGGAACCAGGCCTCCAGGCCCGGCATGTAGCGCGCCAGGAAACGCCGATCCTGGCACACGCTGTTGCCGCACATCGGGCTCTTGCCCTTGGGCACATGCCGGCGCAGGAACTCGATCACCTGGGCCTGTGCCGAGGCCTCGTCCACGGTCGACTCGCGCACGCGCTGCGTCAAACCGCTGCGGCCGTGTGTGCCGCGGTTCCAGGCGTCCATCCCGCCGAGCGTCTCCTCGCTCTGGTGGACGGCGATGACCGGGCCCTCGACACGCACCTGCACCTGTGGGTCGGTGACGACGACAGCGATCTCGATGATGCGGTCGCGGTCCGGATCGAGGCCGGTCATCTCGAGATCGATCCACACGAGGTTGTGCTCGTCAGGCGTCAGGGTCTGAGCGACAGGGGCCACCCCCAGTGACGTGGCGGAGGACAGGGCGGGATCGGTCATCGAGGGGTCCGGTGGCAGAAGGGAGATGCGGAGGGAGATCCGGAAGGAAAGAGAGAAACGGGACGGCCCAAAGGGCAGGCATGGACAGAACCGGCGCCCAAGGACATTGTCTCAGGCCTACACTGCGGCCACGATGCAAGCGCAGACGGTGTCCCTGGTGTTCGGCGCGGTGCTGCTCGCGTCGCTGGCCACGCAATTCTGGCTTGCCACGCGGCAGATGCGCCACGTGGCACTGCATCGCGGCGAGGTGCCGGCGGTGTTCCGCGCCACCGTCTCGATGCAGGCCCACCGCAAGGCCGCAGACTACACGCTCGCCAAGGGGCGCTTCGGCCTGCTGCAACAGGCCGTGGGCGCTGCGGTGCTCCTGGGCTGGACCCTGCTCGGGGGGCTGGATGCGTTGAACGCCTGGCTGCTCGACGCCACCTTGCCCCAGCTCGGGCCTCTGGGCTACCAGATGGCGCTGGTGGTGGCCTTCGCCACGGTCGCTGCGCTGATCGACCTGCCGGCAGAGTGGTTTGCCACGTTCCGCATCGAGCAGCGTTTCGGCTTCAATCGCATGACGCAGCGCATGTGGTGGCTGGACCACCTCAAGGGCGCATTGGTGGCGACGGTCGTCGGCCTGCCGCTGGTGGCCCTGGTGCTGTGGCTGATGGACGTGGCAGGTGCCTCCTGGTGGCTCTGGGCGTGGGGCGTGTGGGTGGGCTTCAACCTGCTGTTGCTGGTGGTCTACCCGACGCTGATCGCCCCGCTGTTCAACCGCTTCGAGCCGCTGGCCGACCCCAGCCTCACCGAGCGCGTGCAGGCGCTGATGCGCCGCTGCGGCTTTGCCGCCAAGGGCCTGTTCGTGATGGACGGCAGCCGGCGCTCGGCGCATGCCAACGCCTACTTCACCGGCTTGGGAGCTGCCAAGCGCGTGGTCTTCTACGACACGCTGCTGGCCAGGCTCGACGCCGCCGAGGTCGAGGCCGTCCTCGCCCACGAGTTGGGGCATTTCCGTCACCGCCACGTGCTCAAGCGCATCGTGACGGTCTTCACGATGAGCCTGCTGGCACTGGCCTTGCTGGGATGGCTGTCTTCTCAGCCCGACTTCTACGCCGGGCTGGGCGTCGCACCCAATCTCGCCGCTCCGAACGACGCGCTGGCCCTGCTGCTGTTCATGCTGGTGCTGCCGCCGTTCACGTTCTTCCTGTCGCCGCTGATGTCCCGGGCGTCGCGCCGGCACGAATTCGAGGCCGATGCCTACGCCTGCGCGCAGGCCGATGGGGGCGCACTGGCGCGCGCACTGCTGAAGTTGCACGAGGACAACGCTGCGACGCTGACGCCGGATCCTGTCTACGTGCGCTTCTATTACTCCCACCCGCCGGCGTCGGAGCGTCTGGCGGCGCTGCCACCGCCTTTGCCCACCGCGACGGCCTCCTGAGCGGCCGCAGCACCCGCCATTTGCGCTCGACGCCCCGACACGCAAACACCGAAAGACGCCGAGACTTCCCGCATGGATGATCTGCTCACCCAACGCTGCCGTGCCCTGGCGGGCGAACCTGCCATGAGCGAGGAAGATGTCTCCAGGGCCCTTGCGTGGCTGTCCGGCTGGTCGGTGGTCGACGGCATGCTGCACAAGCGCTACGCCTTCGCTGACTTCCACCGCACCATGGCCTTCGTGAACGCCGTGGCGTGGATCGCGCACCAGGAGGACCACCATCCGGACCTGATCGTCGGCTACAGCGCCTGCACCGTGCGCTGGGCGACGCATTCGGTGGGAGGACTGTCGATCAACGATTTCATCTGCGCGGCGAAGGTGGACGCCTTGCTTGGCTGAGTCCCCGGGCGGTCGCCGTCACAGCGCGGCAAAACCGGCGCCGCACGCAGACCTGCGACCGGGGCTGGTCGTGGGTACACACGGGCGACATGCCGTCGTGCTCGACGAACAAGGCCGGCGCCACCGCTGCCACTGGCGCGGCCGGCGCAGTGAAGCGGTGGTGGGTGATCGGGTCGACTGGTCCCCCAGCGGTGACGAAGGCGTGATCGAGGCGCTTGGGCCGCGTCGCAACCTGTTGTTCAGGCAGGACGAGATGCGCACCAAGTCCTTCGCTGCGAACCTGGATGCGCTGCTGGTGCTGGTGGCGGTGGAGCCCCCGTTCTCGGAATCGCTGCTGGCGCGTGCGCTGATCGCGGCTCGCAGCGCCGATGTGCCGGCGTGGATCGGGCTGAACAAGACCGACTTGCCGGGCGCAGCAGCCACGCGCGAGCGGCTGGCGCCTTATGCCGCGATGGGCGTGGAAGTCCTGGAGCTGTCGCTGAAAACCCAGCGCGAGGCCTCGACCCAGGCGCTGCAACAGCGCCTGAAGGGGCGAACGACGCTGGTCCTCGGGCCCAGCGGCATGGGCAAGAGCACCCTGATCAACCTGATGGTGCCCGATGCGCAGGCCGCCGTCGGCGATATCTCGCTGGCCCTGAACGCGGGAAAGCACACGACCACGACGACGACCTGGTACGCGCTGGGCCCCTCGTCGTCGGACGGTGCGCTGATCGACTCGCCAGGCTTCCAGGAGTTCGGACTGCAGCACGTGCCGGCCACGGCGCTGGCCACACTGATGCCCGATGTGGCGGCGCATCTCGGCGCGTGCCGCTTCTACAACTGCTCGCATCGGCATGAGCCGGGGTGCGGCGTGCGCCAGGCGGCCGACGATGGGCTCATCTCCCCGAGCCGCTGGCAGATCTACCGAAGCCTGTTCGAGGAACTCGACCGCGGCTGACCGGCGCCGGCACCCCCCAGGGGATCACGCCACGCCGCGGGCGCCGCTCGGAGGCAGAACGTTCCCAACGCCAGGCGTGCGAGACGCAGGGCCGTGAGCCCGTCTCCTCAGCCCAGCACATTGGCCAGCGTCAGCAGCGCCAGCAACAGCATCCACAGCACCACGGACCGCCACACCAGACCCACCATGCTTTGCAGATGGGCCGACTCCAACACCGCCGAACCCGCGGCGGCGCCACCGGTCGCCGGCGGTTCCTCCGGAAGGATGCCGTCGACATAAGGCGTCACGGACAGCGCGCGTGAGACAGGCGCGGGCGCCAGATGAACGCCAACGGCACCGGAGGCCGATGCCAGCAACACCCCTTCGTTGGCATCCGGCCACAGCGACGCATCACGGCGCCAACCGCTGACGGCCTCCTCGAAGTTGCCGACGATGGCGAAACCCGCCGCCGTCAGACGGGCGGGCACGTGGTCGACCAGCGAGAACCAGCGCTGCGACCACTCCAGGAGTCGCGGGTTGACCGCCGAGCCGGGCTGACGCGACACGCGTTGCCAGTAGCGCTGGGCGAACTCGGCCAGCCGGTACAACACCGCACCCACCGGCCCCAGGCCGAGCGCCGACAGCACCGTGAACCAGAAGAACACCCCGAAGACATGGCGATGCGCTGCCAGCAAGGCATGCCCGATGACCTGGCGCAACAACTCCGCTCGCGGCAGGTCTGCCGTGTCGATGTGCTGCCACTGGGCCAAGTGCCGACGCGCGGCGTCGTCATCGCCGCGCTCCAGCGCATCGCGGACCGCGGTGAAGTAGTGGCTGAACTGCCGGAAGCCGAGCGCCACGTAGAGGACGAGCACGTCGAAGGCCAGCACGGCGAAGACGCTCACACGGCTGAGCAGCACGTGAGCACCCAGTGCCGCCAGCGTCGGCACGGCCACCGCAGCCAGCCAGACCACCGCTGCGTGATGCGGCCTGCCCGCGTCGAAGTTGCGCGTGACCAGCGCAAACCACCCTGCCACGGCGTCGTGCACGCGGTGCCCTCCAGGAAAGGGCTTCAGCTGCTCGAGCAAGAGCGCGAAGAGGACGGCGAAGAAGCTCATCGAACCGGGATCATACAAAGCGGCGGACGATTCGTGCAGCGCATCTGCGCCCGGCCAGAACGCACGCCCGGCGGCTTCGTCACCGCCCGGTCACCCGACCACGCGGCGCGTGGCCGGTTCAGCGCGGCTCGGCGCGGCTGGCCAGCAGGCCGTAGAGGTTGCGCAGCATCGACGCCGTGGCGCCCCAGATGAACCTCTCCACCTGCTGGCCGTCGTCCTGGCACTGTGTCCAGGGCATGGACAGAAAGGCGCGCGCACCCTGCGCCTGGCGCAGTTCATGCCGCCGGTGATTGCGCGGATCCATCAGGAAGCGCAAGGGCACCTCGAAGGTCTCGGCGACCTCGTTTCGGTCGATGCGCAGGTCGAAGGGCGGATGCACCAGTGCCACAACCGGCCGTACCGCAAAACCCGTGATCGTCAGGTAGGCCGGCAAGGTGCCCAGCACTTCCACCCGGTCAAGCGGCAACCCGATTTCTTCGTCGGCTTCCCGCAACGCGGTGGCGGTCTCGTCGGCGTCGGCCGGGTCGGCGCGACCGCCGGGGAAACTCACCTGCCCGGCATGGCGACGCAAATGGTCGGTACGACGGGTCAGCAAGACGTGGACCCCCGCCGGCCGGTCCACCAACGGCACCAGCACGGCGGCGCCGACCATCGTGTCGCGGGGCTGGCCGCGGTCACCATCGATTTCCGGCCGCCAGGTCGGCGGCACCGGAAACCTCAGACGCAGCGCCTCGGGGGACAGCCGCTCGTCAGGGACACACGCGAGGTGCCCATCGGTGCCGCACACCGGCACCGTGCGTGGGTCGGTGATGATGGCAGGCCGTTCGACGGCGCTGCCCTCAGGACAGCTTGGCCTTGATGCGCGCCGACTTGCCGCTGCGGTTGCGCAGGTAGTACAGCTTGGCGCGGCGGACATCGCCTCGACGCTTGACCTCGATCTTGGCGATCAGCGGGCTGTACAGCTGGAAGGTGCGCTCGACACCCTCGCCGCTGGAAATCTTGCGCACGATGAAGCTGCTGTTCAGCCCACGGTTGCGCTTGGCGATCACCACGCCTTCATAGGCCTGCAGCCGCTTGCGCGTGCCTTCGACGACATTGACGCTGACGATCACGGTGTCGCCAGGGGCGAACTCGGGAATAACCTTGCCCAGGCGGGCGATTTCCTCGTTCTCGAGGGTGCGGATCAGATCCATCGGTGCTCCATGGGACGATCATGATGCGGGACTGTGATCGGGTGCGAAGATCCGCACCCTGTGGTGAACCCGTCAGAGGATCGCAAAACCTTCGATTATAGGACCACGCGACGGAGAAAGGCCTCGTCCAGCGCATCGAGCCGGCCCGCAATGCGGGCCTGTTCGATCAGATCGGGGCGACGTCTGGCCGTCCACTCGAGCGAGCGCTCGCGACGCCAGCGCTCGATGCGCCCGTGGTGACCTGACAGCAGCACCTCCGGCACGGGTGTGCCGTCGGCCAGCATTTCCGGCCGGGTGTAGCTTGGCCCCTCCAGCAGTCCGTCAGAGAAGCTGTCCTGCTGCCGGGATGCAGGCGTCAACACCCCGGCCTGAAGACGCGCGATGGCATCGAGCAGGACCAGCGCCGCGAGCTCACCACCGGACAGGACGTAGTCACCCAGGCTGATCTCCAGCGTCACGTGGCGATCGATCACACGCTGGTCCACCCCCTCGTAGCGACCGCAGATCATCACGGCGCCCGGGCCCTGCGCCAGGGCCACCACCAGCGCCTGATCCAGGCGCTGGCCGGCAGGCGTGAAATGCACCACAGGCACGCCAGACATCGCGTCGTCGCCGCCGCGATCGGCCGCCACGGCCGTGAGCGCACGTTCCAGCGGCTCGGCCATCATGACCATGCCAGGGCCGCCGCCGAAAGGTCGGTCGTCGACTCGCCGATAGGCATCGTCGGCAAAGTCCCTGAGCTGCCACAAGCGCAACTGGACCTGTGACGTGGAAAAAGCGCGTCGAGTGACGCCGTGCTCGAGATGCGGGGTGAACAGCTCGGGGAACAGCGTCAGGACATCGAAACGCATGGCTCAGAAGTCGGCGTCCCAGTCGACCAGGATCAGCCGCGCCGCCAGGTCGACACGGTCCACATGCGCGGCGACGAAGGGAACCAGCCGCTCCCGCCCCGCAGGGCTGGCCGCTTCCGGCGACTGCGAACGAACCCGCATCACCGCGTTGGCGCCGGTCTCGAATAGGCTGTCGACGACACCGAGCGTGACACCCTCCCGGTTGACCACCGCCAACCCGATCAGGTCCACCCAGTAGAACTCGTCGGTCTGGGGCGTCGGGAAACTGGCACGTGAGACGAAAACCCGCGCGCCCTTGAGCGCCTGGGCCGCGTCGCGGTCCTGGATCTCGCGCACGGTGGCCACCACGTCCCCACCTTGGGCTCGCGCGTCACTCACCCTCAGAACCGTGGGATAGACCGGCAGCGCCGCCGAGACTGCTCTGGAATCCGTGGGGGCATCGCTGCCAGGAGATCCGCCTGGGGCCGCGGGCCCGATCACGAACCACCGACGGCTGGAAAACAGCGCCTGCGGATCGCTGGAGTAGGGATGAAGGCGGATGGCGCCCTTGACACCCCAGGCGCCGAGCACGCGCGCCACCTCCACCGCATCAGCGGGAAAGGGCGGATCCTCGGAGGATTCTGGCGCCATCAACGACCCGCCGGGCGGAGGGCATCGCGCCGCGGGGCGGGCGCCAAACGGAACCTCAGACCGCGGCGGCCTGAGCCTGACCGACCAGACGCTGCACGGTCGGCGACAGACGGGCACCCACCCCAGCCCAGTGGCTGACGCGGTCGAGTGCCACGCGCAGCGGTTGCTCGCCACCGGAGGCCATCGGGTTGTAGAAGCCCACCCGCTCGATGAAACGCCCATCGCGGCGGACGCGCGAATCGGCGACGACGATGTTGTAGAAAGGACGGCCTTTCGCGCCGCCACGTGCCAGCCGGATCACGACCATGTTGTATCCACCTTGACCGATGAAGGATAGATCGCCGCTGCGGGCCCCGGGCAGGCACGGACGATCGGGTTGGTTGATGACCGAAGCGATGCGCACCGAAAGCGCCCGCGCAGGCCCCGCGCCTGCGCCGCAAGGCATCCCCTGAAAAGGGGCATGCGACACATCAAAACCGACGATTATAGTTCGACGCCACCGCGAGGCAAGCCACTGCCCACGCGCCCCACCCTGACGCCCTCCCCGATCGATGAGCTCCGAGCGCACACCCTACCGATCCAAGACGCTTGCGACATGGCTGTCGATCTTCGGCGGCGCCTTCGGGCTGCACCGCTTCTACCTGCGTGGCCTGGGCAACGTGCCGGCCTGGCTGCACATCGTGCCGACTTCCCTCGGTCTGTTCGGTGTGCAGCGTCTGGAGACCTTCGGTCAGGACGACCCGCTGGTGTGGGTGCTGTTGCCGGTGCTGGGCTTGATGATCTCGCAGGGCATGGCCCATGCCGTGGTCTACGGGCTGACACCCGACGAGCGCTGGGATGCACGGCACAACCCGCAGTGGCCTACGGTGTCCACGGCCTGGGGCCCGGTGCTGGGCGTGATCCTGGCGCTCATGCTCGGCGCGGGTGTGCTGATGAGCAGCATCGCCTACGGCGTGCAGAAGTGGTTCGAGTGGCAGTTGCAGCCGACCGCGGCTGCCGTCCCGGCCAGCCTGTCCGCAGCGCGAAGCGCTCAGGATTTCTTCAGCACCACACCTTCGATCAGGTTGGCCACGTCCTCGCAGCGGTCGGAGATCGATTCGAGCAGCTCGTAGATCGCCTTGAGCTTGATGAGTTCGCGCACGTCCGGCTCCTCGCGGAACAGCGCGCTCATCGCATCGCGCATGACACGGTCGGCATCGGACTCGAGCAGGTCGATCTCCTCGCAGGTCTTGATCGCCGCATCGGCCACCTCCGGCTCCCCAAGGCGGGGCAGCAGGGTCACGGCGTGCTGCACGCGCAGACAGCAGCGCACGCTCAGGTCGGCCAGACGGCGCACCTCTTCGGTGACGTGACGCAGGTCGTACAGCGACATGGACTCCGTCGTGTCCTGGAGCAGGTCGAGCACGTCGTCCATCGCGTTGATCAGGCCGAGGATCTGGGCGCGATCGATCGGGGTGATGAAGGTCTTGTGCAGCAGACGCACCATCTCGGCCGTGACACGGTCTGCCGCGTGCTCGGCCTGAACCACCTCGGCCGCGTGTCGCTGGCGCGCGGCCTCGTCGTCATACGCCACCACCATCGCCTGAAAGGCTCGCGCGCCCTCGCCGATGCGGCGAGCGTGTTCGTTGAAGAGCCCGAAAAAATCCCCCTCACGGGGCAGGAGCTTGCCGAGGATCATGGGCGCCGGTCCTTTCGACCGCGATCGTTCGCACCCTCTGCATCCGATCGCGCAAAGACCCGGATTCTAGGTTTCCCGCCCCGCTTGCCGGCCCTTTCGTCACGCGGATGTCACATTTCCGTCACGCATCGGACGCGGCCCCGGCGTCGGCCGGACGCGGTCCCGGACGGCGGCGGCGGCGCCGGCGCTTGCGTGCCACGGCCGGCTCGACAGCCTCGTCGGACTCACCGTCCTCCCCGTCGAGCGTCGGGTCGGCGTCACCCCTGATCGCGTCGGCCAAGGCCTCGTCGGAGGCGACCGGCCCCGGCGCACGCACCACGCTTTTGGGCGGGCGAGCGCCCTGCGCTGCGCCGGCGACCTCTGCCTGCCCCGCCCCGTCCGGGCTTCGGGTGCCGCCAGCAGCCCGGCCCGCAGCCTTCGCGCCGCCGGGCGGGCGACGGGCCTGTGCACTCTTCAACTCCTGGAGCATCGCCTCGCGCTCATCGTCGCTGCCCAGGGCATAGTCCTCCCACCAGTCGGCCAGGTCCGAGGACACTTCCTCGACGTCGGCGCGCAGGCGCAGGAAGTCGTAGCCGGCACGGTAGCGCGGCTGCTCCACCAGACTGGCCACCGAGCCCGCGGTGCGGCGCTCCAGGCGTGGCTGCATCTGCCAGATCTCGCGCATGTCGGCCGCGAGCTTGCCGCGGCCGGAGATGTCGCCGATGCGGGCATCGAAGACCGCATCGATGGCCTGCTGCAAAGCCGGGAATGCTGGCTCACCGGACTCGCGCAAGGCCTGCCAGCGGCCCTGCACGTCATGCCACAGCAGGCACGCCAGCATGAAACTCGGCGCGACCGGCCGGTCTTCGCTCACCCGCCGGTCGGTGTCCTCCAGCGCCAGCCGGATGAAGCGCGCACGCACCGGGTCGGTGGCGCTGCCCGACAGCGCGGCCTCCAGAATGGGGAACACGCCGGTGACCAGACCGTGACGCTGCAGCACCTCCAGACTCGCGATCGCGTGCCCGGTCTGCAGCAGCTTGACCATCTCGTCGAACAGGCGCGAGCCAGGCACGTTGGCCAGCAGCGGCGCCAGACGGGCGATCGGCTCCAGCGTCCCGCGCTCGATGTCGAAACCCAGCTTGGCGGCAAACCTCGCCACGCGCAGCAGGCGCACCGGATCTTCCCGGTAGCGCGTGACCGGGTCGCCAATCATGCGCAGCGTGCGCGCGCGCACGTCGGCGAGCCCGCCGTGGTAGTCGACGACGATGCGCGTCACCGGGTCGTAGTACATCGCGTTGACCGTGAAGTCGCGCCTGGCCGCATCCTCGATCTGCGGGCCCCAGACATTGTCTCGCAGGACCCGGCCACTGGCGTCCACGACATGGGTCTTGCCCGCCAGCTCGGCGCGCGAGGTCTTCTCGTTCCCGCTGACCTGCTCGGCGGCCTCGCTGCCGAGCAGCGCGCGGAAGGTGGAGACCTCGATCACCTCGTGCTCGCGCCCCCGACCGAAGACGACGTGGACGATGCGAAAGCGTCGGCCGATGATGAAGGCCCGGCGGAACAGCGCCTTGACCTGTTCGGGGGTGGCATCGGTGGCCACATCGAAGTCCTTGGGGCGACGGCCGACCAGCAGGTCACGCACGGCTCCGCCGACCACGTAGGCTTCGTGGCCCGCGTCCTTGAGCGTGCGCACCACGCGCACCGCATGGTCGTCGAGCAGGCTCGCGTCGATGCCGTGCTCGGCGGGCGGGATCTCCACCCGCTGACCGAGCACAGGCCCGGTGACCGCGACGGGCGCCGGCTCGGGCGCCGCGGCGCCGGGTGCCTGCTTGCCCAGCAGGCGGTCGATCAATCTGCGGATCATGCGAACAGCCTCAGTACGTCCCAGCCCCGAGCGCGCGCGATCGCCTCGAGTGCCGGCACGGGGTTGGTGGCCACCGGGCGGCTGACCACCTCCAGCAGCGGCAGGTCGTTGGTCGAATCGCCGTAGAAAACCACCTCTTCGCAGTCCTCCAGGCGACAACCCTTCAGCGCCAGCCACTGGCGCACACGCTGGATTTTGCCCTCGCGCAGGGAGGGCACGCCCAGGATGCGGCCCGTCACCCGGCCAGCGCTGTCGCGCTCGAGCTCGGTGGCGATCAACGTCGGGATGCCCAGCGCATCGGCAATTGGCCGGGTGATGAACTCGTTGGTGGCGGTGACGATGGCCATCTCGTGCCCGCTGCGACGGTGCGCATCGACGAGTTCACGCGCCTGCGGCCGCAAGGCGGGTTCGATGACCTCGCGCATGAAGCGCTGACGCATCGCTTCGGCCTCGGCATGCGGACGTGCCCGCCACGCGGCGGTGGCGAAGTCGATGTAATCGTCCATGTCCAGACGACCCGCCTGGTAGTCGAGGTAGAAGGCGTCGTTGCGGCGCTGGTGCTCGGCCGCATCTGCCCAGCCCACGCGCACCATGAACGCACCGAAGGCGTGGTCGGAATCGATCGGCAGCAGCGTGCCGTCGAGGTCGAAGAGCGCAAGTCTCACGTCGGACTCCAGGGCGCCGGCCCCTGATCACAGGGCTGCGCCAGCATGCGCCGCAACAGCGGCACGGTCACGGCCCGCCCCTCGGCCAGGGCATACACGTCCAGGCCGTCGAGCAAGCGCATCAGGGAAGACAGGTCGCGATCGAAACGGCTGAGCAGATAGCCGAGCACGTCGTCCCCGAGCACGATGCCACGCCGCGCGGCCTCGCGCCGCAACACCTCTCGGGTGCCGGCCTCGTCGAGCACACAGACTTCGAAGACATGACCCCAGCCCAGGCGGGTGCGCAGGTCTTCGCGCAAGGGCAGGTCGACCACCGGCGCATCACCCGCGGCCGCCCACACCCCGTCGACCTCGGGCGCCCTGACGAGCCGCGAGAACACGTCGTGCTGCTGCGTCGGCGTCAGGCGCTGGACGTCGTCGACCAGCAGCAGATCGGCCGGCAGCTCTTCGTCGACCGAGGTGCCGGCCGCAGGCTGATCCTGCCACCAGCGCACACGGCGACCCGCCGCGCGCGCACGCCCGGCCAAAGCCCGCAGCAGGTGGGTCTTGCCGCAGCCTGGCACGCCCCAGAGGTACAAGGGCGCCTTCGGCACCGGCGACTGCCCGATGTGGGCCAGGAGCAGTTCGTTGCCCGTGGACACGAAGCTCTCCAGACTGCGGACCGGGTCGGGCGAGAGTTGCAGCGGCAGTTGCTTCATTCGCCGTAGAGCCGGCTGGACCGGTACAAGGTCTCCAGCCGGCGCAGGGCCACCAGGCCCAGGGCACTCAGGGGCAGGGCCACCAGGATGCCGACGAAGCCGAAGAGATGCCCGAAGGCCAGCAGCACGAAGATCACCGCCAGCGGGTTCAGGCCGATGCGCTCGCCCACCAGCCTCGGCGTCAGGAGGAAGCTCTCGAGCAGTTGCCCAGCGCCGTAGACGACAGCCACGGCCACCAGCGCGTGGACGCTGGCGAATTGCAGCACCCCCGCCATCAACGCCAACAGCAGACCCAGGCCGAAACCCACGTAGGGGATGAACACCGCCAGACCGGTGAAGACGCCCACCGGCAGTGCCAGGTCGAAGCCGAACAGCGCCAGGCCGATCGAGTAGAACGCTGCCAGCGTGAACATCACCGCGAGCTGGCCACGCAGGTACTGGCCGAGCAGTTCGTCGCACTCGTGCACGAAGCGCTGCGTGGCCGGCAACACCCGCGGCGGGATGAGCGTGCGCGCACGCCGCACCAGACGCGGCCAGTCCATCAGCAGGTAGAACAGCACCACAGGGATCAGCACCGCATTGCCGGCGATCGCCAGCGCGACGCTGCCACCGATGCGCAGCGAGCCGAGCAAGGCTGCCGCCCAGTCTTCTGCATTGGTGCTGAGGTAATGCAGCACGAAGTTCTTGATGCTGGCCACGTCGAGCGCGACATGGATCCCATGGCCCGCCAGCCAGGGCACGACGGTCTGATTGATCTTCTCGGCCAGCAGCGGGATCTGCGCCTGCAGCAGCGGGACCTCGCGCGACAGCACCGGCACGATCAGCAGCGCCACGGCGAGCAGTGTGGCGAGCACCGCGACTTCGACCAGCACCACCGCCAACACGCGCGGCCAGCGGCGCGACACCAAGCGCTCGACCAGTGGATGCAGCGCGTAGGCCAGGATGGCCCCGATGAGAAAGGGCGTGAGCACCGGAGCCAGCAGCACCAGCAGCGCGACGGTGACCGCCGCAATACCCGCCCAGGCGAATGCGCGCCGCGGTCCGGTGTCGAGGTTCATGGCCGTTGACCTGGGCCGGACAGGCCGTCGAGGTCGGCCAGCCGATGCCGCAGCGCGACGGCGTCGTCGGCATCGGGGTAGTGGTCCAGATAGTGCCGCAGGTCGGCCGCGGCCTCGTGGATGCGGCCCAGCTCGGCCAGCACCAGCCCCCGGTCACGGCGCTCGACGGCGTTGGCCGGCAGCAGGATGACCAGGCGTTGCTGGACCATCAGCCACTCGTCCCAGCGACCGGCCGAGCGATGGATCTCCTTGAGGTTGCGCAGCAGGCGCGCCAGGATGTCGCGCGCGGGGCTCGTCTGCAGGAACAGTCCCAGCGGGACTTCGAAATCGCCCGTCAGTCCCTGCTCGCGCCGGAAAGGCGTCAGCCGTTCCTCGAGTTCTTCGCGCGAAAGCGAATGCCCGGTGAACGGGTCGATCACGACCTCGCCACGCGGCATGCGCACCTTGACGAGGAAATGACCGGGAAAGCCGATGCCGCGCGCCTCGAGGCCTGCATGCCCGGCCAGTTCCATGTAGAGCACGGCCAGCGTGATGGGGATCCCACGGCGCGTGTCGAGCACCCGATGGATCAGGCTGTTGGCAGGGTCGTAGTAGTCGTTGACATTGCCGCCGAACGCCAGTTCGTCGAAGAAGTAGCGGTTGAGGAACCGCAGCCTCTGCAGTGGCGCCGCATCCGCCGGGATGCGGCGGCGCAGCCGGCGCCCGAGGGTGTCGATCTGCACCAGCACCGACTGCGGGTCGAGACCTGGGTCGCCATCCTGTCCGACCGCGACCGCCGCTTCGAGCAGGGGCAAGCCCTCGTCCTGCGCCACGAGCGAAGCAAAATAGTCGAGCCGGGTCGGCGCGGTCAGCGGCAGCACGCGCGCGCTCCCGTAGAGATCGAAGTCCTCATGCCGCGCAGTCTAGTGCAGGGGCCCGGCACAGATGGGCGATCGGGCGGTGCCGGATCCGGTCAACGCACTCGGCGGGCTAAGGCGCGCACCCGCAGCCCGCACAGGTGCAGGGTGCCGAGATAGAGCACTGCAGCCGCGAGCACCACGCCGCACAGGGCTCCTGCACGCCACAGGGGGCTGGCCTGGAGGCCGACCCAAGGCACCGCGCCCGCCACCACCGCCAGCCCGGCACCCAGCACGGCACAGCCGGCACCGACCTGCGCCAGGAAGCGGGCCCAGCCACGCGCCGGCTGCCAGAGCCCACGCCGACGCAAGCCGACCATGAGCCAGGCCGCGTTCAGCAAGCCACCCAGGCCGATCGACAGCGCGAGCCCGTCGTGGCCCAGCCAAGGGACGAACACCAGGTTCATCGCCTGCGTGACGACCAGCACGACGATGGCGATGCGCACCGGCGTGCGAATGTCCTGGCGCGCGTAAAAGCCTGGCGCCAGCACCTTCACGGCGATCAAGCCGATCAATCCCACGCCGTAGCCGCGCAGCGCGTCGACGGTCTGCGCGACGTCAGCCGGGGAAAAACGCCCGTAGTGGTAAAGCACCGACACCAGCGCGTGCGGGATCAACAGCAGCGCCAGCGCGCAAGGCAAGGCCAGCAGCACGACCAGGCGCAATCCCCAGTCCAGCAGGTCGGAGTAGGCCTGCGGATCGTCCTGGGCCTTGGCGGCGGACAACTGCGGCAGCAGCACCACGCCCAGGGCCACTCCCAGCAGCGCGGTGGGGAACTCCATCAGGCGGTCGGCGTACACCAACCAAGACACCGAGCCGACCGCCAGGTGCGACGCGATCTGGGTGTTGATCAGCAGAGACAACTGCGCCACCGACACGCCGAGAACGGCCGGCCCCATCAGGCGCAGGATGCGGCGCACGCCGTCGTGCGCCCACGCCCTGCGCAAGGCGCCAGGGGACATGCCGATGCGCGGCATCATGCCGATGCGCCGCAATGCCGGCACCTGCACCGCGAGTTGCATCACCCCACCGAGCATCACGCCCGCGGCCACCGCGCGGATCGGCTCGATGCCCTGAGAGGCGAACCAGGGCGCGCCCCACAGCGCCGCGGCGATCCAGGCGAGATTGAGCAGCACAGGCGTGGCCGCCGGCACCGCAAAGCGCCGCCAGGTGTTCAGGATGCCCGCGGCCATGGCCACCAGCGACATGCACACGATGTAGGGAAACATCAGCCGCGTCAGCAGCACGGCCTCGTCGAGGGCAGGCAGACCGGCGGCCATCGCCCACACCAGCAAGGGGGCGCCCACGATCCCGACCGCCGCCGTGACCAGCAAAGCCCAGCACAACACGGTGGCGACGGCATCGACCAGGTCACGCGTGGGCGCGTCGCCCTGGGACTGGCGCACCTGCGCCAGCATCGGCACGAAAGCCTGCGAGAAAGCGCCTTCGGCGAACAGCCGGCGCAAGAGGTTCGGAATGCGGAACGCGACGTTGAAGGCGTCGGTCACGGCGCTGGCACCGAAGGCAGCGGCCATGATCTGCTCGCGCACCAGCCCGGTGATGCGCGACACCAGCGTGAGCAGCGAGACGGTCGAGGCCGCCTTCAAAAGGTTCATCTCAGGAAGGCCGCGGGCCGTATGGACGGATCGGACCAGTGTACGGGAGGCCACCTCGACCGCAAACGCACTCGACAGGGCATGTGCGGGAACCCTGCATACACGGAGCACCGCCTCCGGGCCGTCCGGGCGAACATTCGCACCCGGTCCGGTCGTTCGCTTCGTGCTTGGTATACTCCGCGGCTTTTGGCCTGACGCTTGCCGTCGGACCAGTTCGCCCATACTCCGTCAAGTTTCACGCGCAAGCCCATGGCCACCTCATCCAAAGCCAAAAAGAGAACTGTCCGCATCGCATCGGGTCGCAAGCGCGCCCGTCAGGATGTCAAGCTGAATGCCCACAATTCGGCACTCCGCTCGCAATACCGCACGGTGGTGAAGAACATCCAGAAGGCAGTCGCGTCGGGGGATCCGGCCAAGGCAGCGGAGCTGTTCAAGAACGGGCAACCGGTCATCGACTCGGTGGCCGACAAGGGCATCTTCCACAAGAACAAGGCCGCACGTCACAAGAGCCGTCTGGCCGCGAAGATCAAGTCACTGGTGGTCGCTGCCGCTCCGGCAGCCGCCTGACCTGACAGGGCCGGGACTGCCCGGTCCACACCGCCGGTCCGGCACGGACCGGCGACGCGCTCACAGGCGTAGAGCCCTCCCGGGCTCAGGGAGCCAGCAGGCTTCAACGACACGCAGGTCATTGTCGCGCGCGAAGTTCATCACGAAATCCCAGGCCATGGGCTCGAGATCGCGCAGCGCCTCGCTGACGATCACGCACTTGACGCCATCGACCACCTGCGGGAAGCAGTACGGGGAATAACCGATGTGCGCCATCGGTCCCCCACGCCCGCCGCCAGGCCGGAACGAGGCCATCGCACCCGCCAATCTTTCGGCCCAGTCGCTGGGTCGAAAGGCTTTGCCATCACGGGTGATGCCCTGGATGAAGATCTGCTGCTGGGGCTTGGGGTTCATGCGTGCACGGCTGCCGCGACTGGACGGGCAACGGCCTCGAGATCCATTGTGCCCCCTGTGATGTTGCGTCGCAGCATCGGCCGAGCATCGCTCAGCGCGCTGGCGCCGGGCTGACACACCTGGGTCGTGGACCCTCGCGCGTCGCGCTCCTAGAATCGCCTCAGGCCGCTGGTGTGCCGAAGGGCACCCCGGCCCTTGTTCTTTCCACCTCAGGAGTCAGCGCGAGATGAATGCCGCCGCCCACCCCGCCGTCACCCGGCCGATGCCGCACGTGATGAACACCTATGGCCGACTGCCGATGGCGGTATCGCACGGCCGAGGCTGCCGGGTCTGGGACACCGAAGGCCGCGAGTATCTCGACGCGCTGGCGGGCATCGCCGTCAACACGCTCGGGCATGCCCATCCGGCGCTGGTGGCCGCCCTGCAGGACCAGGTCGCCAAGGTCATCCACTGCTGCAACTATTACGAGATCCCCTTGCAGGAGCAGCTCGCCGCGACGCTGTGCGAGTTGTCGGGCCTGGACAGCGTGTTCTTCTGCTCCACCGGCCTGGAGGCCAACGAGGCGGCGCTGAAGATCGCGCGCAAGTACGGCCATGACCGTGGCATCGAACGCCCCGAGGTCATCGTCTACGAGAACGCCTTCCACGGCCGCTCGATCGCCACGCTGTCGGCCACCGGCAACCCGAAGGTGCAGAAGGGCTTCGAGCCGCTGGTCGAGGGCTTCGTGCGCGTACCGCTGAACGACCTGTCGGCGATCGAGTCCGTGGCGCGGGACAACCCGAACGTGGTCGCGGTGTTCCTGGAGACCATCCAGGGCGAAGGCGGCGTCAACCCGGCCCGGTGGGACTACCTGCGCGGCCTGCGCAAGCTGTGCGACGAGCGCGGCTGGCTGCTGATGCTCGACGAGGTCCAGTGCGGCATCGGACGCACAGGCAAGTGGTTCGCGCACCAGTGGGCCGACGTCCTGCCTGACGTCATGCCCCTGGCCAAGGGCCTGGGTTCGGGCGTGCCCGTCGGCGCCGTCGTCACCGGCCCCCGGGCCACCGGCGTGCTGGGCCCTGGCAACCACGGCACGACCTTCGGCGGCAACCCGCTGGCCATGCGTGCCGGTGTCGAGACGCTGCGCATCATGCGCGAGAACGGCCTGCTCGCGCACGTCGCCGCCATGGGGCATCGATTGCGCAGCGGCCTCGAGCGCGAACTGGCCGCGCTGCCGGGCGTCAGGGAGATCCGCGGCGCCGGCCTGATGCTGGGTGTCGAACTCGACCGCCCCTGCGGCGTGCTGATGACGCGCGCGCTCCAGGCGGGGCTGCTGATCAGCGTCACGGCCGACCGCACCATCCGGCTCGTGCCACCTCTGGTCATCAGCGCCGAGGAGGTTGACGAGGTCGTGGCGCGGCTGTGTCCGCTGGTCAAGGACTTCCTCGCGGAGGCCACGCCGTGAGGCCGGGAGACTCGTTGATGAAGCACTACCTGCAGTTCAAGGATTTCCGGGCCGAGGAATACGCCTACCTCTTCGAGCGCACGCGCCTGCTGAAGAAGCGGTTCAAGAACTACGAGCGCTACCAGCCACTGGTCGACCGGACGCTGGCGATGATCTTCGAGAAGGCCAGCACGCGCACGCGCGTGAGCTTCGAGGCAGGCATGTACCAGATGGGCGGC